>DJBL01000124.1:97867-103766 GCA_002435595.1 Stenotrophomonas maltophilia
CAAAGCATAGCCAAGCGCCTATCGCACCCAGCTTCCGAACTCGATCTTCAACTCCCCTGAAGCGGGTCGACACACCGCCTGCAGCTCCCCCGAACGTGCGCATCCTTCCAATCCCTGAAAGAGCCTTGAAGCAAGGCTGGGTATTCATAGCACAGGAGTGGTTGTCAGTAAGTGGCGATAGGGCCAACTTAGGACAGGATGTGGGGCGGTGTTTGGATGAGGATCCTCCGCGACCACCGGCGACTTACCCTAGCGCAGCGCGGCTCCGGCGCGCTTTAGATCCTGAGCATGCTGAATCAATGCAGACGCCGAAAGTCGATTGTGATCTTCTTCGCACAGCGAGATGGGACAGGCGAGAAACGCCATTTCTCTACAGCTATCAGGACGGCACTCTCATAGGCAGCAGTATCGACCTTTCCACGATCAAGCTGTTCTAGTTGAGAACGCGTAATGACCGGATTCGTCACCCTGCCATCTTCTTCCACGACAACGGTGGCCACGATAGAGCCACGCACCTGCAACTCGCTTACGGCAGGAGCCCTAGGGGAAACGGTTTCCACAGGAATGTTTCCGGCGCCGCAAGGAGGCGGGACCTCGTCACCGGTTCGACATGAAACAATGGATAAAGCCATTGCAATCATCAGAATGCGGTTCATTCAACGCCCTTGATTACTGGTGGGGGAGCAGACTTTGACCGTGCCATTCGTATCGCCATAGCTTTTCCGGACGGGCTCATCCAGCTCACGCGCAGCTCAGGTCTCTACGCTTGTCGCCCGCGCCTCCTCCGGAGATACGCCGACTTTGATTTGCATAACGCCGCTACTCTCCGAGCTGGACTGCGGCGCAACGAGGGAAGACTGGAAAGCGGACAGACCAACCCGATCATGCTCGGCGGCATGGCTCACCTCGTGACCGCCGAGACTGGATCTTCCCTGAGGATTTGATGCGGAGTCCAGAGGTGACATCAATACGGACTGTCCTTGTGTATTCGCTATATCCAAAATCGCCATTACGGTTGAACTGGTGCCGGAAACCGTAGTCCAACCTGCCACGCAAGCACCTCAAAACAGAAAAATTGCGTCTTCCCTCAGCCAGCCGAAAAACCAGGCACAGCATCGGCTATCGCCGCGACAATGTCATCCACGGTCAACCCAGCGTCGAAAGCCTCGAGAGCCAGGTATTCTCCAGCATATGAATCAAGCCCACCGGACTGAGCCAATGCACTCCAAACCAAGCGATCGACTGGATTCGAATGCTGCGAACCATTCATTCTCACCGAGAATAGATCGAACCAAAGTTTATACTCAGCAGCCTCGCCTCGAAGCCAAAAATCCCGAGCCGCATTAACTGCAGACAATCTTTCCCCGTCAAGGCGCTCGCCAAGGTAGTCACACAACACAATCGCTAGCTTAGCCCTCGCGCCACTATTTCGCTCCAATCCAGCAACATCAAGAAAATCGTCAAGAGCGTCGATCAGCTGGCGCATGCGCACACGCGATGTTTTTTCGTCATTCATAAATACACCTTATAACGGAGGTGTCTTAACTGGATGAATGGCGCGAACACCTTGGTCTTTCGCCACGGCAGCACAGCTACTGCAGGGCTCCATGACCTGCCCGGCCTTTGAGCCTACTGCCCGGACAGTCGCCATCGTCGCGCCCTTCAAATCAGCGCCTGAATTTGGCGCTTTGCTCATCGCATCAATTTCTCCACAACAGCCGTGAAATGGAGATCTGGCACTGTCGGCCACCCCATCGAGCGACTTCTGGATAGCGGCATTAGACGCGCCACCAGGTCCACCTGCGCGCGAACTTGCCCCCAAAAAAATTTCGCCGGAATCTGTCACAAGACCCGTCACGCCTCCCCCCGCCGCCCTGCTTGCCTGAGCTTCTGCGGATGCCGATCTAGCTGCGCTGAGGGCTGCAATCTCCTTAGCCGCGAGCTGACTCGAGACAGTTAGCCGCTGGGACTGACCGAGCGTAACGATCCCCATCACGCCTTCAGCAATCGCAACCGCCCCACCTGCTGCTGCCAAGCCATAGTTGCCTTGCTCAGCTGATGTGACAGCTGCGTCCCAAGTAACTTGGCCAGGGATCGTATAGCGCATCCAAGCAGGGCTTTCAGCCCTCCCGTCCGGATCAAAGTAACGGTAGGGATTCCCTGCTGCATACCGATAGCGATTGAACTGGACCACAGGCTGTTCATACGCCGTGACCGGATCCACCGACAGGAACACACCCAACTGCGGGTCCATGTACCGCTGCTGCATGTAGCTCAGCCCCGTAGCCGAATCGCTGACATGCCCGGTATATCCCGGTCCATCCGCGACCTGACCACCGACAACGGCCCCATAGGGTTCGTAGTCATAGCGCTTGATCACGTTGCCACTGGCATCGCTCTCAGCCACAACCGAGCCCAAGGGATCAGTGTGAATGTACGTAACCGTCGTCTGTGCCATTGCGGCGGGCGACACACCCAAGCCAATCAGCAGCGCACAGCACAGCCAGGTGCCTAATGCTCTCAACTTCCGAATTCGATCTCCAAATCCCCTGAAGCGGGTCGACACACCGCCTGCAGTTCCCCCGAACCTGCGCATCCTTCCAATCCCTGAAAGTGCCTTGAAGCAAGGCCGGGTATTCATAGCACAGCGATGGCCGGTTGCGGTTTCGAGGTCAGGAACGGTGCCAGGACCTAAGCGCCTGCGAAGCCGCTGGGGCGGGTCGCGCGGCTCGGAAATTCTGGGCTGCCAGCCATGGGCTGGCACTACCGGGTTGCCGGCCAGCGGCCGGCGCTACCAACGGCCGTATCGCCACAAACAAGAAGCCCCGACCTAGGCCGGGGCTTTCTGCTGTATCTGGTGCCGGAAACAGGAGTCGAATCTGCGACCTACGCATCCATCATAGCGAAGGACTATAGGCCAGCAGCATCGGCTCTATTAGATTCAAGCCTTCCTCCAGCCGTCCTTCGTCCAGTGCTTCCCTGGAGAGCAGGGCGATCTCCAATCCGGCTTGATCCAGCAGCCCTAGCGAAAGAAGCGCCAGCAGGCTCAATAGATCGAGCCGATCAACATCGCCGTTCTCGAACAGCCATCGTACCAAGCTCAAGTGATGCTTTGGCATCTGCCCGGAAAGCACATGATTCCTCGCAATCCAAGTCGATGCTCTTGCAAGAGCCCCTAAGTCGTGTTGTGAAAGATAGGAAGCAATGTCGGCATCGATCGCCGAGGGCAGACTGATTTCACCGGACCAGTAGCGGTCCAGCAAGGCAGGAGCCAGGTCGCCAGCAGATCCGAGAGCCTCCGTTTCCACAATTCCCGCCAGAAGCGCGTAGCTATCACCGTCCACTAGTAACGACCTCCTTTGGCAGGCTCCGGAGGGAAGTTGATTGGCCTGTCCTTCGAGCTCAGGTTCACTTCAAACACCTCTCCATCCTCAATGTAGAGCTGCACGTTGTTGTCCGTGACCAAACGGATGTCCAACACCCACACTTGCGGGGCACCGTGTCTAACGCTTACCGACTGCTTCCATGGCTCCCATTCCGCATTTTCCACGAGCAGCTCTCGAGATCAATCGAGGCCACTGATGCGCTTGATAAAAACTGCTACATCAGAACAGTGATCATCCAATGTGACACCAAACTCCTTTACCGAGAGTCGCGCCAGTTCCTCCCCGCCACAGTTACCCGCAATCGCGCTGATTAATTCTGCTCCACCACCCACCAGAACTGTCTCAGGATCAAACCACAGCAGAATTGATCGATCAGCTGGTACCAAGTAGTACTCCGGAAAGAAACCTAAACAGCCAAGAAGATCAACATATCGACCCCACCCATCGATATCGGCATACGGAAACACATCCTCGCCCGAGCTTACTGTTACCGCAGGAACAAACCACAGCGGCATCGCGCCTCGCGCTTCGAGCTGGTTTATCAAGGCATCAAAGATGCTTTTTGGCACCCCTCCAAGCCCATGAAGATCACGATTGAAGAACAGCCCTCGCCATGTCTCGTCCTTGAAAGGGAAAGCTGGGAACTGCTGATCACTCAGCATTTTCTCCACCTCATTGCGATCAACGCAATTCGATTCCTGATTCATTGACTCTTCTCATAGCGCGTGGTTTGAATAACTTTACTTTCTGCATCACGAATCTTAATGGTGGGCGCACCTTTGTGATCACTCTTTGTACTCGTGTGCCTGTCAGCCACACCACCACCATCGAGATCCTTGACCCGGTTACATTGCCATGTCGATCTTCATAGCGTTTTGTTTCACCTACACCTTTGATGCTATCCCATGCCGCGTCGGCAGCCTCCTGACCACCAGGATGAACATCGCCGTTACCTGACTTGCTCCCCGTGGAGGGTGAAGTGCCTTCCTTGATCTTGTCCGCAGCCGAACCTGCGGAGTCAGAGCGCTGAACAAGCCGTTCCAAACCTAAAGCACTCAGAATCCCAGCGATGACACCGCCGCCGCCACTGGTCCCTCCTGCTCCTGAGGCCCCTCCCCCCGTCGCGATACCGGCTTCAGCGCATGCTGCAGCATTTGCAGGATTCATTCCGCATGCAGCAATGCTCTGCCGCCCATCCGGATCCGTGAACTTGTACGGATTGCTGTTCGCGTACCGGTACCGATTGAACTGCCCTACCGTGCGCCCAGGTCACGATCCAAGCTTTATGACCAGATGGCTGCACTCGCAAGATCAGGCCGCGAACCTGAGCGTCCCTAAGCTCATAGGGGCGATCACGGGGTTCTGCTGTAAGAACGATGCGCTTAGTGAGGGCGGATGACATCGGGCGGAGCGTCCGTAAGTGGCGATAGAGCCAACTTAGGACAGGATGCGAGGTCGTGTTTGGATGAGGATCGTCCGCATGCGATTTAATCTAAAGCGAACCTATCGTCGGCATACAGGGCATGCCGTCGATATCCGCTGCAGCGGCCGAGATACTGATCATGCCTCCTGACTGCATCTCAACCTTCAAAGAAACTCCGCCATCCGTTGACGAATCGTCCCAGGAAGCCTCATTGATTGAACTGCTTGGCCCCCAGTGCTCTCGCCTATCAGCTGAAAATTCGCGCAGCCCTCTGAAGAATATCGACCGGCTTAAAGAGCATTCGTCCAGCGCAATGAGCACCGCCGAGCTTGCAGCCCAGTCGATTCGTATTTCCACAAGCGTCCAATCGTGCATCAGAATCTCACTTTGTTTTGAGGGGAAGATGCGCGGCCGGCGACTCCGGAGCGACATGCTTCCCATTGATATCCAAACGTTGGCCACTAGCATCATTCACATGACAATGGGGGCCGCAGGCAGCGTTGGGATGTACCAGTACCCTTTGATTACCATTCACTGGATCTACGTAGGCCCCTTTTCCAGCAGAGGGATCCGGGCCCTTGGGCTGTAGACCGCTCTGCTTTGCAATCCCGTCGATCTCTCCCGCAGTACGTCCCGCGATGTCCTTTGGATTTATATCTGGCGACTTCGTTGGCTTGGTGACCGCACCAACCGTAACAACCCCAGTCCGCGGCGGTTGCATACGCAGGGGCGGCACTCGAATACCGCCAGCATGGGACTGACCGCCCTTGACAATACCGGCACCAATGCCATAGCCAGCCTGCTCAGCCCAGTTTGCATGCAGCGGAAATCCGTGCTCGTATCGGGAAGCGTTAAGTGTTCCGTTCTCAAAGCCGGTCTGAAAGTCACTCCAACTCTCCCGCCCGTCTGGATCCGTGAACTTGTAAGGATTCCCGTTCGCATACCGGTATCGATTGAACTGCCCTATCGGATTGCTATACGCCGCCACAGGATCCACGGACAGGAACACCCCCAACTGCGGATCCATATACCGCTAATGCATCTGGCTTAGCCCAGTAGCAGCATCACCCACATGCCCCGTATACCCCGG
>DJBL01000124.1:103958-128185 GCA_002435595.1 Stenotrophomonas maltophilia
CAAAGCATAGCCAAGCGCCTACCGCACCCAGCTTCCGAACTCGATCTTCAACTCCCCTGAAGCGGGTCGACACACCGCCTGCAGCTCCCCGAACGTGCGCATCCTTCCAATCCCTGAAAGAGCCTTGAAGCAAGGCTGGGTATTCATAGCACAGGAGTGAGGATCGGGGAATTTGGCGGATGCATTCAAGCAGACGCGACGGCCAGGCGGGGGTAGCGCGGGTAGCTAAGGGCTTGGGAAGCCGGAGGGGCAAGCGGGCCGCGATATTCCGAGGTCCCTGACTGCCAGCCATGGGCTGGCACTACTGGGGGACCACGCAATCTGCCGGGAATCGCCCGGCGCTACCAGAGCACAAAGAAGCCCCGGCCTAAGCCGGGGCTTTTTGCTGTATCTGGTGCCGGAAATAGGAATCGAACCTACGACCTACGCATTACGAATGCGCCGCTCTACCAACTGAGCTATTCCGGCTGAGCAGGCAATTCTACGGCGGGGGGCCGAAGTGGTCAATTGGCATGCGCCGCACCCAGCTCACGGCCCGCCCCGCAGGCACCGGGCGTTGACGCAAGGGCCCCTACAGTGGGCCATCCCGCCCGGAACCGCCGCATGCATCCCCGTTCACGCCTGGCCCGCCTGATGCTGGCCTCACTGCTGTGCACCGCCACGGCCACCGCCAACGGCCCCAGCCCAGCCCCGCCGCTGCCACCGGACCAGCAGTGGCAGCCGCTGTTCCAGCAGGTACAGGGCGCGCACCTGTTCGGTGACCAGAAGACCTTCGCCGATGCCGTGCCCCGGCGGGATCCCACTGCAGTATTGGCCGAGTGGCAGTCGATGCAGGCGCAATCGGCCGACCTGGCCGGGTTCGTGTCCGAGCATTTCGTTGTGCCCGGTGCGGCGGCCGCTTACGTGCCGCCAGCCGGGCAGACCCTGCGCGCGCATATCGAAGGGTTGTGGCCGGTGCTGACCCGGACCACCGACCGCGTGGACCCGCGCGGCTCCCTGTTGCCGCTACCCAAGCCCTACGTGGTGCCGGGCGGGCGCTTCCGCGAGGTCTATTACTGGGACAGCTACTTCACCCTGCTGGGCCTGGCCTCCAGCGGGCGCTGGCAGCAGGCGCGCGACATGGTGGACAACTTCGCCTGGCAGCTGGATCAGTACGGGCACATCCCCAATGGCAACCGCAGCTATTACCTGAGCCGCTCGCAGCCGCCGTTCTTCAGCCTGATGGTGGATCTGCTGGCCACCCACGAAGGCGACGTGGCCTATCGCCGTTACCTGCCGCAATTGCGCACCGAGCACGCGTTCTGGATGCGCGGCGCCGCTGGGCTCGCACCGGGCCAGGCCAGCGAACGCGTGGTGCGCCTGGCCGACGGACAACTGCTCAACCGCTACTGGGATGCCCGCGCGGTGCCGCGCACCGAGTCGTGGACCGATGACCTGGCCACGGCCGCGCAGGCGCCGCAGCGCGCGCCGTCGCAGGTATACCGCGACCTGCGCGCGGGCGCGGAATCAGGCTGGGATTTCAGCTCGCGCTGGCTGGCCGAGCCCACCTCACTGGGCAGCATCCACACCACCGCGATCGTGCCGGTGGATCTGAACAGCCTGTTGTTCCACCTCGAGAAAACCCTCGCCCGGGCCAGCAAGGTGGCCCACGATGGCAAGGCCGCGCGCGATTTCGAGCGACAGGCGACAGCGCGCCAGCAGGCGATCAACACCGTGCTCTGGGATGCTCCCCAGGGCTGGTACGTGGACCGCGACCTGGAGCGCGGCCAGACCCGACCCGCGCTCACCGCGGCGGCACTGTTCCCGCTCTGGCTGCAGGTCGCCACGCGGCCGCAGGCGCGGCAGACGGCGGCTGCGGTGGAAGCGCAGTTGCTGCGCGAGGGCGGCCTGCTCACCACCACCGTCAACACCGGGCAGCAGTGGGACGCCCCGAATGGTTGGGCACCGTTGCAGTGGGTGGCGGTGGACGGGCTGCAGCGCTACGGCGAAGACGCCTTGGCGCGCCGCATTGGCACGCGTTTTCTGCGCACCGTGCAGGCGGTGTACGACAGCGAAGGCAAGCTGGTGGAAAAGTACGTGGTGGAGGGTTCGGCCGGCGGCGGCGGTGGCGGTGAGTATCCGCTGCAGGATGGCTTCGGCTGGAGCAACGGGGTGACCGCGGCCTTGCTGGACCGACTGTGCCCGCCGCGGCAGCGCTGCAACACCGCGCAGGATGTGGGCAACGAAGACTGACATGCGGCCTGATGCGCCGCCCTGCTGCCGTCAGCGCGAAGCGGGCCGAGCCAACGCGTCTACCGACCGTGCAATCCCGTACTGCGCCGCGTAATACGTGTTCAGCACCAGCAGGCTGGCCATCGGCAGTCCACCGCCGAAACGGTCCCAGGCCAGCACGCAATCGCTGGCGACGAACAGCACCGCGCCCCCGGCCGCCCACGCGGTGCTGCGACGGGCCGCGCCGTGTAGTGCCGGCCTGGCCCAATGCCGGGCCAGCGCGAGGATGGCCATGACCGCCAGCACAACCACGTAGGCCAGCACCGGTACGCGCATGTCGTCGGGCAGGTGCGGCCACAAGGCGACGAGGTTGCCGCAGGCAAACGCCCCCAGCAGCAGCGCCGCACCGGCAAGGGCGCGCCCGCCACGAACGCCGGCGCGGAACGCGACGATGTAGCACACGTGCGCCAGCAGGAAGGCGATCAGTCCGGGCACGAAGGCGTCCATCGGCAGCATCAGGGCGATGTCGCCGATGCACGACAGCGCCATGCCGGCCAGTACTGCGCGGCGGTAGCCGGCGTCGTGCGCCGGCAGTACGCGCCATGCGATCGCGGCGATCAGCACGGTGGTCAACGGCTTGCCCAGCCAGTGCAGCCAGCGGCCATCACCCTCCAGCCCGGCACCGACGATGGCCGCGGCCGCGAGCGCCACGATCAGCAGGTCGCGGCCGGGTGTTTTCATCGCGCCTTCCACAGTTCCGCCAGGCGATCCGGCTTGCCCGCAATGCGCTCCAGCGACGGGTACAGCAGGCCGCCGTGGTAATCCAGGGTCACCGTGTCGATGCGATCGAAACTGCGCACCAGCAGCGTAATCGGGGCCTTGTCGGTCTTGGCCGTGGTCACCGCCTCCTTCAGCGTCTCGCCCTTGTACACGCGGCCGTTGACCGCCAGCACGGTCATGCCCGGGGTGAGACCGGCGTTGAATGCAGGGCTGTCCCACAGCACGTCGGTGAGCACACCGCTGTTGGCCACGCTCAGGCCCAGCGAATAGGTCAGGTTGATGCCGCTGGCGCGGGTCTCCTGCGCCTTGACCGCCTCGCTCGGGGTCTCGGTGTAGACCAGTTTCCAGCCGGCCGCGTCCAGCCCACCGGTGAGCGAGCCGTGTCCGTCCAGGCGCTCGCGCAGGAAGCTGGCCCAATCAAACGGCGCAATGCCGTTCAAGGTGTGCACCACGTCCTCAAAGGTGTACGGATTGACGTCCCAGTCGCCATCGTTCATGCCGAAGAACGCCTTGGCGAAATCATCCAGGCTGCGCTTGTTGCCGGTCAGCGCGCGCAGCTTGCCCTCCACGTCCAGCCACACCATCTGGCCACCGGAGTAGTAGTCCTCGCTCAGCTGGTAGTTGCGGAACGCCAGCGCGCGACGCTGGGCGATGGTGGGGTCGTTGGTGGTGTCCTGCAGCGCGCGCCAGGCCAGGCCGGGGCGGCCGCGATCATAGGTGGCGGCCACATTGGCCAGCGTTTCGCGGGTCTGCTGCTCGCTCCACAAGCCCGACCGCGCGGCCAGAACCTGGCCCCAGAACTGGGTCTGGCCTTCATACAGCCACAGCAGGCTGTCGCCCATGGGCACGTTGAAGTTGGGCGTGGTGAGGTCGGCGCCGCGGCGGTACTTGCCATTCCAGGAGTGGTTGAACTCGTGCGGCAGCAGGTCGCGGCCCAGCCAGTTCTTGTCCCACTCGGTGAAATAGCCCGGTTCGGCGCTGTTCTCGCTGGAGCGCTGGTGCTCCAGGCCGATGCCGCCAAGCTTGCTGGTCAGCGCCAGCAGGAAGTCATAGCGGTCGAAATGGCGCGCACCGTAGAGCTTGTAGATCTGCTGCACCAGCGCGCGGTGCGCCTTGAGCTGTTCGGGCTTGGCGACCATCGATTTGGCGTCATCGGCGAACACGTTCAGGCGCACCGGTACCTTGGCGCCGGGGTCGAGATCGTACTGCTGGTAATAGCGGCCGGCGAACAGCGGCGAGTCGACCAGGTGGTCGTAGCGGATCGGCTTGAACACCACGGTGTCGCCGTCGCGACGCTCGGTGGCCAGCGCCGTGGCGTAACTCCAGCCCTTGGGCAGGGTCACGCTGGCCTGGGCCTGCAGGTTGCGGGTGATCACCCCGGCCGGGTACAGCGAGTTGGCATTCCACTGCAGGTTGAGCATTTCCGGGGTCATCACCACCCGGCCCTGGCTGCCGCCCTGGGAAGACAGGAAATTGAACTGCGCCACCACTTCGCTGGCCCCTTCGGGCACCTCCACCTTGAACGCGTACACGTCGTAGGGATCGCGGGTCCATTGCAGCGGCGTGCCGTTGGCGGTGACCACCAGGCCGGCCAGCTTGTCGATCGGGCCGCTGGGCGAATGCGCGCCGGGGAGCCACTGCGGATACAGCAGCGTGAGCGGGCCGGGCTTGGCCGGGATGGTGGCCTTGACCTTGAAGATGCGCCGGCCGATGTCGCGCGCGTCCACGTCGATGCGCAGCACGCCCGGCCAAGCGACATCCTGCGGAGGCGGCGTCTGCGCCTGCACGCCGCTGGCGGACAGGGCAAGCAGCACGGACAGGACGGTGGCACGCATTTTCATCAGGCACGACTCCAGACAACGAAAGATCCGATCCTAGACCTCGCGGCGGTCGGCCCACATGGCCAAAGGTCATGCGCGTGGCCACCTGTAGCCACTCAACGACGCGGCGTATACGCTGTGCCGCTGGGAAACACGGAAGCCACGGATTGAGCACTCCCTTCTGGCGCTACGGCGCCGTCACGTTGCTGGCCGCCCTGTTCGTGGCGGTGCCGATCTGGTCGCTGCTCGGCCCCGGCGTGTTCGGGTGGCATGTCCAGCAACCGGCGGCCTGGCAGGGCGGGCTGGAAGCAGGCGCCGTGTTCCTGCTGTTGCTGGCCGGGTTGCGCCTGTGCACGGGATGGCGGCGCTGGCTGCTGATCGGTACCGCCGCAGCGCTATACGCGCGCCACCACGGCGTGGATGTGGCCATCCTGGTCACCTGGCTGTACATGGAAGGTATTTTCGCGCTGGGCGGCCTGTTGCGCGCCGCGCTGGGCCTTGGCAGCGGCAATGATGCCCGTTCGGCCCTGGTGGCCGGGCTGGTGGGGCTGGTCGCCTGGTCGTTGATCCTGTGGCTGGCTTCGCTGTTTGGCGTGGGCAGCATGAAGGAGCTGGCGCTACTGGCCTGCCTGGTGCTGCTGCCGGCGCTGCTGCTGCGCGGGCCGCGGATGGGCAGGATGCTGCTCCAGGGCTGGGCGGCGCCGCCGGCCGGCACGGCCGCCTTCAGCGCCCTGATCGGCACGCTGCTGCTGGTGCTGTTCGCCAAGGCGTCGGTCACCAGCGATTTCGATTCGAACTGGTATGGGCTCGCGGCCGATCGCGTGCTCGTGGCCAGTGGCAACGTGTTCCGTAGTGAGGCGCTGGTTGCGCCGGTCCATTACTACCCCAAGCTGATCGAGCTGCTGCAGGTGCCATTGGCGGCCGTGTGGAGCATTCCGGCCATCGTAGGGTTGAGCATCGGATGCTGGGTGCTGGTGCTGTGCACGGCCTCCCAGATCCTGCGCGAGCTCGGCGTGCGTCCCGCGCTGCGCCTGGCAACGGTGGCGCTGGTCGCCACCCTGCCCGCCCTGGCCAACGTGTCGATCACCGCCAAAGGTGATGCGATGGCGGCATGGCTTGCGGCGATGGCGCTGTGGACCGCGCTGCGCTACCGGCGTGGCAAGGGCGCGCACTGGTTCTGGCTGGCAGCTGCGGCGGCCCTGCTGGCCAGCCAGGCCAGGCTCTCCAATGTCCCCTATGCAGTGGCCGCCAGCCTGATCACCCTGGTCATTGCCGCGGCGCGCTGCCGCTCCACGGGCCTGGCCGAGCTGAACGCCTTGGCCACCTCACGGGGCATCGTGGTGTTCGCCGCGGCACTGGCGGTGACGGCGCTGATCACCCTGCGCACCTACCTGCTGACCGGGCTGCCCCTGATCGCTCCGAACCAGGCCGTGGCACTGTTCCAGCAATGGGGTATGCAGCTGAAGGCACCCGTGGGGTTGCTGCCGTCCAGCGACCTGCTGGTCTATCTGCCGCCGGTCAAGACTGCGATCACCTATCTCTTCGATCCACGCCAGTACCCGCTGCTGCAGATCTTCTGGACGGGCAATGTCTGGCTGTTCCTGCCGCTTGCCGCGCTGCTGCTGGGCATCGCGGCCGGGACCCGATGGGGGCGTGCCTGGCCGGTCGCGGCAATGGGCCTGCTGTTTTTCCCGATGCTGCTCGGCAACCGCTTCATCGAGGCCTCCGGCGCGGACGGCAACTACTTCATCACCCCGATCGTCTGCTCGATCCTGTTTGCAGGATTTGTCGTCCAGCAGGCCCTGCGCGGGCGCGGCAACGGTGCCCGTCGCCTGATTCTCGTCATCCTGTTCGCTTTCGCCAGCAGCTCGGCCCTGATCTGCCTGGTGACCGGCTCCTGGGGACCGGGCACGCGCCCGTTCGACGTCACCCTGGACAGAAATCCGATGGACACCCGCCAGCGTCGCGCCGAGGCGTGGGCGGCGACCGGCATGGAAGGGATCGCGCGGATACTGGCACGGCTGCCGGCAGACACCCGCGCCATCGGCGATGTGGGCGGTGAGGGATTCTGGCTTCCGGTGCGCTATGAGCCGCTGGACATCATCGCGTTGACGCGCAAGTCGGAAACTCCCTCGACCGAGGCAACGCTGGCCTTCATGGAGCGGACCGGGGTGGAGTACGTGATCGTGCGCACGCCCGTCGCCGGTGCGTTCGCGCAGGACCAGCGTGCACTCTCCGAGTATGGCCCACTGATGCTGCGGACCGTGCTGGCGCAGCTGGGCCACCAGGGCCGGTGCCACCTGCTTTACATGGATGACAAGTACGAATTGTGGAAAGTCGAACCGGGCAGGGCACGCCCGGCCGGTTCGCCCTACGCGCGTGGCGCCGCCGGTTGACGGTGCCGGCCGCAGGCGCGATCACGCTGCGCTAGCGCCACGCCCTGCGTGGCGACCGCGTCTCAGCTGATCAAGCGCAGCCGCAGTTCCTTGGGCAGGGCGAACACCATCGATTCGGGCTCGCCGTCGAGTTCGCCGATGCCGGTGGCACCGAGTTCCTTCAGGCGTGCGATCACCCCGTCCACCAGCACCTGCGGTGCCGATGCGCCTGCGGTCAGGCCGATGTGCTGCTTGCCTGCCACCCACGCCGGGTCGATCTCGTGGGCGCCGTCGATCAGGTAGGACTCCACGCCTTCGCGGCGCGCCAGTTCACTGAGGCGATTGGAGTTGGAACTGTTGGGCGAGCCCACCACCAGCACCAGGTCGCAACGCTGGGCCAGGTCGCGCACCGCGTCCTGGCGGTTCTGCGTGGCGTAGCAGATATCGTCGTTCTTCGGGCCCTGCATGGCCGGGAAGCGCGTGCGCAGGGCGTCGATGATGCCGCGGGTGTCGTCCACCGACAGCGTGGTCTGGGTGGTGTAGGCGAAGTTCTCCGGCTGGTCGATGACCAGCGTGGCGACGTCCTCGACGTCTTCCACCAGGTAGATCCGGCCGGTGCCGCGCTCGCGGCTCCACTGGCCCATGGTGCCCTCCACTTCCGGGTGCCCGGCGTGGCCGATCAGCACCACGTCGCGGCCGGCCCGGCAGTGGCGGGCCACTTCCAGGTGCACCTTGGTGACCAGCGGACAGGTCGCGTCGAACACCTTCAGCCCGCGGCGCTCGGCCTCCTGGCGCACGGCCTGGGAGACGCCATGGGCGCTGAAGATCACCGTGTTGTCGTCGGGCACTTCGTCGAGCTCTTCGACGAAGATCGCCCCGCGCGCCTTGAGGTCATCGACCACGAAGCGGTTGTGCACGACCTCGTGGCGCACGTAGATCGGCGCCCCCAGGGTCTCGATCGCGCGCTTGACGATCTCGATCGCACGATCGACACCGGCACAGAAACCACGCGGATTGGCGAGCAACACGTCCATCGGTCAGATACTCCGGCCGGCACGGGGCCGGTTGATTGCAGGAAACAGGGGGGAATTATCCCGCTTTTTTCTCGGCCTTGCCGTCGAACAGGCCAAACACGGCGATCCCCACCGCGCCGACCACGATCGCCGAATCGGCGATGTTGAACGACGGCCAGGCATGGTCACCGATATACCACTGGATGAAGTCCACCACGTGGCCGTGCATCTGCCGGTCGATCACGTTGCCGATCGCCCCGCCGATGACCAGCGCGTAAGGGGCGGCGCTGCGCCAGTGGCCGCGCGCGGTACGCGACAGCCAGAACGCCATCAGGCCGCTGATGCCCACCGCCAGCGCGGTGAAGAACCACAGCTGCCAGCCACCGGCATCGCTCAGGAAGCTGAATGCGGCACCGGTGTTGTAGGTGCGGTACCAGTTCCAGAAACCATCGATGACCACCACCGGCTCGAACTCGGGCAGGCTGGACAGGACCCAGGCCTTGCTCCACTGGTCCAGGCCGATGACCACCGCCGACAGCAGCAGCCACACCAGTGCATTGGGACGCGGACGGGCGGCGCTCATCAGAACCACCGCCGATCTTCGCCGGCGCCGTCGATATTGGTCACGCAGCGACCGCACAGCTCGGGATGGTCGGCCACCGCCCCGACGTCGGCACGGTAGTGCCAGCAGCGCACGCACTTGGCCTTGGCGGTGGGTTGGGCGCTGACGAACACCTCATCGGTGGTGGCCGCACGCACCTGTACGTCGCCACTGATCAGCAGGAAGCGCAGCTCCTCGGCCAGCGGCTCCCAGCGTGCCGCGGTGGCGGCATCGGCGGCCACGGTGATTTCCGCCTCCAGCGCCGCGCCGATCGCTCCGTTGGCGCGCATCGGTTCGAGCACCTTGGCCACCTGCTCGCGCAGGGCCAGCAGCTGGTCGAAGTCGGCGGCATTGAGCGCCGCGTCGGCCGGCAACGGCGCCAGGCCGTCGTACCAGGTGGTGAACAGCACGTTTTCCTTGCGTTCGCCCGGCAGGTAGCCCCACAGCTCGTCGGCGGTGAAGGTCAGGATCGGCGCGACCCAGCGGGTGAACGCTTCGGCGATGTGGTACATCGCCGTCTGCGCCGAGCGGCGGCCGCGCGAGTCCACCGGCATGGTGTACAGCCGGTCCTTGGTCACATCCAGGTACACCGAGCCCAGGTCGACGCTGCAGAAGTTGAGCAGCAGCTGGACGATCTCGGCCATGTTGTAACCGGTGTAGGCGGCCTTGATTTTCTCCTGCACCTCGAAGGCGCGATGCACGATCCAGCGGTCCAGCGCCACCATGTCGGCCGGGGCCACCAGGTGCCGGGCCGGATCGAAGCCGTCCAGGTTGCCGAGCAGGAAGCGCGCGGTGTTGCGCAGGCGCCGGTAGGCGTCGGCGTTGCGCTTGAGGATTTCCTGCGACAGCGACATCTCGTTGCTGTAATCGGCAGAGGCGATCCACAGGCGCAGGATGTCCGCGCCCAGGGTCTTCATGATGTCCTGCGGCTCGATGCCGTTGCCCAGCGACTTGGACATCTTGCGGCCCTTCTCATCCACGGTGAAGCCGTGGGTGAGGCACTGCTTGTAGGGCGCGTGCCTGTCGATGGCCACCCCGGTAAGCAGCGAGGATTGGAACCAGCCGCGATGCTGGTCCGAGCCTTCCAGGTACAGGTCGGCCGGCTTGCCGAAGCCACGCGCGCTCAGCACGCCTTCATGGCTCACGCCCGAGTCGAACCAGACATCGAGGATGTCGGTGACCTTCTCGTAATGCGCTGCGTCTTCGCCCAGCAGTTCAGCTGCATCGAGCGAATACCACACGTCGATGCCGCCCACCTGCACGCGGTCGGCCACCTGTTGCATCAGCTCCACCGTGCGCGGATGCGGCTCGCCGGTTTCGCGATGGGTGAAGAAGGCGATCGGCACGCCCCAGGTGCGCTGGCGGCTGATGCACCAGTCCGGGCGGCCCTCGACCATGCTGCCGATGCGTGCCTTGCCCCAGCTCGGGAACCAGCCCACGTTGTCGATGGCCGCCATCGCATCGCTGCGCAGGTTGGCCTTGTCCATCGAGATGAACCACTGCGGGGTGGCACGGAACACCACCGGGGTCTTGTGCCGCCAGCAGTGCGGGTAGCTGTGCACGATCTCCACGAACGACAGCAGCGCACCGGAGGCGCGCAGCACGTCCACGATCAGCGGTTGCGCCTTCCACAGGTGCACGCCGGCCAGCTCGACATCACCCGCCGGCGGGGTCGAGGGCAGGTACACGCCGCGGCCGTCGACCGGATTGATCTGGCCAGCGGTGTAGGCCTCCATCAGCCCGTACTGCTGGCTGACCACGAAGTCTTCCTGGCCGTGGCCGGGGGCGGTATGCACCGCACCGGTGCCGTCTTCGGCCGAGACGTGGGCGCCATTGAGCAGCGGGATATCACGGGTGGGATAGAACGGATGGGCCAGCAGCAGGTTTTCCAGCGCCGCGCCCGGCGCATGGCCATGCACCACCAGGCCGTCCACGCCGTAGCGCTGCAGCGAACGCTCGGCCAACGCGGCGGCCAGCACCAGCCACCGGCGCTTGCCGTTGTGGGCCGGGCCTTCGGCCAGCACGTACTCGATCTCCGCGCCCAGCGACACCGCCAGCGAGGCCGGCAGCGTCCACGGGGTGGTGGTCCAGATCGGCACGGCCACCTCGACATCGGCGGGCAGCGTGGCGCCAAAGCGCGCGGCCAACTGCTGGGCGTCGCGCGCCACGTAGGCCACGTCGATCGCCGGCGAGGTCTTGTCCTGGTATTCGATTTCCGCCTCGGCCAGCGCCGAGCCGCAGTCGAAGCACCAATGCACCGGCTTGGCACCGCGCACGATGTGGCCGTTGGCGAACACCTTGGACAGCGCACGGATTTCATTGGCCTCGAAGTCGAAGCTCAGCGTCTTGTACGGGTTGTCCCAGTCGCCGATCACGCCCAGGCGCTTGAAGTCACGGCGCTGCAGGTCGATCTGCTCTTCGGCGAACTCGCGGCACTTCTGGCGGAACTGCTCGGCATCGAGCTTGACCCCGACCTTGCCCCACTTCTTTTCGACCTGGATCTCGATCGGCAGGCCATGGCAATCCCAGCCGGGCACGTAGGGTGCATCGAAGCCGGCCAGGTAGCGCGACTTGACGATGATGTCCTTGAGGATCTTGTTGACCGCATGGCCGAGGTGGATCTGGCCGTTGGCGTAAGGCGGGCCGTCGTGCAGCACGAACAGCGGACGACCCTGCGCGTTCTCGCGCAGGCGGGCGTACAGGCCCTCGTCTTCCCAGCGCGACAGAATGCCCGGCTCGCGCTTGGGCAGGTCGCCGCGCATCGGGAATTCGGTTGCCGGCAGATGAAGGGTGGCTTTGTAGTCCTGGCTCACGCAGTGGCTCGCAATCTGTGTTCGGAAAGGATGTGACGGGCCTGTTCGGCGTCACGGTGCATCTGGTCGGTCAATGCGGCCAGATCTTGGAACTTTTCTTCATCGCGCAGCTTGGCGACGAACTCCACGTCGATGTGGCGACCGTACAGGTCGCCCTGGAAATCGAACAGGTGCGCTTCCAGCAGCGGCTCCACCCCGTCCACGGTGGGACGGGTGCCGAAGCTGGACACCGACGGCCACGGCTGGTCGAACACACCGTGGACCCAGGTCGCGTAGATCCCCGACAGCGCCGGCGTCTTCGGGAAGCGCAGGTTGGCGGTCGGGAAGCCGAGGGTACGGCCAAGCTGGCGCCCGCGCACCACCCTGCCCCCGATCGAGTACGGCCGGCCCAGCAGGTCGCCGGCATGGGCAAAGTTGCCCTCGCGCAGCAGCTGGCGGATGCGGGTGCTGGAGATGCGCTCGCCATGCAGGTCCACCGGCGCGATTTCGCCGGCGGTGAAGCCCCGCGTGGCACCCATCGCCTGCAGCAGGGCCAGGTCGCCGCGACGGCGGTTGCCGAAGCAGAACTCCGGCCCGATCCACACCTCGCGGGCACCGAGCCGGTGCACCAGCAACTGCTGCACGAAGTCCTCGGCCTGCAGCGCGGCCATGCGCGCGTCGAAGCGCAGCAGGCCGATCGCATCCACGCCCAGCTCGCCGAGCATGGCCACCTTGTCGCGGGCCAGGGTCAGCCGCGGCGGCGGGGCGTCCTTGGCAAAGTACTCGCGCGGCAGCGGCTCGAACGCGACCGCCACGGCGGCCACGCCCAACGCGCGCGCACGCGCCACCGCATGGCGCGCCAACGCACGATGGCCAAGATGCAGGCCGTCGAATGCGCCGATGCAGACCACGCTTCCGTGCGGGAACAAGGGCCCGCCTTCGATGCTTCTGAACAACCTGCTCATCAACTGGGAATCCGGCCCACCAGGACCGATGCGTTGCAAGGGATAGCCATGAAGTATAGCCGGGGTGTCCACGGATCAATGCTCGCGCAGGTGGCGCGGGCGGAAACCCATCGCGACCAGGGCCAGCAGGTAGGTCAGGCCACCGCCGCCGACCAGCAGGGCCAGGTTGCCCATCCGGTGCCACTTGTCCATCTCGGTGAAGCCGGACATCCCGTGCAGCAGGGCCAGCAGCACCGCCACCATGGCCAGGCAGGCCAGGCCCAGGCGGGTCACATAGCCGCCCCAGCCGGGTTTGCGCTGGTACACCTCGGTCTTGCCCAACCAGTACCAGAGCAGGCCAAGGTTCAGGTAACTGGACAGCGCGCTGGCGATGCCCAGCGCCAGGTGCAGGCCCGGCTGCTTGCCCAGCGCAACCCACATGCCCTGCGCCTTCAGCGCATCCGGCACCATTACCTGGTAGAGCACGGCCAGCAGGATGAAGTTGAAGACCATGTTGGCCACCAGTGCGGCGATACCGGCCCGGACCGGGGTACGGGTGTCCTGGCGCGCGTAGAACGCCGGCAGCACCACCTTGAGCAGCGCGAACGCTGGCAGACCGAAGCTCAGGCCATACACCGACAGCGCCGTCATGCGGGTGTCGAAGGCGGTGAATTCCTTGTACTGGAACAGCGTGGCGATCAGCGGCTCGGCCAGCAGCACCAGGCCCAGCATGGCCGGCACCGAGATCAGCAGGGTGGTGCGCAGGCCCCAGTCCAGCGCGCTGGAGAAGCCGGCCTTGTCGGTACTGACGTGGTGGCGGGCCAGCGCCGGCAGGATCACCGTGCCCAGCGCCACCCCGAACACGCCCAGCGGCAGCTCCAGGAAGCGGTCGGCCAGCGACAGCCAGGACTGTGAGCCATCGGTCAGCTTGGCCGCGATCACGGTATCCAGCAGCAGGTTGATCTGGGCCACCGAAGAGCCAAACAGGGTCGGCACCATCAGGGTGAGCACCTTGCGCACGCCTGGATGCCGCCAGCCCCAGCGCGGCAGGGTCAGCAGGTTGATGCCCTTCAGCGAGGGCAGCTGGAACAGCAGCTGCAGCATGCCCGCGGCCAGCACCGCCCAGCCCAGGGCCAGGATCTGCTTCTCCGGGGTGCCGCCCAGCCGCGGGGCCAGCCACACCGCGCCGGCGATCATGCACAGGTTGAGGATGACCGGGGTCAGCGCCGGCATCGCAAAGCGCTGGAAGCTGTTCAGGGCGCCGCCCGCCAACGCGGTCAGCGACACGAACAGCAGGAACGGGAAGGTCAGCCGGAACAGGTCGACCAGCAGGCCATGCTTGGCCGGGTCGGTATCCACCCCGCTGGAGAACAGCGTCGCCAGCTGCGGCGCGAAGATCAGCGCCAGCGCGGTGACCAGCAGCAACACCCCGCCCAGCGTGCCGGCCACCCGCGACATCAGCTCGCGCAGTTCGGCATGCGGGCGGGTTTCCTTCACCTCGGTGAACACCGGCACGAAAGCGGTGGCAAAGGACCCCTCCGCGAACAGCCGGCGCAGGAAGTTGGGCACCCGGAAGGCCACCCAGAAGGCATCGGTCACCGCATTGGTGCCGAACGTGGTGGTGATGACCTGGTCGCGAACCAGCCCCAGCACCCGCGAAATCATGGTCATGCTGCTGAACGACAGCAGCCCCCGCAACATCCTTGGTGAACTCACCCGTGTTCCCTCTTGACAATTGACTTGACGTACATTTTTCGAGCCATCATACTTTCCAGCTTGCTGTTCCCATTACACCGATTTTTCAGGAAACCACCACTGTGGCCAATATCAAGTCCGCCAAGAAGCGCGCCAAGCAGACCGTCGTGCGCAACGCGCGCAATACGGCTCAGCGTTCGATGCTGCGCACCGCTGTCAAGAAGGTGATCAAGGCTCTGGATGCCAATGACGCCGCCGGCGCCGAGGCAGCCTTTGCCGTCGCCCAGCCGATCCTCGACCGTTTCAGCTCGCGCGGTCTGATCCACAAGAACAAGGCCGCTCGCCACAAGAGCCGCCTGACTGCCCGCATCAAGGCCCTCAAGGCCGCCTGATCCGGCGCTGCGGGTGTCGTAGAGCCACGCCACGCGTGGCTTCGACCCAACCGCAGAAAAAGACCCGGCTCCGGCCGGGTTTTTTGTTGCCTCACGGTCGGCCAGGCCGCGCCTGGAGCAATCGGCAAGCAAGATCGGAAGCGGCCCGAGGCCGTTTTTTGTTGCCTGCGATTCGGAGCCACCACGCTGGCCGATGCAGGGCGCACCACAGAAAAACCCGGCCGCAGCCGGGTTGTTCAGGGGCGCGTGGCCACGCTCAGTACGCATCGCGCGCTTGCGCCTCGTCTTCCTTCTGGCGGTCGAAGAAGGCCATGATGTTGGTCATGATCGGCCAGGTGCCTTCGCGGCCCAGTGCCGAGACCAGGTACCACGGCTGGGTCCAGCCCAGCTCGGCGACGATCTTCTCGGCTGCGGCCCTGGCCTCGTCCTCGAACATCAGGTCGGCCTTGTTCAGCACCAGCCAGCGCGGCTTGTCCAGCAGCTCGGGGTCGTGCTTTTCCAGCTCGCGCTCGATCGCCCGGACCTGCTCGATCGGCGACACACCGTCCACGCCGCCTTCCATCGGGGAGATATCCACCAGATGCAGCAGCAGGCGGGTGCGCTGCAGGTGGCGCAGGAACTGCGCGCCCAGGCCGGCACCGTCGGCGGCACCTTCGATCAGGCCGGGGATGTCGGCGATCACGAAGCTGCGGTAGTTCTCCACGCGCACCACGCCCAGGTTCGGGTACAGGGTGGTGAAGGGGTAATCGGCCACCTTCGGGGTGGCTGCGGACACGGCACGGATCAGCGTGCTCTTGCCGGCATTGGGGAAGCCCAGCAGGCCAACGTCGGCCAGCAGCTTCAGCTCCAGCTTGAGCAGGCGCTCTTCACCCTCTTCGCCCGGCAGCGCCTGGCGCGGCGAGCGGTTGGTGGAGCTCTTGAAGTGCATGTTGCCCAGGCCGCCGCGGCCGCCCTTGGCCACCAGCAGGCGGTCGTCGTGCTGGGTCAGGTCGCCGATGACTTCATCGGTGGCCACGTTCATGACCACGGTGCCGACCGGCACGGTGATGACCAGGTCTTCGCCGCCCTTGCCGTAGGCCTGGCGGCCCATGCCGTTCTCGCCGCGCTGCGCCTTGAAGATGCGCTCGTGGCGGAAGTCGACCAGGGTGTTCAGATTGGCATCGGCACGGATCCAGACGTTGCCGCCATTGCCACCGTCGCCACCGTCCGGGCCACCCAGCGGGATGAACTTCTCGCGACGGAAACCGACGCAGCCGTTGCCGCCATTGCCGGCGGTGACCTGGATTTCTGCTTCGTCTACAAGTTTCATGATTCTGGATGCCAACTGGAGGCGGCGGGCAGCGGATGCACCCGACCGCAGAGTCTAACGTCCCCGGTACGATCCGTGGACGGCGGCGGGAAGGATCCCCGCCCATGTTCGAACAAAAACAGAAAACAAAAGCCCCGCCGAAGCGGGGCTTTCGTCAGCGGCCCCACGCGCTGGGCATGGGCGCCTGCGTATCGCGAAGATCAGGCTTCGGCGACGACGCTGACGGTACGACGCTTCTTCGGGCCCTTCACCGAGAACTCCACCTTGCCGTCGACGAGCGCGAACAGGGTGTGGTCACGGCCGAGGCCAACGCCGGTACCCGGGTGGAACTGGGTGCCGCGCTGACGCACGATGATGTTGCCGGCATCGATGGCCTGGCCACCGAAGATCTTGACGCCGAGGTACTTCGGGTTGGAGTCGCGACCGTTGCGCGATGAGCCTACGCCCTTTTTATGTGCCATGACTGGTCTCCTTGATTACTTGCTGCCACCGGCGATGCCGGTGATCTCGATTTCGGTGTAGTACTGACGGTGACCCTGGCGCTTCATGTGGTGCTTGCGGCGACGGAACTTGATGATCCGGACCTTGTCAGCACGACCCTGGGACACGACCTTGGCGGTGACCGAAGCGCCGCTCAGCGCGTCGCCGATCTTGATGCCATCGCTGTCGCCCAACATCAGGATGTTGTCGAACTTGATCTCGTTGCCGACTTCGACTTCGAGCTTTTCGACGCGGAGCGTTTCGCCCTGCGCCACGCGGTATTGCTTACCGCCGGTTACCAGTACTGCGTACATGACCAGACTTCCTCTGTAGTTATTGTGGTCTATGGACTGTCGCCATCGAGGGCGGACAGAAGCGGGATTTTAATGACTGGACCGGGGTCGGGTCAAGTCACCCCCGACTCTGACGGCCCTGGGGCTGAATCCTGTTCAGGTAAGCGGCCCGGCAGGTCTCAGGAGGTGAGACATGGGGCTGGCAAAGTCGCCGATTGCCCCCAAATCCCAAGCTCGGTAGGCTGACCGATTGCCGTCTCCGCTTGCCCCACCCGCTTGCCGGCCCCCCGGGCCAGAGCCTCACAACGGATCCCCCATGGCGATGGATTTCATCCGCATCCGCGGCGCGCGGACGCACAATCTCAAGAACATCGATCTCGACCTGCCCCGCGACAAGCTGATTGTCATCACCGGCCTGTCCGGCTCGGGCAAGTCTTCGCTGGCCTTCGACACCATCTACGCCGAAGGCCAGCGCCGTTACGTGGAGTCGCTGTCGGCCTATGCCCGGCAGTTCCTGAGCGTGATGGAGAAGCCGGACCTGGACCACATCGAGGGCCTGTCACCGGCCATCTCGATCGAGCAGAAGTCGACCTCGCACAACCCGCGCTCCACCGTGGGCACGATCACCGAGATCTACGACTACCTGCGCCTGCTGTACGCCCGCGTGGGCAGCCCGCGCTGCCCCGACCACGGCTACCCGCTGGAAGCGCAGACGGTCAGCCAGATGGTCGACCACGTGCTCACCCTGGACCCGGAGCAGCGCTACATGCTGCTGGCCCCGGTCATCCGCGAGCGCAAGGGCGAGCACGCCCAGGTGTTCGACCAGCTGCGCGCGCAGGGCTTCGTGCGCGTGCGGGTGGACGGCGCGCTGCACGAAATCGATGCGGTGCCGCCACTGGCGCTGCGCCAGAAGCACACCATCGAGGCGGTGATCGACCGCTTCCGCCCGCGCGAGGACATCAAGCAGCGCCTGGCCGAGAGCTTTGAAACCGCGCTGAAGCTGGGCGATGGCATGGTCTCGGTGCAGTCGCTGGACGTGGAGGACGCGCCCGCGCACCTGTTCTCGTCCAAGTACAGCTGCCCGGTCTGCGATTACTCGCTGCCCGAGCTGGAGCCGCGCCTGTTCTCGTTCAACTCGCCGGTCGGCGCCTGCCCGGGCTGCGACGGGCTGGGCATGGCCGAGTTCTTCGATCCCTCGCGCGTGGTGGTGCACCCGGAGCTGTCGCTCTCGGCCGGCGCGGTGCGCGGCTGGGACCGCCGCAACGCGTACTACTTCCAGTTGATCGCCTCGCTGGCCAAGCACTACAAGTTCGACACCGACGCGGTCTGGCAGAGCCTGCCCGAGGACGTGCGCCAGGCCGTGCTGTACGGCAGCGGCGAAGAGACCATCACCTTCACCTACTTCACCGAGGCCGGCGGGCGCACCCAGCGCAAGCATCGCTTCGAGGGCATCATTCCCAACCTGGAACGGCGCTACAAGGAAACCGAATCGGCGGCGGTGCGCGAGGAGCTGGCCAAGTACATCAGCGAGCGCAACTGCCCCGAGTGCAACGGCCAGCGCCTGAACAAGGCCGCGCGCAACGTGTTCGTGGCCGACCGCGCGCTGCCGGAGCTGGTGGTGCTGCCGATCGATGAAGCGCTGAAGTTCTTCAGCGGCATGACCCTGCCCGGCTGGCGCGGCGAGATCGCCGGCAAGATCGTCAAGGAGATCGGCGAGCGCCTGGGCTTCCTGGTCGACGTGGGCCTGGATTACCTCACCCTGGAGCGCAAGGCCGACACCCTGTCCGGCGGCGAAGCCCAGCGCATCCGCCTGGCCAGCCAGATCGGCGCCGGCCTGGTCGGCGTGATGTATGTGCTCGATGAGCCGTCGATCGGACTGCACCAGCGCGACAACGAGCGCCTGCTCGGCACCCTGACCCGCCTGCGCGACCTGGGCAACACGGTGATCGTGGTCGAGCATGACGAAGACGCGATCCGCCTGGCCGACTACGTGCTGGACATCGGGCCGGGGGCGGGCGTGCATGGCGGCGAGATCGTCGGCCAGGGCACCCTGCAGGACATCCTGGACGCGCCGCGTTCGCTGACCGGCCAGTACCTGTCGGGCAAGCGCGCCATCGAGATCCCGGCGCGCCGGCACAAGCCGAACCCGAAGATGACCCTGCACCTGCGCGGGGCCAGCGGCAACAACCTCAAGGGCGTGGACCTGGACATTCCGTCCGGCCTGCTGACCTGCATCACCGGCGTCTCCGGTTCGGGCAAGTCGACCCTGATCAACGACACCCTGTTCTCGCTGGCCGCCAACGAGATCAACGGCTCCTCGCACCCGATCGCCCCCTACAAGGAGGTCGAGGGCCTGGACCTGTTCGACAAAGTGGTGGACATCGACCAGTCGCCGATCGGCCGCACCCCGCGCTCGAACCCGGCCACCTACACCGGCCTGTTCACGCCGCTGCGCGAGCTGTATGCGCAGGTCCCCGAAGCGCGTGCGCGCGGGTATTCGCCCGGCCGTTTCAGCTTCAACGTGCGCGGTGGCCGCTGCGAGGCATGCCAGGGCGATGGCCTGATCAAGGTGGAAATGCACTTCCTGCCGGACGTGTACGTGCCTTGCGATGTCTGCCACGGCAAGCGCTACAACCGCGAAACGCTGGAGATCCTGTACAAGGGCTACAACATCAACGACGTGCTGCAGATGACCGTCGAAGATGCGCTGAAGCTGTTCGAACCGGTGCCGAGCATCGCGCGCAAGCTGGAAACGCTGGTCGACGTGGGCCTGAGCTACATCAAGCTGGGCCAGAGCGCGACCACGCTGTCCGGTGGTGAAGCCCAGCGCGTGAAGCTGTCCAAGGAACTGTCGCGACGCGACACCGGCCGCACCCTGTACATCCTGGACGAGCCGACCACCGGCCTGCACTTCCACGACATCGAGGCCTTGCTCGGCGTGCTGCACAAGCTGCGCGACGAAGGCAACACGGTGGTGGTGATCGAGCACAACCTGGACGTGATCAAGACCGCCGACTGGATCGTCGATCTCGGTCCGGAAGGCGGCCACCGCGGCGGCACCATCCTGGTCACCGGCACGCCGGAAGACGTGGCGGCCTGCCCGACCTCGTACACCGGCCAGTTCCTGGCCAAGATGCTGCCCTCGATCAGCGCCCGCCCGCAGCAGCCCGCCGCGACGGCCAACAAGCCCGACGCACGACCGCCGCGCAAGGCCAAGCCGGAGAAGCCGGCCAAGAAGGCAGCCGCCGCCAAGACCACCGGCAAGGCCAGCAAGACCGGCCCGGCCAGCAAGAAGAAGAAGGACGCCTGATGAGTACCGAACACAAGATCCTCGCCCGCGTGCCGATCAGCGTGCGCTGGCGCGACATGGACAGCATGGGCCACGTCAACAACGCCAAGTACATCTCCTACCTGGAGGAGGCGCGCGTGCGCTGGATGCTGGGCGTGGACGGGGTGTCGATGACCGACCGCATCGCCCCGGTGGTAGCGGCCACCAACGTCAACTACCGCCTGCCGATCGTGTGGCCCAACGACATCGTGGTGGAGCTGTTCGTGGAACGCCTGGGCAACAGCAGCGTGACCATCGGCCATCGCATCGTGGACCAGAAGGACGACGCCAGGCTGTACTCGGACGGCAACGTGGTGGTGGTGTGGATGGATACGCAGACCGGCAAGAGCGCGCCGCTGCCAGAGGCGATCCGCACCGCCTCCACCTGACGCTGGTGCCGGCCACGGGCCGGCACCAGCGCTTTTCCGCACAGGATGACCATGTTTCATCAGACCGATGTCCGCGTGTTGCCGCCAGGGCTCACACCGTTTCCTTGCGATGTGTTCGCCACCGACCAGCCGTGGCTGGCCGACCACCTGCTGCCGTTGATCGCCATCGACCTGGGCCTGCTGCGGCCGGAACTGGCCGGCAGCGTGGTCACGCTGCTGGGCCCGATCGAACCCTACGAAGGCTGCCTGGGCGATGGCACCGAGGCACACCACAACGCCTTCACCAGCAGCAACTGGCTGGCCTTCGAGCTGCAGGCCGACAACCGCCTGCGTTTCCTGGGCAACGAAGGCTATTTCCAGCGCGCGCCGCAGAACAGCGATGCCCTGCCGGTGGATGACGCCCTGCGCGAGCACGCCGTGGAGATGCAGGGCAGCCATGCCGCGGCCCGTGCGTATTTCCAGCAGCACGGCGTGCTGGTCAGCGCGGTGGACATCGATGAGGATGACGATGACGATGAGCGGCAGCAGCACGCCTACCTGGACAACCTGGGCGGTCCGTTCTGGTACGGCAACTGGACCGACTACAGCACGATCCCGTCGGCATTCCGGATTGAAGACCTGGCCGGCACCACACAACGCGGCACCCTGCACTTCCGCAACGACAGCACGCATCTTCCCGACGACGGCATCCGCATCACGCGCGACGGCGAGCCGTTCTTCCACGTCGCCGATGTCGCCTCCTACAACTGGTGCGCCAGCGGTGCCGACGCAATCCTGATGTTCTACGAGCCGCGCAGCCGCACGCTGTTGTTCACCTTCGACTGGTCGTAACGCGACACACCGTGGTCGTGACGATTCGCCGGGCACGGCCCAGCGCTACCGGTCACCGGGTCACGGGCGGGTCAATCGGACGTCTGACGCATTGGCTCACGGCACCGCGTTGCGCACCTGCAGCGTTGCATCCACCTTGCGCCCATCGTCAAGGCTGAGCCGCAGCGGCAACGCGGCGCCCGCCACCAAGGCCACCTCCGGCTGCATCAGCATCAGGTGCAGGCCACCGGGTTTCAGCTCGACCGTGGCCCCCGCCGCAATCGGCAGGCGCTCCACCTCGCGCATCCGGCTGACCCCGTCCACCAGCGTGGTCTCGTGCAGGGACACATCGCCGAACGCCTTGCTGCCGGCGCCAATCACCACCACCGCGCTGCGGCAGTCGTTGCGGATCTTTCCGTAGCCGGCGGCCATCGGCATGGCCCCCGGCGGCAGCCGTACCCAGCCGCCGTGCACCGACACGCAGGCCGGCTCGGCGGCGGCGGCCGATGTTGCGAACGCACACAGGCCCAACAATACGCACGCGAATGGTTTGGTTATCATCGCCTCAGTTCCCTGTCCGCAACGAGATCGCAGCATGACGACGCTTATCGAGGTGATCAACCATGGCCCCATCCGCGAACTGCGGCTGGCGCGGCCACCGGTCAACGCACTGGACACCGAGCTGTGCCGCCACCTGATCCACGCGATCAACCAGGCCATGGCCGATGACGCGCACGGCATCGTGCTGTCCGGCAGCGAGCGCATCTTCAGCGCCGGCATGGACGTGCCGCACCTGCTCGGCCACGGCGAGGACAAGCACAAGCTGCTCGACAGCTGGCAGGCCTTCTTCGGCGCGGTGCGTACCCTGGCCGAATGCCGCGTACCGGTGGTGGCTGCGCTGACCGGGCATGCCCCGGCCGGTGGCTGCGTGCTGGCGCTGTGCTGCGATTACCGGGTGCTGGCGCGCAGCCCTGACCCGGCCCAGCCGACGGTGATCGGCCTGAACGAGGTCCAGGTGGGCCTGGTGGCGCCCGAAGGCATCCAGCGCCTGATGCGCCGGGTGGTCGGCCATCACCGCGCCACCCAGTTGCTGGTGGGCGGGGAGATGGTGCCGGCCGAGCGTGCGCTGGAGATCGGGCTGGTGGACGAACTGGCCGATGCTGCCCAGGTGGTGCCGCGCGCGGTGGCGTGGCTGCAGCGCCTGCTCAAGCTGCCGCGCCAGCCGATGCTGCTGACCCGCGCGATCGCCCGTGCCGACCTGCACGAAGCCCTGCATGCCGACCTGATCCAGCTCGACCGCTTCGTCGAGGCCTGGTACGCCCCGGACGCCCAGCAGGCGCTGCACGCGCTGGCGGCCAGGCTCGGCAAGGCCTGAAGCCGGCGGTGCCGGCGGCTGGCCGACAACCACGCCGCCGCCACTCATTTGCCGCAGGCTCGCGCGCGCCGGCATGGAGCACGCCCGCTGGGTCAGGGGCGGCCGCGAAGCGGCGGGTTGCATGGCAATGAGAGGGCCCCGCGGTGGCGTGGTGGCCCGTGGGGACGGCAGCGCCAATGCAATGCCGTCATGCGGCCCTGGGCCGGCACTACCTTATAATTCGGGATCGCCCCCAGCAGGTTGCCTCCCTTGTCCGACACGCACGAACCCGTGGTCTCCGAGCTGATCGACCTGCTCACGCTCGAACGCTTGGAAGACAACCTGTTCCGCGGCCAGAGCCGCGACATCGGGACCAAGTACGTGTTTGGCGGCCAGGTGCTGGGCCAGGCGCTATCGGCCGCGCAGGCCACCGTGGACAACGGTCGCCACGTGCATTCGCTGCACGCCTACTTCCTGCGCGCCGGCAACATCGACCACCCGATCGTCTACGACGTGGACCGCACCCGCGACGGCGGCAGTTTCTCGGTGCGCCGGGTCACCGCGATCCAGCACGGCAAGGTGATCTTCTTCTGCGCGGCCTCTTTCCAGCAGGCCGAGAGCGGTGCCGAACACCAGCACAAGATGCCCGAGGTGCCGCAGCCGGAAGACATCGAACCCAACCGCCCGCTGCCGCCGGAGGTGCTTGAACGGCTGCCGATCAAGGTGCAGCGCTGGCTCTCGCGCGGCGGCCCGTTCGAGTTCCGCCACGTGTACCCGCGCGACGAACTCAACCCGCCCAAGCGCCCGCCCTACCACCAGGTCTGGCTGCGCCTGAATGAGAAAGTGGGCGACGCGCCCGAGCTGCACCAGGCGCTGCTGGCCTACGCCTCGGACTTCCACCTGCTCGGCACTGCCACCTTCCCGCACGGCATCAGCTACTACCAGCCGCACGTGCAGATGGCCTCGCTTGACCATGCGATCTGGTTCCATCGCCCGTTCCGCGCCGATGAGTGGCTGCTGTACTCGCTGGACAGCCCCAGCGCGCAGGATTCGCGCGGCCTGGCGCGCGGCCAGTTCTTCACCCGCGATGGCGTGCTGGTGGCCAGCACCGCGCAGGAAGGCCTGATCCGCGTGGTGCCCGACAGCGACGCGGCCGCCGCCGTACCGGCCAAGGACTGACATGAGACAGATTTTCAGCAGCCAGCGCGTGGAAACCGTGGAGGGCGTGGCCAAACTGCTGCGCGACGCCGGTATCGACGTGCGCATCACCAACGGGCGCTCGTACCACAGCAAGCGCGGCAGCCAGTTCAGTTACCTGGACACCAGCAAGGCCACCACCCACCCGACCCTGTGGGTGGTGCATGCCGACGACCAGCCACGGGCGCGCGAAATCCTGCGCGACGCCCGTCTGCTGGAAACCACCCGCCGCGACCACCCCACCGCCGAGTTCGCCTTCCGCGACCAGGCCGGCGAGATCGCCCCGCGCCGCAACTGGGCCTGGCGGATCCGCATCGGCCTGCTGCTGGTGATCGCCGCCGTGGCGATGGTGGTGGTGATGCGCCACCGCGCCGCGCCCACCGTGGCCCCTGCCCCTGCCCCGGCAGCGCAGCCGGCCGTGTCCCCGGCACCGGCACCGACCCC
>DJBL01000128.1 GCA_002435595.1 Stenotrophomonas maltophilia
CGCCCGCTGCCGGGGGGGCGGTGGCCGGCAGCAGCTGCAGCTGGGCCACGCCGGTGGCAGGCGGTGGCGGCAGCGGCGCCGGTTCGCCACGCAGCATCCACCACAACGCCACCCCCAGGTTGAGGATGGCCAGCACGACAATCAGGGCACGGGTCAGCATGCGGGGATCCTACCGTGTGCCTGCCCGCTGGTGCACGGCCCAGCGCGCCAGGCCATCAAGCACCAGCGCGGGCTGGTAGTGCGCATCCTCCAGCAGCGGCATCAGCGCCGGCGCGCCGCCGCCATGCACCAGCAGCGCCGGCAGGTGTCCCAGCCGCCGGGCCGCCTGTTCGCGGCTGCGTTCAATCAGCGCCACCGCTGCACCGTCGCAGCCGGACGCCAGCGCGTCGGCCGTGTCATTGGCGAACTCGCTGTAGTCACCGCCGGTGGGCGGCAGCTGCACCGCGCGCGCATGCAACGCTTCGCGCATGGTCGTTGGCGATGCGGCGATGCGGCCGCCGTGGTGCAGGCCATCGGCATCCAGCAGATCGATGGTCAACGCGGTGCCCACCCCGGCCACCACCACCGCCTGGCCGCGCTCGGCGGCGGCCAGCAGCGCCAGGAAACGGTCCACGCCAAACCGGGTCGGGTCGGCATACGCCACCCGCACACCCGCACAGCGGGCCTCGGTACGCGCCACCCGCACCTCGCCGAAACGCCCCTGCAGGATCGCCAGCATGCTGCGGGTGAGCGTGGGTGCGGCCACGCTCGCCACGTAGGCCACCTCGCCGCTGGGCAGCGCCTGCAACTGCTCGGCCGGCATGGTCTCGGCGCCGTGCGGCCACGCCTGCACCTCGCCCGCACGCGTGCCCTGCAGCGGGGCGAACTTGAACCGCGAATTGCCCAGGTCGAACAACCAATCGCTCATTGCGCCCTCACGCTGACTTCGCCGGCATGCACGTGCTGCTCCACCCCGTCGATGCGCACGCGCAGTGCGCCATCATCGGCCAGGCCCAGCGCGACGCCTTCGCGCCACTGCCCGCCCTGCTCCACGCGTACGGTCTTGCCACGCAGCAGGTCCAACTCGGCATAACGTGGCAGGAACGGTGCCAGCCCCTGCGCGTCGAACAGTTCCAGGGCCGGCAGCAGCCGCGCCAGCACCGCGGCCACCACGGTGTTGCGATCCACCGCGGCGCCGGCCAGGGTATCCAGGTCGATCCAGGGCTGGCTGATCTGCTCGGCACAGGCGGCGGGCATGTGCACGTTGATGCCGATACCGATCACCGCACGCGCCGGACCGGCGTACTCGCCACCGCCCTCGGCCAGCAGGCCGACCAGCTTGCGGCCATCGACCATCAGGTCGTTGGGCCACTTCAGCCGGGCCTGCACATAGCCCAGGTCATGCAGACCCTCGGCCACGGCAATGCCGGCCACCAGGCTCAGACCGCTCAGACGGACCAGACCGCCGGAAAACAGCCGCAGCACCGACAGGTACACGTGGGCGGCCAGCGGCGAGGCCCAGGTACGCCCGCGACGACCGCGCCCACCGGTCTGGCGCTCGGCCAGCAGGACGCGAACACCCCGTTCAGGCGCGCTGCACCGCAGCAATTCGGCATTGGTGGAGTCCACCGTCCAGGCCACCTGCAGCTCGCTCAACAGCGCCTTGGCCTCCGCTGGCAGGCCCGCCCTGATTGCCTCGGGGCCCAGCAGGTCCAGCGGGCGGGTCAGCCCGTAGCCTTCGCCCGCGCGCCCCTCGACCTCGACGCCGGCCGCTCTAAGTCCTTGAATCCGCTTCCAAATCGCGGCGCGGGTCACGCCCAGTTCGTGGGCCAGGGCGTCGCCGGACAGGCGCCCGGCGCCCAGTTTGGCTAGCAGTTGGCGGTCGTCCACGGCAGCTTCCATCGGGTAATCGGCAAAATTATGCGGGAAAGCCGCGCCGGCTGCCTGCCGGCAGGGGTTCCAATCGCCGGGCTGAATCGGGCTAGAATCGAAGACTGACCCGCCCCTCCGGATGTTGACGATGCGCCCGTTCGCCCATTGCCTGATCCTGCTGATGGCCCCCTTGGCCGCGCATGCTTCCGATGCGCTGACCAGCACGGGGCGGGGTGGCTGCGTCTACTCGCCGACCGAAACCGAGCGCAGCGCCCAGGCGGCTGCACCGGCGGCCCGCGCCCCGGCAGCGGTCAAGCCGAGCGCGACCAACGGCACCAGCACCGGTGGCGGGGGCGATGACGACGTGCTGCCGCGCCTGCGCGCGCCCAAGTGGCACAGCTTCCTGCCGGGCATGTTCCGCTGATCCAACGTATGTGGGGTTGGCTGCGGCGCACGCCGCGCGAGATCGATGTGCACACCTGGCAGCAATGCTGCCAGCGTGCCCCGTGGCTGCATGGCCTGGACGCGCCCCGCCGCGAACGCCTGCGCACGCTCAGCGCGCGCTTCCTGCACGAGAAAACCATCAGCCCGGTAGGCGAGCTGCAGCTGCAGCAGGCCGATGCGGTGCTGCTGGCTGCGTTGTGCTGCCTGCCCCTGCTGGAGCTTGGGGAGGTGGGCCTGCGCGGCTGGTCGCAGTTGATCGTCTACCCCGATGCGTTCCGGGTGCAGCGCAGCCATGTTGATGCCGCCGGAGTCCTGCACGAATGGGATGACGAGCTGATCGGCGAATCGTGGGACAGCGGTCCGCTGATCCTGTCCTGGGCCGACATCCAGGCCGACCTCGCCGACCCGCATGCCGGCTACTGCGTAGCCGTGCATGAGATGGCGCACAAGATCGATGCGCTGGACGGGGCGATCGACGGGACGCCGCCGCTGCCGCGCGAGTGGCAACGGCAGTGGGCCGCCGATTTCCAGGCCGCCTATGACGCGTTCTGCGCGCAGGTGGATCAGGGCCGTCACACGCCGATCGACCCGTATGCGGCCGAGGCGCCGGAGGAGTTCTTCGCGGTGCTCACCGAGTACCACTTCTCCGCGCCGGAGCTGCTGGCCCAGGAGATGCCGGACGTGGCCGCGCACCTGCACCGCTTCTACGGGCCCTCGCCCGGGCTGCCGGCCCAACGCCTGGCACCTGCCGCGCACCTCCAGACACCGCCGTAGGCCGCGCCCGCGGGCCGATGCCGCGC
>DJBL01000123.1 GCA_002435595.1 Stenotrophomonas maltophilia
CGCTGCAGTGTGGCGGCCAGCATCACTGGCGCATCCGCGGCGGCGCACTGGAGACGCGCCGCGGTGGCGCCGCATGGCGCAGCGTCCGCTGGCCGGGCGGGGAGGCCGTACCGGGTGCGTGGTCGGTGCACTGCGGCCACGTACCCGGTGGCGTGTGGGTAGGCACGCGGCAGGGCCTGCTGCGCTGGGACGGGACACGCCTGCAGGCCGTCTCGGGAGCGCCCCCGGCCATCAGCGCGATGCACGTGGACGCCGACGGGCGGCTCTGGATCGCCGCCGACGGCGTGCTGCAGCGCTACCGGTGGCGGCGTCTGGCGCGGCAGCCGGAGCTGAAGCCCGAGCTGCGGCTGGACGTGCGCGATGGCGTGCCGGCCGGGCAGGTGCATGGCATGGCCACCGATGCCGCCGGCCTGCTATGGGCAACCTCGGCCCATGGTCTGTTGCGGGTCGCGCCGCACACACGCCAGGCGCGGGTGTATGCGCGCGATGACGGCATTCCCGAAGCGGTGCTGCAGGCCGGGCTGCAGGCGCAGGGCACGCAGATGCTGGCCATCGGCGAGGACGGGGTGACGATCGCCTTCGCACCGGCCGCCCTGGCGCAACCGGCGTCGCCGCCGGCGCTGGTGATCGATCGGGTGCAGCTGCGGCGCGATGGCCAGCGGATCAGCGTGCCGCCGCTGGCACCGGTACGTCTGCACGCCGACGATCGGGACATCCAGATCAGCGCGCGTGTGTTGTCGACGCGCCTGGATCCCCGTCAGCAGTACCGCTTCCGGCTGCGCGGCGGCGCGCAGCGCTGGAGCTACACCCGGAGCCGCGGCACGATCGGCTTTGCGCAGCTGGCGGCCGGCACCCATGTGCTGGAGTACCAGGAGCGGGGTGGCGATGGCCGCTGGTCGGCGCTGCAGGCATTGCCGCTGCAGGTGCAGCGCGGTGCCTGGCAGCATCCGGGCGTGCAGGTGCTGCGCGCGCTGCTGGGGGTGGTCGGCTGCGGCGTGCTGGGCTGGCTGGCCTGGCACCAATGGGCGCGTGCCCGTCAGCGTCGCGCGTGGATGCAGCAGCACGCCTCGGCCGCGCAGTCCGCACAGGCCAAGGCCCGGTACCTGGCCACCTTCGGGCATGAACTGCGCACGCCGCTGACTGGCGTGCTGGGCATGAGCGAGCTGCTGCTGGCCACCGCGCTGGCGCCGCTGCAACGGCGGCGCCTGGCGCGCATCCAGGGCGCGGCGCGCGCGTTGCTGGTGATCATCGACCAGACCCTGGAGGCGGCACGCATCGAAGCCGGGCGATTGCCGCTGCAGCGTGTGCGTACCGAGCTGGGCGCGGTGCTGCGCGATTGGGAGCAGCAGGCGCGTGCGCAGCTGGACGGGCGCGGCGGTGGCCTGACCCTGCACGTGCAGTTGCCCGGCCACACATGGGTGCAGGCCGACCCCCGGCGCCTGCAGCAGTTGCTGCTGGCGGCCACTGGCGCGCTGGTCGATGCGCTGGCGCCCTGCACGCTGGCGGTGCAGGTGCATTGGTTGCCGGGGCGATCGGGCATCCTGGTGGAGATGCGCGCCGCGCCGGCGGTGGGCGTCGCGGCGCGGGGTAGGCCGGTGCCCGCTGCGCGGCTGCAGCGGCTGCAGGACGACGCGCGGAGCCAGCAGGGCCAAGTGCACCAGCATCCGCGCAGTGCTTGCGGCGCAGGGCTGACCCTGAGTCTGGCGCTGCCGCCGGCGGCGCCGGAGGCCAGCCGGGCGTGCCCGGCCGACGCCGCGAATGCGCAGCGGCAGCTGCGGGTCTTGCTGGTGGAGGACGAACCGCTGGTCGCCGATGTACATGCCGGGCTGCTGGCCGCGCGCGGCGCGCATGTGGTGCTCGCGGCCCACGCGCTGGCCGCGCTGGCCGAGCTGGCCTCGGCCGCGGTGGACGTGGTGCTGCTGGACCTGGACCTGCCGGGCGTGGATGGTTGGCAGCTGCTGCAGATGCTGGAAAGCCAGGGCTGCACGGTGCCGGTGGTGGTGCTGACCGCGCGCAACGATGCCGACCTGGCCGGGCGGGTCACCGCGGCCGGTGCGGTGGCGTTGTTGCACAAGCCCACGACCGGGGAGGCGTTGCTGGCCGCGGTGCGGGCCGCGCGGGGGCGCTGAGCGGTTCGTCGGCGCGCGGCGAACCGTTTACCATGCGGGCCTGGCCTTCAGCCCTGGCACGCCGCGTTCGCATGCGGTCTCCCGGCTGCCGCGCCTTCCACGGACCGAGTCGGGAGATCCATTGGTGGTGCCTCTGCGTTGGCTGCTCCTGATCGCGATCGCATGGCTGTGGCCGCTGCACGGCCACGCCCAGCCGGTGCCGCCGACCCCGCGCCAGCTCACCGTGTTCGACGGACTGCCCTCCAATACGGTCAACCGCATGGCCGAGGATGGCTACGGCTACCTGTGGATCGCCACCAACGATGGCCTGGCCCGGTACGACGGCCGCAACTACCGGGTCTGGCGCGCCGAGGACGGACTGCGCGACAACCATGTGTGGAGCGTGCACGTGGACGCCCGCAACCAGCTGTGGATCGGCACCGAGAACGCGGGGTTGGCGATGATGTCGGCCGATCGGCGCGAACTGCGCTTCTTCGACCGGGCCAGCCATCCGGTGATCGGCAGCAACACCATCTGGAGCATCACCTCCACCGCCGATGGCGCGGTCTGGTTCGGTACCTACGAGGGCGGCCTGCATCGGCTGGGTCGCGACGGCAAGGTCACCCGCTACATGCCCGAGCACGGCAACCCGCGCAGCCTGCCGGCCGCGTCGGTGACCCAGTTGGCCACCACCCGCGACGGCAGCCTGTGGGTGGGCACCAAGGCCGGGTTGGCGCGTTGGACCGGGCGCGATTTCGAACGCATCGAGGGCCTGGACAGGGAGATCATCAACGGACTTACCGCCGAGCTGGATGGCAGCCTCTGGATCGGCACCAATGGCGGTGCCAAGGTGCGGCGCCCGGACGGGCACATCGAGTCGGCGCCCTGGGAGGTCGGGGCCGGCGACCAGGTGCTGGGCATGATGCTGCGCGACGAGCAGGGAGGGTACTGGCTGGATACCCGCTCCGGGCTGGGCCGGGCGTACGACAACCAGTTCCAGCAGGTGCCGCTGTACAGCGCGGTGGCGCGCGGCCAGGTGCGGCCGAACTGGACCGGTGCCTACGAGGACCGCGAAGGCGGTATCTGGCTGGCCAGCATCAATGGCGGGCTGTGGCACCTGCTGCCGCGCTGGTGGCAGTTCTCGGTGTTGTCGCGGCTGGAGGACGACCCGGCCTCGCTGCGCAATGCCTACGTGCTGGGCATGGCCGCGGCCGCCGACGGCGGGGTGTGGACGGTGGGCACGCACGGAGCGCTGGACAAGTTCGACCCGGTTACCGGCGCGGTCACCCAGTACCGCACCTGGGTGGACGGTACCCAGTGGCTGCAGTCGGTGCTGGAGGATGGGCAGGGGCGCGTGTGGATCGGGTCCAACGATGCGTTGCTGCGCTACGACCCCAAGGCCGACGCGCTGCGCCGTTGGGGCCGCGACGCGGCAGTGGATGCGGCGATGGAAGGCCAGATCGAGTCGCTGGCGCTGTGCGACGGCGGCCGGGTCTGGAGCGCCTCGTCCACCGGGCTGCAGCAACGCGATCTGGACGGTCACGTGCTGCACCGGATCGTGGCCGGGCATGCCGGCCTGGCCACCGGCCAGCTCGCGCTGGACCTGATCTGCGGCAGCCAGGACCACCTGTGGGTGGCGACCAACCAGGGCCTGCTGCAGTGGGTGCCGAGCCGTTCGCGGTTCGAGCCGGTGCCCGGTGCGCCGCCCGCGCCGATCCATGCGTTGGCCATGGCCGACGATGACAGCGTGTGGCTGTCCGAAGAGGGGCGCCTGAGCCAGTACCGCTGGCAGAACGGGCGCCTGCTGCTGCAGGCGGTGATCGGCGGCGGCGCCGGCTACCCGGAGGTTTCGGCAACCGGGTTGGAGGTGGATGCGCAGGGCGTGCTCTGGGCGGCCAGTGCGCGCGGCCTGATCCGGGTGGACCCGCAGATGGGCAGCGTGCGCCTGTACGGCGTGCACGATGGCCTGCCCAGCCAGGAGTTCCGGCGCAGCACGCTGAGCCGCACCGCCAGTGGCCGCATCGTCGGCGGCACCCCGGCCGGGGTGGTGGTGTTCGATCCGCGCCAGGTGCGCCCGTCCAACCGGCGCGCGCCGTTGGTGATCGAGCGGGTGGAAGTGCGTCGCGGCGACCGCGTCGCCGACCTGACCCACCTCACGCCACTGGAAATCGCCGACGCCGACCGCGACCTGCGCATCGTCGCGCGCCTGCTGTCCTTCGCCGATTCCTCATCCAACAGTTATCGCTACCGCCTGGCCGGCTACGACCCGGACTGGGTGGAGGTGGGCCCGGCCGGCGAGCGGGTGTTCTCGCGCCTGCCGCCCGGTCGCTACCGGCTGGAGGTGCAGGCGCGCTCGGCCGACCAGGTGTGGTCGCGGGTGCAGTCGCTGGAGTTCCGCGTGCAGCCGCCGTGGTGGCGCAGTCTGTCCGGGCTGCTGGTGTTGACCTCGATGGCGCTGCTGCTGATGAGCCTGTTCGCCTGGCTGTACCGGCGCCGGCTGCAGCGCAGGCACGCCTATCAGCTGGCCCTGCACAAGCAGGAGCTGGCCGAACAGGCTTCGGCGGCCAAGACCCGTTTCCTGGCCAACCTCGGCCACGAGGTGCGCACGCCGATGACCGGCGTTCTGGGCATGAGCGAGCTGCTGCTGGGCTCGGCGCTGGACCCGCAGCAGCGCAGTTGGACCGCCTCGATCCGGCACGCCGGCGAGCACCTGCTGCACCTGGTCAACGACGCGCTGGACCTGGCCCGGATCGAATCGGGACGACTGCAGCTGCAGGCGCAGCCCTTCGACGTGCACAACGTGGTGGATGATGCCTGCACGCTGATGGCCGCGCTGGCCGAGCAGAAGCACCTGCGGTTCGTCATCGACAACCAGCTGCCCGCCGGGCTCGGCAGCGTCGGCGATGCGGTGCGCGTGCGGCAGATCCTGCTCAACCTGCTCGGCAATGCGGTCAAGTTCACCACGCACGGCGAGGTGCGCCTGAAGGCGGCCACGTTGTCGGCCGAGCGCGGTCTGTACTTCGAAGTATCCGACACCGGGCCGGGAATCAGCAGCGATCAGCAGCAGCGCCTGTTCCGTCGTTTCGAACAGGCCGACGGGGCCCGCACGGCGGCGCAGTACGGCGGCAGCGGCCTGGGCCTGGCGATCTGCCGTGAGCTGGCGCTGGCGATGCAGGGCCAGATCGGCGTGGAAAGCCAGCTTGGCGTCGGTACGCGTTTCAGCGTGACCCTGCCGCTGCCGCTGCACATCGCCGCGGTATCCAGTGGCATCGATGGCGCCGGCCAGGGCCAGCGTCTGCCGCCGCTGCGGATCCTGCTGGTCGAAGACGATGCCACGGTGGCCAGCGTGATCACCGGCCTGCTGGGCGCACGCGGGCACCAGATGGTGCACGCCGAGCACGCATTGGCGGCCTTGCGCGAGGTCAGCGAGGCGCCGTTCGACGTGGCGCTGCTGGATCTGGACCTGCCGGGCCTGGGCGGCATCGAACTGGCCGGGCACCTGCACAACCAGGGCTATGACATGCCGATGATCGCGGTGACCGCGCGTACCGATCCGGGCATCGAGCAACAGGTGCGCGCGGCGGGCTTCCGCGGTTTCCTGCGCAAGCCGGTGACCGGCGACCTGCTGGTGGAGGCGATCGCGCGGGCGCTGCGGGCGGGGCGCTGACCGGGCGGGGTTGAAGCGGGTCAGCCCCACGGTGACGGCGAACGCGCCTTGATGGGCAACGGGGCAGCGCTCCGATGCCACCGCTGGCGCCTATTCGGCGACTTCTTCGACATCGCGCGGGGAGGGCCGCGTATCGGGCAGCTGCCAGAAGATCACGGTGGAGGTCAGGGTGATGGCGCCGACGCAGACGAAGGTGGCGTGCAGGGCGGCCGTCGCGCCGTGCGAGGCATCGAGGTGATTGAACGCGGCGAGCAGGCTGCCTGCGGCGGCGGCACCGAAGCCGGTGGCCAGCATCATCACCATCGAGAGCAGGCTGTTGCCGGCACTGGCGAAATCGCGATCCAGATCGCGCAGGGTCACCGTGTTCATCACGGTGAACTGGAGTGAGTTGACCGCGCCGAACAGGGCCAGCTGGACGATGCGGATCCACAGCGGCTGGCCGGGTGTCATGAAGATGAAGCTGGCCATCGCCACGCCGACCAGCACGGTGTTGACCATCAACACGCGCCGGTAACCGAAGCGTTCGACCAGTTTGACGGCGTAGCGCTTGGACACCATGCCGGCGGCGGCGACCGGGATCATCAACAGGCCGGCATTCATCGGGCTCATGCCCATGCCGACCTGCAGCAGCAGGGGAATGAGCAGGGGCATGGCGCTGCTGCCGATGCGCGAGAACAGGTTGCCGAGGATGCCGATGCGGTAGCTGGGCACGTGGAACAGCGCAAGCGAGAACAACGGCGCGGTGGAGTTGGCCGCATGCAGCCAATAGCCGACCAGCGCGGCCAGCCCGGCCACGGTCATCAGCATCACCAGTGCATGCGGCGTGGCCATGCCGGAGATGCCATCCAGCGCGAGCGAAAGCACGACCATGCCGAAGGCGAGCATCAGGTAGCCGGCGATGTCGAAGCGGGTGCGGTGTTCGGCGTAGTGGTCGGGCATGACTTTCATGGCCGCGATGTAGCCGATGACGCCGATGGGCAGGTTGATCAGGAACACCCAGTGCCAGGAGGCGACCTCGACCAGCCAGCCACCAAGGGTGGGGCCGATGAGCGGGCCGATGAGGGCGGGAATGGCGATGAAACTCATGGCGCGGAGGAATTCTTCGCGCGACACCGAGCGCATCACGGCCAGGCGGCCGACGGGCAGCAGCATGGCGCCGCCGACGCCCTGCAGCACGCGTGCGGCGACGAGCTGGTGCAGGGTCTGGGCGAGGGCGCAGGCGAGCGAGCCGAGGGTGAACAGGATGATGGCGACCAGGAAGGTGCGCCGGGTGCCGAAGCGGTCGGCGATCCAGCCGGAGGCGGGGATGAAGGTGGCCACTGCCAGGGCGTAGCTGAAGACCACCGACTGCATCTGCAGGGGGCTTTCGCCGAGACTGCGGGCCATCGCGGGGAGGGCGGTGTTGACGATGGTGGAATCCAGCATCTGCATGAAAATCGCCAGCGATACCAGCCACAACAGGGGCCGGATCGAGGCGTAGCTGCTGGTCGTCATCGTGCGCACCTTCATCAACGAGGAGCGCATGATCGCCGATGTCGGGTCAGGGTGCGGTCAAGGCGGGATTACCGACCGGTTCGGCAAAGCCGGGGCGTGGATGCATGCCGAGCCACCACCGACGTAGATCCACGCCATGCGTGGATGCTGTCACGTAGATCCACGCCATGCGTGGATGCCTTCCGCCTGGACGCCGGCCGACCCGGCGCCACGCGCAGCCACCCATGGGGTGGCTCCACGAGAGGGGCGGGGTGGCCAGATCCCAGAACGATCAGCGCCGGCTCAGCCGATGCACGGCGTCGACCAGCACGCCGACGTGGTCCGGGTTCATGTCCGGGGACATGCCGTGGCCGAGGTTGAACACGTGGCCGTCGCGCGAGCCGCCGTTGCCCTGGGCGTAGCTGTCGAGCACGCGGCCGGCGGCGCGTTCGATCGCCTCCGGATTGCCGTACAGGGTGGCCGGATCCAGGTTGCCCTGCAGGGCGACGCGGCCCCCGGTGCGGGCCACCGCGTCGGACAGGTCCAGGGTCCAGTCCACGCCGAGGGCGTCGGCGCCGGTGTTGGCCAGGTCGGCCAGGTGCAGGCCGGTGCCCTTGCCGAACAGGATCAGCGGGGTGCGCTGGTCGCCCTGGCCGCGGTCCAGTTCCTGGGCGATGCGGGTGAGGTAGCGCAGCGAGAATTCACGGTACATGCCCGGGCTGAGCACGCCGCCCCAGGTGTCGAACACCTGCAGCACCTGGGCGCCGGCAGCGCGCTGCGCGGCCAGGTAGGCGATGACCGCATCGGTGACCACCGACAACAGCTGGTGCAGGGCCGCCGGTTCGTTCAGGGCCATCGCCTTGATGCGGGCGAAATCCTTGCTGCCGCCCCCTTCGACCATGTAGCAGGCCAGGGTCCAGGGGCTGCCGGAGAAGCCGATCAGCGGCACCTTGCCCTCCAGCTCGCGGCGGATCACGCGGACCGCATCCATCACATAGCGCAGTTCGGTTTCCATGTCCGGCACGGCCAGCCGGGCGATGGCCGCGGCATCGCGCACCGGGTGGCGGAACTTGGGGCCTTCGCCGTCGACGAAGTACAGCTCCAGGCCCATCGCATCGGGGATGGTGAGGATGTCCGAGAACAGGATCGCCGCATCCAGGTCGAAGCGGCGCAGCGGCTGCAGGGTGACCTCGCAGGCGATGTCCGGGTTCTTGGCCATGGCCAGGAAGCTGCCGGCCTTGGCGCGGGTGGCGCGGTACTCGGGCAGGTAGCGACCGGCCTGGCGCATCAGCCAGACGGGGGTGCAGTCCACCGGTTCGCGGCGCAGGGCGCGCAGCAGGCGATCATGGCGGGAGGGGCTGGTCACGGAACGCTTCCTTGGACTCTGGTGGCGCGGGGGCCGGGGGAGGGGCGTGGGCCTGCGCTCAGCGCGGGGCCACGCCACTGGTATAGGTGATCTGGTAGCCGCGCTGGAGCTGGGCGTCGCGCGCCTTCTCGAACGCATGCTGGGCCTGCCCGGCCTGCAGGAACAGCTCCCGCCGCAACTGCGCGCGACCGCCGACCAGGCCGGATTCGCGCAGCAGTTCCCAGCCGCCGAACAGGTCCGGTTGCAGGGTCAGCTGGAGATAGCGGGCCGGTTCGGCGCCGCTGGGGTGTTGCTGCAGGAACACGCGCATGGCTGCGATTGTAGCCGTGAACGCCGGGGCCGGCCGGGGCCGATGACCCCGGCTGCGGCCAACGGTCGCAGGTCAGCCGGCGGCCAGCACGCGCAGGACGTCGGCTTCGTCCACATCGGCCACCACTTCGGCGCGACCGATGCCACGCCACAGCACCAGGCGCAGGCGCCCGGCGACATTCTTCTTGTCCAGGCGCATGCGGGCCAGTAGCGCCTCGGCGCCCAGTCCGGCCGGGATGGCCACCGGCAGTTCATAGCGCTGCAGCAACTGGCGCAGCGCCACGGTGTCGGCCTGGCTGCTCATGCCCAGCTGTTCTGACAGCCGCGCGGCCAGCACCATGCCCACCGCCACGGCCTCGCCATGGTTGAGGTTGTCATTGCCCGGCGCGCCGTAGCCCTGTTCGGTCTCGATCGCGTGGCCGAAGGTGTGGCCGAGGTTGAGCAGCGCACGCTCGCCCTTTTCCAGCGGGTCGCGCGCGACGATCTCGGCCTTGTGTTCGCAGCTGCGTGCGATCGCCTGGGCCAGCGCGGTGTCGTCACCGGCCAGCAGCGCGGCATGCTCGGCCTGCAGCCACTGGAAGAACAGCGGGTCGCCGATGGCGCCGTACTTGATCACCTCGGCCAGGCCGGCGCGCAGCTCGCGCGGGGGCAGGGTGCGCAGCGCGGCGGTATCGGCGATCACCGCGCGCGGCGGATGGAACGCACCGACCAGATTCTTACCTTCGGGGATGTCCACCGCGGTCTTGCCACCCACCGAGGAATCCACCATCGCCAGCAGCGAGGTGGGCAGTTGCACGCAGTCCACCCCGCGCATCCAGCAGGCGGCGGCAAACCCGGCCAGGTCGCCGGCCACGCCCCCGCCGAGCGCCATCACGCAGGCATCGCGGGTGGCGCCGAGCGCGGCCAGCGCGCTGATCGCCGCGCCGAAACTGGCCAGCGTCTTGGAGGCTTCGCCGGCCGGCAGCACCAGCTCGCCGATCAGCAGGTCCGGCCGCTCGGCCAGCAGGGCGGCCTTGACCCCGGCCAGGTACAGCGGGGCCACCGCGTCGTCGCTGAGCAGCAGCACGTGGCGACCGCGCACGTGCTCGGCCAGCAACGCGCCCTGGCCGAGCAGGCCCGGGCCGATGTGGATGCGGTAAGGGGTGGCGCCGGCAACGGCGACGATGCGGGGGGAGGTCATGCGGTGGGGTCCTGTCGCTGCCATTGCGCCGCCAGGCGCAGCACCAGCTGCGCGGTGGCGTCGGCGGGGGTGTAGAGATCGGTATCCAGGGTGAGGTCGGCCAGCCCGCGGTACAGCGGGTCGCGCAGCGCGGCCATCTCGTGCAGCACCTGCTCGCGGTCCGGCCGCTGCAGCAACGGGCGGGTGCGGTCGCGCGCCAGCCGCTCGAGCTGGGCGGCCACGCTCACCCGCAGGTAGACCACGAAGCCGCGGCTGGCGATGGTCTGGCGGTTGCCGGCATCGAGCACCGCGCCACCGCCGGTGGACACCAACTGGTTGTGTCCGGCCAGCAGCGTCTGCAGCACCTGGCGTTCGTGCTGGCGGAAGCCGGCTTCGCCGGAGTGCTCGAAGATCGTGGGAATGCTCGCCCCGGCTGCCTCGACGATGGCCTGGTCGGCATCCACGAAATCCAGCGTGAAGCGCTCGGCGAGGCGGCGCCCGATGCAGGTTTTGCCGGCGCCCATCGGGCCGATCAGGATCAGGTTCGGAGCGGGATTCATTACCCGCGATCCTAACATCTCCGTGCCGCCGCCTTTACGCGCCCGCCCCCATGGTGGGCGGTGCGGAATGTCCCGCGCGCACCCGGAGCCTGTCCATGTCAGTGGCCAAAATCATCGAGATCAATGCCTCCTCCAAGACCAGCGTGGAAGACGCGGTCCGCAGCGGCCTGAAGAAAGTGTCCGAGACGGTCAAGGGCATCCAGGGGGCCTGGATCAACGAGACCAAGGTGGTCACCGATGGCGAAGGCAACATCACCGAATGGCGGGTCAACCTGCGGGTGACCTTCCTGGTCAGCTGAGCCGGGCTAGGCGGCCGGCCGTACCTGGCGCTGTTCGTCCAGGGCGATCACCCGGTCGGCCAGTGCCGGCAAGGTGCGCAGCGCCTGCCGGCTGACCCGCTCGTAGTACTGCACGAAACGCTCCAGCTGGGCGCGGCTCATGCTGCTGCGCTCGGGCTGGGCGGCCTGCAGGCTTTGTTCCTGCTGCCAACGCCAGCGCGGCACTACCGCGAAATCCGGCGGCTGCAGGAACCACAGCCGGTGGCAGCGCTGCCACAGCGCGGGATAGTCCTGGGCCAAGGCCTGGTTGCACCAGTGTCGCCAGCGCCCGTCGGCATCGGCGTCGCGTTCGAGCGCGTTCAACGGCGCCGCCAACGCGGCCTCGGGCTGCGCCGGGGTACCCAGGAACCAGCCTTCGAACACCAGCAGGTCCAACGCCCCGTCCACGCGCGGCCAGTCGGCCTGGGCGACGCGTTCGTCGGCCAGCTTGTCAAAACGCGGCAACGCCACCGGTTGCCCGGCCGCGATCGCCTCCAGCGTGGCATGGGCCAGCGGCAGATCATGGGTGCCAGGCGGGCCGCGGGTGAGCAGCAGCGGGTGCACCTGGCGGGCCAGGCGCTGGCGCTGGGCGCGGGTGAGGTAGAAGTCATCGATGGACAGCGCTGCCGCGCGCAGGCCGCGTTGCCCGGCCAGGGCCACCACCTGCGCGGCCAGCGTCGATTTGCCGCTGCCCTGCAGGCCGCTGATCGCCAATACTGGGACGCCTTGCGCCGCCGCCAGCGCATCGTCCAGGGCCTGGGCGACCAGTGCGTCCGGAAATCCTTTGTTGCGGGGCATGTACGTGGCAGCGCGCATGCGGCGACAATAAACCCAAATCGAGTGGCAAGAAACCAACCATGACCGATCTGTATACCGAAGCGCTGTCGACCTTTGCCGCGCTGTTCGAGGAAGCCAAGCGCAGCGCGGAAATCGAACCCAATGCGATGACCGTGGCCACGGCCGACACCAGCGGCCAGCCGTCGGCACGCACCGTGCTGCTCAAGGCCTTCGATGCACGTGGCTTTGTGTTCTACACCCACCTGGACAGCCATAAGGGACGCGAACTGCAGGCCAATCCGCGCGCGGCGCTGCTGTTCCTGTGGCGCAGCCTGCGCGAGGCCGGCATCCAGGTGCGCATCGAAGGCGGCGTCGAACAGGTCGACGACGCCGAGGCCGACGCCTACTTCGCCTCGCGCCCGCGGATGAGCCAGATCGGCGCGTGGGCCTCGCTGCAATCGAAGACGCTGGCCTCGCGCGAGGCGTTCGATGCGCGCGTGGCCAGCACCGAAGCCCGCTTCGCAGACCGCGACGTGCCGCGCCCGGAAGGCTGGAGCGGGCTGCGCGTGGTGCCGCAGCGCATCGAGTTCTGGTACGGGGCGCAGTTCCGGCTGCATGAGCGCTGGTGCTATGAGCGCGATGCGGGCGGGCAATGGAGCAAGCGGTTGCTGTTCCCGTGACCGCGCCCGCGCCGGCCATCGGACAGGCCGCGCCTGCCGATGCGCCGGCGTATTTTCGCCTGCCGCTGGATCGGAGCGGCTGACCGCTCCGGCCCAGCATCGGGGGCTGCGTGCCCATCGGCCAATCACGACGCGCGCGGGGGCGGGCAAACCCTCGCCGCATCAGGCCGAGCGCGGCCGGGCCCGCCTGCGTGCGGCAGTGCGCGGCATACTCGCGCCCTCCCGTGCGGATTGGGCACCACCATGTCACTGTTTCGATGCCTGTTTGCTGTTATGCCCGCGCGCCAGGGGGCCGAATCGGCGCTGCTGCTGCTGGCCCGGCTGGTCGCGGGACTGATGTTCAGCGTCTCCGGGTGGGGCAAGCTGTTCACCGCCGCCGGACGCGAACGCATGGTGCACACACTGGGCGAGGCCGGCATCCCGTGGCCGGCCTTGAGCGCGCCGGTGCTGGGGGCGATCGAATGGATTGCCGGCGGCCTGCTGGTAGTGGGCCTGGCGAGCCGGCCCTCCGCGTTGCTGCTGGCGGCGATCTGCGCGGTAGCCGCCTTCACCGATGGCATTGCACGCATTCCGGGCGGGCTGGGCGTGCTGGAGTGGCTGAGCTGGTTCCTGTATCTGCCCGAGGTGCCATTGAGCGTGCTGCTGTTGTGGGTCGTGGCGGTGGGCAGTGGCCGCTGGGCATGGGAAGCGCGCTGGGCGCGCTAGCCGAGCCCGGCCTCGCGCAGCCGCCGCCACAGGGTGGTGCGGGAGATGCCCAGTTCGGCGGCCAGACGGGCCCGGTTGCCACCGCAGCGCGCCAGCAGGGTCGGCAGGCTGTCCGAGCCCACG
>DJBL01000122.1:0-278 GCA_002435595.1 Stenotrophomonas maltophilia
GAAGCGGCGGCCGGGCGGCCGCCGCGAAGACTCAGAACTCTTGCCAGTTGCCGTCGTCAGGGGTGGCGCTGCGCTGGGCGCGCGGGGCCGGCTGGGCCCGCGCGGCAGGTGCCACGGCCTTGAGGGCCGGGCGCAGCGCGGCCGGAACCGCCACGCGTGCGGTGACGGCGCTGAGCGCGGCGGCGACCTGGTTGTCCAGGCGGAAGATGGCCACCGCATCGGCCAGCTGGGTGGCCTGTTCTTCCATCGCGCGTGCGGCGGCGGTGGCTTCTTCCACC
>DJBL01000122.1:511-14216 GCA_002435595.1 Stenotrophomonas maltophilia
CACCACGGTCTGGTTGACCTGTTCGATGCCGGCCGACTGTTCCTGCGAGGCCGCGGAGATTTCGGCCATGATGTCGGTCACCCGCTGTACCGAGGCGACGATCTCGCCCATGGTGCTGCCAGCCTTGCGCACCAGCGCCGAGCCGTCGGCGACGCTGGCCACCGAGTCGTCGATCAGGCCCTTGATTTCCTTGGCCGCACCGGCCGAGCGCTGGGCCAGGGTACGCACTTCGGAGGCGACCACGGCAAAGCCACGGCCCTGTTCGCCGGCACGCGCTGCTTCCACCGCGGCGTTCAGCGCCAGGATGTTGGTCTGGAAGGCGATGCCGTCAATGACCGAGATGATCTCGGCGATGCGCCGCGAGCTGGCTTCGATGGCGCTCATGGTGGTGACCACCTGGCCGACCACGTCGCCGCCCTGGCTGGCCACGCCGTGCGCGCCGATGGCCAGCTGGTTGGCCTGGCGGGCGTGTTCGGCGTTCTGGCGAACGGTGGAGGTGAGTTCCTCCATCGAGGCGGCGGTTTCTTCCAGGTTGGCGGCCTGCTGCTCGGTGCGGCGCGACAGGTCGCTGTTGCCGCTGGCGATCTCGCCGGCGGCCTGGTTGATGCTGCTGGCCGATGCCTGGATCTGGCCCACGATCTGGGTCAGCTGGCTGACCGTGGCGTTGGCGTCGTCGCGCATGCGGGCGAACACGCCCTGGAAATCGCCCTGCATGCGCACGGTGAGGTCGCCTTCGGCGATGCCCGACAGCAGCAGGGAGAGCTTGCCGAGGTTGTCGTCGCTGACCTGCATCATGGCGTTGAGGTTGGCGATCATCAGGCGGAAATCGTGGTCGAAGCGGGCGGTGTCGCCGCGCTGGCTGAAGTCGCCGGCGGCTGCGGCACCGGCCAGGCGCTTGATTTCATCGTTGATGCTGCCGAGGTTGCGCTTGACCGTATCGACGGTGGCGGTGATCTCGGCCTTCTCGCCGGGGTAGCGGGCGATGTCGGCGTGCAGGTCGCCGACGGCGTAGCGCTGCACGACCTGCAGCACATCGACCATGGTCTGCACATGGGCGCCGACCAGGGTGTTGGTTTCGTGCACCATCAGGCCGTACTCGCCGGGGAAGGCGCTCTCATCCATGCGGAAGCGGGTCTGGCCGGCTTCGTGCTGGCTGGCCATCTCGCGCTGGCCGCTGATCACCGCGTGCAGCTGCTGCTGCATGCGGCCCATGCTCTCCAACAGGCGGCCGGGTTCGTCGTGTGCCTGGGCACCGATGCGGCTGTCCAGCTTGCCCGCGGCGATGCTCTCGGCCACATGGGTGGCCTGGCGCAGCGGCAGGGTGATGCGGTTGCCGATCAGCCAGCTCAGCGCCAGCACGATCACCACCAGCGCACCGCCGGCCACGGTCATCACCGCGGTGAAGGCCAGTGCATCGGACTGCACGTCATCCATGTAGACGCCGGTGGTGATCACCCACTGCCAGGGCGCGTAGAGCGCGGCGTAGGTGACCTTTTCGATCAGCGCATCGTTGCCCGGCTTGGTGGTGGAGTAGTAGGTGTAGCCACCGCCGGCCACGGCCATGTCCACCTGCTGCTGGTAGATCGGCACGCCGTCCTTGGAGGTGTAGTCCTTCTGCACCTTGCCAACGCGGTCGCGGGCGAAGGGGTGCATCAGCAACGTGTATTTCGTGTCGAGCACGTTGTAGTAGGCACTGTCATTGTCGGCGCGCATGACATCCAGCGCCTGCAGTGCCGCTGCCTTGGCAGCCTCTTCGGTGAGTTCGCCGGTGCTGGCCAGGCGCTTGTAGTGATCCAGGATGCCGGTGCTCAGCTCGACCTGCGTCTTCAGCGCGTCCTTGCGGGTTTCGGCAAGGTCCAGGTACTGCATGCGCGCGGCGATGATGGCCAGTGCGATGACGCCGACCGCGATCAGGGCGGTGAGCAGGTTGAGCTTGCGCCTGACGGAGAGGTTGGCAAAGGACTGGTTCCAGCGGCTGAGTAGATTCATGGGCAGGGGATCTTCTGGTCGACGAACGTGTCGCGGCAATGCTGTTATCGGCCGCAGGGCGCGGCTATTGAGGTGTGGTCGCTGAGCGTATTCAGGTTGTGGCGGGTCGCCAGGTGCGACGCAACGCCCCGCGTAGAGCCACCCCATGGGTGGCTGCACGCGGCGCCGGACGGAAAGGCAGCCACGCATGGCGTGGCGCTGCGTGGGTAGAGCCACCCCATGGGTGGCTGCACGCGTTGCCGGACGGAAAGGCAGCCACGCATGGCGCGGCGCTACGCGGTGCGGGATGTGGGGTAGAGCCACCCCATGGGTGACTGCCCGCGGTGCCGGACGGCAAGGCAGCCACGCATGGCGTGGCGCTACGCGGTGCGGGATGTGGGGTAGAGCCACCCCATGGGTGGCTGCACGCGCCGCCGGACGGAAAGGCAGCCACGCATGGCGTGGCGCTACGCGGTGCGGGATGTGGGGTAGAGCCACCCCATGGGTGGCTGCCCGCGGTGCCTGACGGAAAGGCAGCCACGCATGGCGTGGCGCTACGCGGTGTGGGGGTGTCGGGTAGAGCCACCCCATGGGTGGCTGCACGCGGCGCCGGACCAACAAAAAGGCCCCGATGGGTATCGGGGCCTTTTGCACTGCAGGTTTACGGGACGCAGGCGGGCTTAGAACTCCTGCCAGTCACCGTCGGCCAGTTCGGTGGCCACCGGGCGGGCAGCAGCGCGGCGGACCGGTGCGGCCGGTGCGGCAGCGGCGGCCTGGCGCGCGGGTGCGCGCGGAGCCGGAGCACTGAAGGCGACCGGTGCCACTACGTCGTGCTCGTCCAGGCGGAAGATCGACACTGCATCGCTGAGGTGGCCGGCCTGTTCTTCCATCGAACGGGCCGCGGCGGTGGCTTCTTCCACCAGCGCGGCGTTCTGCTGGGTGGTTTCGTCCATCTGCACCACGGTCTGGTTGACCTGCTCGATGCCGGCCGACTGCTCCTGCGAGGCGGCTGAGATTTCGGCCATGATGTCGGTCACGCGCTGCACCGAGGCGACGATCTCGCCCATGGTCGCGCCCGCCTTGTGCACCAGCGCCGAGCCGTCGTTGACCTTGCCGACCGAGTCGTCGATCAGGCCCTTGATCTCCTTGGCCGCACCGGCCGAACGCTGGGCCAGGGTGCGCACTTCGGAGGCGACCACGGCAAAGCCGCGGCCCTGTTCGCCGGCACGCGCTGCTTCCACCGCGGCATTCAGCGCCAGGATGTTGGTCTGGAAGGCGATGCCGTCGATGACCGAGATGATCTCGGCGATCTTCTTGGACGAGGTCTGGATCGCGCTCATGGTGGTGACCACCTGGCCGACCACGTCGCCGCCTTGGCTGGCGACGGTGTGTGCGCCGATCGCCAGCTGGTTGGCCTGGCGGGCGTGCTCGGCGTTCTGGCGCACGGTGGAGGTCAGTTCCTCCATCGAGGCGGCGGTTTCTTCCAGGTTGGCGGCCTGCTGCTCGGTGCGGCGCGACAGGTCGCTGTTGCCGGTGGCGATCTCGCTGGCAGCCGAGCTGATGGCCTGGCTGGAGTGCTTGATCCGGGTGACGATGCCGCTGAGCTGCTCGGCGGTGGCGTTGGCGTCGTCGCGCATGGTGGCGAACACGCCCTGGAAATCGCCATGCATGCGCACGGTCAGGTCGCCCTGCGACAGTGCGGTGAGCAGGCCGGAGATCTGCTCGATGCTGGAGGCGTTGGCATCCAGCAGGCCATTGATCTGCTGGGCCAGCTGCAGGAAGAAGCCATCCTTGCCCTCGGCGCTGATGCGCCCGGACAGGTTGCCGGCGGCGGCCTGGGCGATGACCCGTGCCACTTCAGCCTCGACCAGCGCCTCGGGGGTACGGTCGCGCCATTCCACCACGTGGCCGACGCTCTCGCCTTCTTCGTTGCGGATGGTGGACACCACCTGGGCAAACTGGGCGTCGCCGAACTGCATGGCGCGACGGGCCACGCCGTGCTGCTTCAGGTTGGCCAGCAGGCCGGCATCCATCTCGCCACGGTGTTCGAGCACGGTCAGCGGACGGCCGACCAGCGAGCTGCCGGCGTCGAAGTCGGGCAGCTGCTTGCGCAGTTCGTCCTGGTACTGGGACAGGGTCTGCTCCAGGGCGCGGTTGGCGTAGACGATGTTGAGGTGGTTGTCGGTGAGGTAGACGCCGGTGGAGCTGTAGTCCAGCGCGGTACGGATGCGCAGGTTCTCGCGGGCGATGGCCTGGTCGGTCTCGGTGCGCTCGCGCAGGTCGCGCTGCATGCGCTGCATGGCCTGCATCAGGTCGCCCACTTCATCCTTGCGGCTGACGTCGATATGACCGTCGAGCTTGCCGCCGGCCACGTCATTGGCCACCGACACGGCGCCGCGCATGCTGCCCACCAGCGAGCGGGCGAACAGGTACACCAGCACCAGGCCCAGTGCCGCGCCGCCCAGCAGGGCGATGACGGTCAGGGTGGCCGAGGCGGCATAGGTGGATTCGGCTTCCTCGCGCGAGGCGCGGGCCAGCCGGTTGTCTTCGGCGATCAGCGCTTCGAGCGCGGACGAGGCCTTCAGGTGCTTGGTACGGGTTTCGCCGACGAAGGTATCGATGGCATCGTCGGGCAGGTCCAGTTCCAGCATTTCGGTGACCGCATCGTAGGAGGCCAGCGAGTCCTTCCAATCCTTGGCGAAGGTGTCGAACAGCTTCTTCTGCTGGGGATTGTCGATCAGTTCGGGGTACTTCTTGATGGCCAGGTCGATCTTGCCGCGCAGGTCGGCGGCGCGGGTCTTGGCTTCGGCCTTGACGTCGTCGCTGGCGCGGACCAGGCCCTGGTAGGCCGAGTTGCGGAATTCGCCGACCATGCCGCGGATCTCACCGGCGGTGCGGATGCTCTCCATCCGGTGGCCCGCCAGCTCGGTGGTGACGTTGTTGAGCGAGTACAGGCCGCGATAGGCCACGATGCCCTGCAGCAGCATCACCAGCAGGAGGACGCCGAAAGTCAGCATCAACTTCGGCATCAGTTTGAGGTTGTTGATCCAGGGCATGGGCGGTGCGATCTCCAATGGCAGACGCGTCCGGGCGTCGTGCCCGGTTGCAACGACCACGCCGGCCAGTGCCGGCGTGGCATGGCGTACGGCGGATTACTTGATGTTGGCGAGCTTGAGGCCAGACGGCGAGCTGACTTCGATTTCAGCGCGCGATGCGTCGCGGGCGATCTTGCCGATCACGCAGACGGTCTTGCCTTCCAGGGTTTCCAGCGGGAAGCTGAACTGGCCGCGGTTGGCACCGGCGATGCGGGCCGAGAAGGTGTGGCGCGGGAAGGCGCCGCCCATGTACAGGAAGGTCGGCTGGCCTTCGGAACCTTCGGCGTAGCGGGCCTTTTCGACCTTGCCACAGACCATGCCGTCCTTGCCGACCGAACGCGGTGCCATCTCCGGCGGGATCATTTCGGCCGACTGGGCGAACGCGGACGAGGCGGAGGAGGCGAGGACGGCAACCGAGAACAGCGCAAGCAGGGACTTCATCGGGAAAAATCTCCGGGGGAAATGGACGAATTGGCCCGGCCTTGGGCAGCCCTACACAGCCGGGTCCTGAAGCAGCTATCGGCCGTGCCGGGAGGAACTGAAGAACTTTTTTTCGACCATGGTCGTATGGACCACGGCCGAGGGGGCCGGGATCAGGCGGCGACGTCTTCGATGGGGCTGGGCTGGCCCATGTCGGCGCTGTCGAGCAGGGTTTCGATATCCAGCAGGATCAGCATGCGATCGTCCTGGGTGCCGATGCCGGAGATGAAACGGGTATCGACGGCGGCGCCGAACTCGGGGGTGGGGCGGATCTGGTCGGCGTTGAGCGGGATCACGTCCGAGACGCTGTCCACCACGATGCCGACGACGCGGTCGTCGACATTGAGCACGATCATGACGGTGAAGGCGTCATAGGTGGCCTTTTCCAGGCGCAGCTTCAGGCGCAGGTCGATGACCGGGACGATGGTGCCGCGCAGGTTGATGACGCCCTTGATGTAATCGGGTGCATCGGGGACGCGGGTGACCGAGTCATAGCCGCGGATTTCCTGCACTTTGAGGATGTCCACGCCGTAATGCTCGGCGCCGAGGGTGAAGCTGAGATACTCGCCACCGCTGCTGGCGGCATTGGGGTTGCTGTCGTTCATCGAGGGAATCCTGGGTCGGGCGTGGCGGTAAGGAAAAACCGGGCGTCACGCTCAATATCGGCCTGGATGGGGGCGACTTTAGCGGGCGTGGATAGGGCGGTCAGCTGTGCACCGCCCGCCCCACAGATTCCGCGCTCGGTTGGATAGAGCCGCCCCTGGCGGGGAGGGGGAGTGCCGAGCGTTGCTCGGCACCTGCACCCCCCAAGTGCTGCGAGCTTTTTCTCTCAACGCGGCGAAAGCCAACTGTCCTGGGGCGCCACGGACGAATCGCCGCCGTTGACGTTGCTCCCCGGAAAAGCAGCCCGCCTAACTCTCACCGTTCTTGCGTGCACTGCGCTGGCGGTCGATGCGGAAGATATAGCGCTGGATCGCGCTGTCCGCGCCGCGCGGCAGCGTGTCAAAACGCATCCCGATCCGCTTCATCTCCACCCCGTTGGGCAGCTTCACCGCCAACTGGTTGCACACGATCAGCGACACCTGCAGCGGCCCGCCCTCGGGCATGTCCAGCCGCGCGTCATAGCGCTTCTGCAGCGAGAATACGTTGCAGTCCGGCGGCACCGTCACCGCCAGCCCGCCGCCGCTGATGTCCACCACCCGCAGACTCAGCGCCTCGCTGCGGTCCTCGTTGATCGGGAACAGCAGTTGCGGCGAATCGGTGATCGGCGTCTCCAGCCGGTACAGCTCCCGCCGCTGCAGGTGCACCAGCTCGCTCGGGAACGCCACCCGGAAGGCCACGTGCCCGCTGCCACCGGTGCGCTCCAGGTGCTCCAGCCGGAACCGGATCATCACCCGGTCCAACTGCGCAAAGCAGAGCAGGTGCCCGGCCTCTTCGGCCGCCCGGTTGGCCGGCTCGGAGGGGCTGCCGTCCAGCAGCAGCGTGTCCTCGTCCTCGTCCAGCTCCAGGATCGCCGTCGGGAAGGACTGGTCGCGACCGCCCAGGTGGGCGTTGATCAGCGAACGCTGATCGATCAGGGCCTGCAGCAACTGGCGGATCTGCCTCGGGTTGCGGACCAGGTAACGGTCGTCCGTGCCGTCGTCATGGGCGGCATGGGTTCCGTCGTGTACGTCAAGGCTGCCTTCGGACATGGACTCGTGCTGGGTTGGGCGGGCGCCGTCGGCGCACATCGCCAAGGCTCTGTCCGTTTATCGGCAGCAGTTCACGTTTATGTAGGGGGAAATCAGGCAGGAATACCGTGGCCAGCCGCCCCCCAACGCAGGACACCCCGCCGAAGCGGGGTGTCCATGGGTGCAGCGTGCAGCGGCGGGGATCAGAACTCCTGCCAGTCGCCTTCATTGGCCAGCACCGGCTCGCGCACCGCGGCCCGACGTGCCGGTGCCGGGGCAGGGCGGCCGCGCGGGGAGGCGGCCGGCGCACGGGCCGTGCCGGCGCTGGCAGTCACCACCGGCGCCGACTGGCCGTCCAGCTTGAACAGCGCCACCGCATCGGTCAGGTGACCGGCCTGCTCTTCCATCGAGCGGGCCGCAGCGGTGGCTTCCTCCACCAGCGCGGCGTTCTGCTGGGTGGTCTCGTCCATCTGCGTGATGGTCTGGTTGACCTGCTCGATGCCGGCCGACTGCTCCTGCGAGGCGGCGGAAATCTCGGCCATGATGTCGGTCACCCGCTGCACCGAGGCCACGATCTCGCCCATGGTCTGGCCGGCCTGGTTGACCAGCGCCGAACCTTCGGCCACCTTGCCCACCGATTCGTCGATCAGGCCCTTGATCTCCTTGGCCGCACTGGCCGAGCGCTGGGCCAGGGTGCGCACCTCGGAGGCGACCACGGCAAAGCCGCGGCCCTGCTCGCCGGCACGGGCCGCTTCCACCGCGGCGTTCAGCGCCAGGATGTTGGTCTGGAAGGCGATGCCGTCGATGACGGTGATGATGTCGGCGATGCGGCGCGAGGAGGCGTCGATCTCGTGCATGGTGCTGACCACGCGGCCGACCACCTCGCCGCCCTGGCTGGCCACGCCATGCGCGCCGATGGCCAGCTGGTTGGCCTGGCGGGCGTGCTCGGCGTTCTGGCGCACGGTGGAGGTCAGTTCCTCCATGGATGCGGCGGTTTCTTCCAGGTTGGCGGCCTGCTGCTCGGTACGGCGCGACAGGTCGTTGTTGCCCGAGGCGATCTCGCCGGCGGCGGTGCTGATGCTGGAGGAGGCGTGCTGGATGCGGCCCACGATCTGGGTCAGCTGCGCCACGGTGGTGTTGGCATCGTCACGCATGCTGGCGAACACACCATGGAACTGGCCCTGCATGCGCGCGGTCAGGTCGCCGCTGGCAATGGCCTGCAGCAGGTGCGAGAGCTGGGACAGGTTGCCGTCGGCCACTTCCATCATGGTGTTGAGGTGCTCGATCATCACCCGGAAGTCGTGGTCGAAGCGCAGTGCATCGCCACGCTGGCTGAAATCGCCGGCGGCCGCGGCCTGGGCCAGCGACTGGATCTGGGTGTTGATTGCCAGCAGGCTGGCCTTGGCCGCGTCCATCGACTCGTGCAGGATCGCGCGGGTGCCGGGCAGGCGGCGGGCATTCTGTGACAGATCGCCGGCGGCGTACTGGTTGAGCACCGCGATCGCATCCTTGATCGAATCCAGGTGATCGAAGACCACCGTATTGGTGCCCACGGCCAGCTCGCCGTAGACGCCGGGGAAATCGACCGGCATGCGGTGGGAGATGTCCGGACCGGCGTGCATGGCCGCCATCTGCCGGGTTTCCTCGGAGTAGCGGCGCAGCATGCTGGTCATCTCGCCGGTGGCGGCCAGCATCTGCCCGACCTCATCGGCGCTGCTGGCGCGGATGGTGACGCCCAGGTCGCCGCGGGCAACCGACTTGATGGCGTGCACGGCCTGGCCGAGCGGGCGGGTGATGATGCGCGAGATCATGAAGGCCAGGCCGGCGGCCACCAGCGACAGCAGCAGCATGCAGCTGATGATGGCGATCACGCTGGTGCGGTGGGTGGCGTTGGCATCGGCCAGCTTGGCGGTCATCAGGCTGTTGCTGTAGGCGCCCAGGGCCTTGAGGTCTTCGAACAGCTGGCGGCGGGCGGGGCGCGACTTGTTGTCGGAGACGTCGCGGGCACCGGCAGCGTCGCCGGCGGCAACGGCGGCGCGCAGCTCGGTGTTGGCCTTGAAATAGGCGTCGGTGTCGGCGGCGACCTTGGCATACAGCGCACGCTCGCGGTCATTGGCCGGCAGCGCCGCATACGCGGCCAGTTCATCACGGACCAGCTTTGCCGAGTCATCCATGCGCTTGTTGTAGTCAGCCACCTTGTCGGGCTGGTCCAGCATGCTCACCTGCGCCAGCTCGTAGGTACGGAACTCGCCCAGCACCGCGCGCGCTTCGCCCAGGTGCTGCAGGGTGGGAATGTTGTTCTCGGCCATCGCGCCCAGTTCGGCGTTGGCACCGTTGAGGCGGACCAGGGCGAAGACACCGAGGAAAACGGTCATCAGGGTGGTGAGGGTGAACCCCACCGCCAGCTTGCGGGCGATGGGCAGATCGTGGAACCACTTCATGGTGTGAACTCCGGACAGGGCGGTGGCGCACAGCCTTGGGGGCGCTGGGCGAAAGGTCGTTGCGAAAGCGGGGTGGGGCGAGGGGCGCGTGACGATGGTGTCATCGCTCTCCCGGGATAACGGCGCTGCGACGTCGCAACTTGAGTGTTCGATGTCACATTTTTTCGCGCGGTTCATCCGCGCCGGGTAAAGCGGCATTGGTTGCATGAGCAAGCAACGGCAAGGCTTTCGATTCGCAGCCCACGCAGGCGCATCAGTACGCCAACGTATCGCCACAGATCAACATCACAGTTTCAAAAAAGGGGACCCAAACGCACACGCGCGCACGTCAATGCCGACCATCGACCGGTAGTGCATAACCCGGTAGTGCCGGCCGCTGGCCGGCAACGCAGCAATCGGTAGTGCCGGCCGCTGGCCGGCAACGCCATGACCCCATCCGGCACCGCGAGGAGCCGGCCAGCGGCCGGCACTACCGAAGGCGTCGCCCCACCACCGAAGGCCGCGGATCCACAAACCAGGAGCCCCCGCTAGTAGGGGGGTGCGCGCCGACAGGCGGGGGGTGTTGGGAGGTGATAAGACGGGGCCCGCGTTCTGCGAAGCGGAACGTGGGGAGCCATCGCGCATGCGAGGGCGTCCCGGGGGCGCGCCGACAGGCGCAGGATGTTGGGTGCTGGTGAGGCGGCGCCCAAGGGGTGCAAAGCAAGCCTTGGGGATCCTTCGCGATCGCGAAGGATCAAGCCGCCTGCGGCATCCTGAGCGAGCGCACCAGGCCGCCGATATCCACGATCAGCGAGACACGGCCGTCGCCGAGGATGGTGGCGCCGGATACGCCGCTGATGCGGCGGTAGTTGTTCTCGATGTTCTTGACCACCACCTGCTGCTGGCCGACCAGTTCGTCCACTTCCAGGGCGATCTTCTGGCCATCGCCTTCGACCACCACCACCAGCGAATCGTCTTTGGTGCGGCCACCGAAGCCGTAGTACTCGCTCAGCGAGAGGATCGGCAGGTACTCGCCACGTACGCGCAGCACACGGCCTTCGCCGGCCATGGTGCGCACGTCCTCCGGTTGCGGCTGCAGGGCTTCGAGCACGTAGGCCAGCGGCAGGATCACCGTTTCACCGGCGACCGCCACGGTCATGCCGTCGAGGATGGCCAGGGTGAGCGGCAGGCGGATCAGCACGCGGGTGCCATTGCCGGTCCTGCTTTCCAGCTGCACTTCGCCGCCCAGCGCCTGGATGTTGCGGCGGACCACGTCCATGCCCACGCCACGCCCGGACAGGTCGGTGACCGCATCGGCGGTGGAGAAGCCGGGCTGGAAGATCAGGTCCCAGACCTGCGCATCGGTGGGGTTGTCAGGCACGCTCAGGCCACGCTCGAGCGCCTTGGCCAGGATCTTGTCGCGGTTCAGGCCGCGGCCGTCGTCGCTGACTTCGATCACGATGTGGCCGCCCTGGTGCGAGGCGGCCAGGGTGATCGTACCGGTTTCATCCTTGCCGGCGTCGCGACGCACGTCGGGCATTTCCAGGCCGTGGTCGATCGAGTTGCGGACCAGGTGGACCAGCGGATCGGCGATCTTTTCGATCAGGCCCTTGTCCAGCTCGGTGCCTTCGCCGATGGTGCGCAGGCGCACCTGCTTGCCCAGCCGCGAGGAGAGGTCGCGGACCAGGCGCGGGAAGCGGCGGAACACCGCGTCCACCGGCAGCATGCGCACGCCGATCACCGCTTCCTGCAGGTCGCGGGTGTTGCGCTCGAGCAGGTCCAGGCCGGCGAACAGCTGTTCGGCGTGGACCGGGTCCAGGGCGTGGGACACCTGCTTGAGCATGGCCTGGGTGATGACCAGTTCGCCGACCAGGTTGATCAGCGCATCGACCTTCTCCACGGCCACGCGGATGGACGTTTCAGCTTCGTGCGCGGCAGCGGCCGGTGCTGCAGCGGCGGGGGCAGCGGCGGCAGCAGCAGGTGCTGCGGCGACCGGGGCGGCCGGGGCGTGGGTGGCCAGGCTCGGCGGTGCGGCCGGACGGATATCCAGCTCGCAGTCGTCCACGACCCAGGCGAAGGTGTCTTCGATCTTGCTGCGCGGGACCTTGCCGACCAGGCCCAGATCCCAGGCCAGGTGGGCTTCGAGCGGGTCGAGCTGGTCGAAGCCGGGCAGGCGCTCCAGGCGCGCGGCGACCTGCAGCGAGCCCAGGTGTTCCAGCTCGCGGATGATGCGCAGCGGGTCGTTGCCGCTCATGAACAGCGAGGGCGAAGGCACAAAGCCGATCTGCCACGCTTCGGGGGTGTCATCGGCCTTGGCCGCTGCCACCGGGGCGCTGGCGGCTGCCTGGCCGGACAGCACCGCTTCCAGGCGTGCCTTGATCGCGGCAACGGCCTGCGGGTCGGCCGGCTGGCCGTGTTCGGCTTCACGCAGCAGGGCACGCAGCACGTCCACCGAGGACAGCATCGCGTCCACCGCGGTGGCTTCCAGGGCGCGCTTGCCGGCGCGCAGCTCATCCAGCAGCGTTTCCAGCACGTGGGTGAGGCCGGCGATGGCATCGAAGCCGAAGGTGCCGGCGCCGCCCTTGATCGAGTGCGCGGCGCGGAACACCGAGTTGATGATCTCCGGGTCCTGCTGGCCCGATTCGAGGGCCAGCAGGCCGGCCTCCATCGCATCCAGCCCCTCGCGGCTTTCTTCGAAGAACGTGGCGTGGAAACGTTGCAGATCCATGCTCATGGTGCGTGGGGTCCGGTTGCGAAGGGAGGGAGGGTGCTGCGGGAGGTGCCGGGGGGATCAGCCCAGGACTTTCTGTACGGTGGCCACGAGCTGTTCGGGATTGAACGGCTTGACCAGCCAGCCGGTGGCACCGGCGGCCTTGCCTTCGGACTTCTTGTCGGCGGCCGATTCGGTGGTCAGCATCAGCATCGGGGTGAACTTGTAGTCCGGCAGCTGGCGCAACTCGCGGATCAGCGAGATGCCGTCCATGTTGGGCATGTTGACGTCGGTCACCACCGCGTTGAAGCGCTGGCCCTTGGCCCGGCCCAGCGCGACGGCGCCGTCCTCGGCTTCTTCGACAGAAAAGCCGGCCGAGGTGAGGGCGAAAGAGACCATCTGGCGCATCGACGCCGAATCGTCCACCACCAAGATACGTGCGCTCATGCAGCGTTCTCCACAGATTTCAGGTTGTCATGGGTTGCGTCCAGGCCCAGGGCCTGGGTGAGGCCGAGCAATCGCGCGGCATCACGGAAGGTTGCAGTGCAACCGTCGAATCCGGTCGGGTGGCCTGCCTGGCGGCGGGCGTCGACGAATGCGCACAGGACCTGCATTGCTGCGGTATGGATACGGCTCACTTCGCTGGCATCCAGCGTCAGTGCGCCGGCCTGGTCCACCAAAGGGGCCAAGCGGGTTTTCAGCTCGGTGCTGTTCTCGATGCCGAGATCACCACCCAGGGCCACAGTGCTCATCGTTGCTCCGGACAAACGGTTCCGAGGTCTATAACGGCGGATTTCGGGGAACCTTTAGGGCCGGTCGCCAAGGGCATCCACGCATGGCGTGGATCTACGCCTCCAGCCAGCCCCCGAAACCCGACCCCGCAGACCCACGCCACGCGTGGATACACCCGACCAACCATCCCAATCGCACCCCGTAGATCCACGCCACGCGTGGATGCCCGGGCCAACCAGCCCAAGCGCAGACCGTAGATCCACGCCACGCGTGGATGCCCCCGGGCCAACCAGCCCAAGCGCAGACCGTAGATCCACGCCACGCGTGGATGCCCCGGCCAACCAGCCCAAGCGCGCACCGTAGATCCACGCCACGCGTGGATGCCCCGGCCAACCATCCCAAGCGCACCCCGTAGATCCACGCCACGCGTGGATGCCCCTGGCCAACCCAGCCCAAGCGCACCCCGTAGATCCACGCCACGCGTGGATGCCCCTGGCCAACCAGCCCAGGCGCGCACCGTAGATCCACGCCACGCGTGGATGGCCCCGGCCAACCCAGCCCAGGCGCGAACCCGTAGATCCACGCCACGCGTGGATGCCCCCAGCCAACCCATCCCAAGCGCACCCCGTA
>DJBL01000121.1 GCA_002435595.1 Stenotrophomonas maltophilia
GCCTCTCCGCCTCCCCGCCTCCCCGCTTCTCCGCTTCTCCGCTTCTCCGCTTCTCCCCCATCTCCCCAACCGTCTCCATCACTCCCTCCCCAAAAAAGCCCCGCCGTTGCTCCCCCCTGCGCACCAGCCCTGTGTGTGGGGTGGGGGTGGGTGGGTTGGCGGGACCCGTTTTGCGCCATGGATGGCGCAAAAGGAGCCTACACGGACGTACTTGCGGCGTGTCCCGCCAACCCACCCGCCCCCGCCCCCCCCCTCGCCCTGGAAGCCCCAGGCTTCGGCCGTTGCAGTTGCAGTTGCAGTTGCAGTTGCAGTTGCAGTTGAACTTGAAGTCGCCCTGGCCCTGGCCCTGGCCCTGGCCCTGGCCTCGAAAAAAACAAAACACCCCCAATCCCACTACCCTCCCCCACACACCCCAAAGCCATCACAACCACCATACGCCGTAGTATGCTTTGGCCCACGCAGCACCCGCACGAGGATCGCGCCCATGCACCACCGCTTCCGCACCGCCCTGATGATCGCCCTGGCAGCCGCCACCGCCCTGGCCGTCACCGCCTGCAACAACGGCGTCGTCAAGCGCGTCTCGCCCCCGGCCGCCAGCGTCCAGCAGCTCACCGTGCGCGCCGACGGCGGCTGGGACGTCGCCCTGCGCCTGCAGAACTTCAGCTCCATGCCCATGCACTTCGATGATGTCGCCCTCACCCTCACCGTCGGCGACCAGACCGCAGGCACCCTGGCCACCAAGCCGGCCCTGTCCATCGGCGGCGTCTCGGCCGATGTCATCACCCTCCAGCTCCAGCCTGCCTCCGGCGCCCGCCTGGTCGTCGCCGATGCCCTCGCCGGCAACCGCACCCTGGCCTACGCCCTCAAGGGCACGGTCAGCGCCACCCCGCAGGAAAAGAAACAACGCAGCTTCGACGTCGACAGCCGCAGCACCCTCAACCAGGCCCCCGGCCTGCCCGGCGTGCTGCGCTGACCGGCGCGTTCACCGCCTCCCTTTGCACCTGATCGAGACCTGACGATGAGCAGCTACACCGCCCCGCTTTCCGATATCCGTTTCGCCCTGCATGACGTGCTCAAGGTCGAACCCCTGTTCGCCCGCCTCGGCTTTGCCGACGCCACCGCCGACGTGGTCGATGCCGTACTGGAAGAAGCCGGCCGCTTCAGCACCACCGTGCTGGCGCCGCTCAACAGCGTGGGTGACGAAATCGGCTGCGTGCTCGACCAGGCCAGCGGTGAGGTCACCACCCCGCCCGGCTTCAAACAAGCCTATGCACAGTTCGTCGACGGCGGCTGGACCGGCCTCACCGCGGCACCGGAGCTGGGCGGCCAGGGCCTGCCGCACACCCTCGGCGTGCCGCTCAACGAAATGATCAACGCCGCCAACCTGGCCTGGGGCAACTTCCCGCTGCTCTCCCATGGCGCGATCGAAGCGCTCAAGCAGCACGGCGAGGCGTGGCAGCAGGAAGCCTTCCTCAAGCCGCTGATCGAAGGCCGCTGGACCGGCACCATGTGCCTGACCGAGCCGCATTGCGGCACCGACCTGGGCCTGCTCAAGACCAAGGCCGAACCCAACCCCGATGGCAGCTACGCCATCACCGGCACCAAGATCTTCATCACCGCCGGCGAGCACGACCTCACCGACAACATCGTGCACCTGGTCCTGGCCAAGCTGCCCGACGCCCCCGCCGGCGCCAAGGGCATCTCGCTGTTCGTCACCCCCAAGTTCAAGGTGGACCGTGAGGGCAAGGTCGGCGAGCGCAACACGCTGCGCTGCGGCTCGATCGAGCACAAGATGGGCATCAAGGGCTCGGTCACCTGCGTGATGAACTTCGACGGCGCCGAAGGCTATCTGGTCGGCCAGCCGCACAAGGGCCTGCAGGCAATGTTCACCATGATGAACACCGCCCGCCTCGGGGTCGGCCTGCAGGGCATCGGCCTGTCCGAGCGCGCCTACCAGAACGCCCTCAAGTACGCCCGCGAGCGCCTGCAGTCGCGCTCGCTGAGCGGCCCGAAAAATCCGGACAAGCCGGCCGACCCGATCCTGGTGCACCCGGACGTGCGCCGCATGCTCCTTTCCATCAAGTCGCTGGTCGAAGGCAGCCGCCTGCTGGCCCTGCACGCGGCCACCCTGGTCGACGTGGCCCACCACGCCGAGGATGCCGGCGAGCGCGAGCGCGCCGATACCCTGGTCAGCTTCCTCACCCCGATCTCCAAGGCCTGCCAGACCGAGTGGGGCATCGAGAACACCTACAACGCCCTGCAGTGCTTCGGGGGCCACGGCTACATCCGCGAACACGGCATGGAGCAGCTGGCCCGCGATGCGCGCATCACCACGCTGTACGAAGGCACCACCGGCATCCAGGCGCTGGACCTGATCGGGCGCAAAACCGCCTCCAGCCAGGGCGCCGGGCTGAAGCTGATGCTGGCCGAGATCGACGCCTTCGCCCAGGCCAACGAAGGCAATCCCGCGGTCGCCGAGTTCATCGGTCCGCTGCGCGAGAAGGCCAGGGAGTGGGGCGCGCTGACGATGGCCACCCTGCAGCGCGCGGCCGCCAACCCGGAAGAACTGGGCGCGGCCAGCTTCGATTACCTGTTCTATTCCGGCTACGTGGTGCTGGCCTACTGGTGGGCACGCAGCGTCGCCGCCGCCGAGGCGTCTACACAGAGCGAGGCATTCAAGCAGGCCAAGCGCGATACCGCCCGCTTCTACTTCGCCCGCGTGCTGCCACGCACCCTCGGCCACGCCGCGGCCATCCAGTCCGGCGCCGCCCCGCTGATGGCGATGGCGGATGCGCATTTCGGGGAAGGTTGATCGTTTACCGGCCCACCGACCAACGGTCGGTGGCTACCGGTCGGTTGCGCCCGCCAGATCGCGCCCTTTGCTCGCACGACCCGCGCCCCCGTCTGGAGAAAAGCCCCCTTTTTGTCAAAGGGGGCGCGCCATCGGCGCGGGGTTCAGGTGGAATGCCCCACCGAATCGTTACGAATCGGGTACAGGCGCCCCAGCACCTATACCCAATTCGTAACGATTCGGGTATAAGCTGTTTTCCCGATGGAGACAGACACTACACGCCTAGGTCTGATCGATACCGGAGCCTCGTCCGCCCCGGTCGACGAAGTATCGCCGCTCGTCACCCTGCATCGGCCGGGCAGCGTGCGGTTGCTGTCCCTGGATGCGCACGGTCGCGTGCTGGACTGGATCAACTGGCAGGACGCGGCCTGCCTTTACGCCCGCGATGCCGTTGCCTGGACCCTGGGCGATCCCTGCCTCCACATCCACGGCGGCACCAGTCGGCTCACCGGCCTGCGCAGCGGCCTGGACCTGCACCCGATCATCGCCGCGCGCGGCCACGCCCGCTCGCGCGCGCTCGACCCCACCCCCAACCTGTCCAACCAGGCGCTGTTCGCCCGTGACGCGCACCTGTGCCTGTACTGCGGCCAGCAGTTCCACCGTCCCCAGCTGACCCGCGACCACGTCATGCCGATCTCCAAAGGGGGCCTGGATGTCTGGGAGAACGTGGTCAGTGCCTGCTTCCACTGCAATTCGCGCAAAAGCGACCGCACCCCGCAGCAGGCCGGCATGCCGCTGCTGGCCGTGCCCTACCGGCCGAGCTGGATCGAACACATGATCCTGTCCAACCGCCACATCCTGGCCGACCAGATGGCCTTCCTGAAGGCGCAGCTGCCCAAGCGCTCCAAGCTGGCGGCCTGAACGGCTGAACTGCGACACACTGTCGCAGGCCACGCAGGGTTTATGCACCGCAAAGGCGGTTTGCTTGCCCCACCCGTGTTTGGGGGGGAAAATAGGCGCTCAGAAGAAGCGCGATAAACATGATCGATTCCGCCCGCTATCCCCGCCTGTCGCGCATCCAGTCACCGGATGACCTGCGCAGGTTCGACGAATCCGAACTCCCCGCCATCGCGGATGAACTGCGTGCCTACCTGATCGAGTCGGTCGGCAAGAGTGGCGGCCACTTCGGGGCCGGGCTGGGCGTGATCGAACTGACCGTGGCCCTGCACTACCTGTACCAGACCCCGGTGGACCAGCTGGTCTGGGACGTGGGCCACCAGACCTACCCGCACAAGATCCTCACCGGGCGCCGCGACGATATCCACACCGTCAAGCAGAAGGACGGCGTGGCCCCGTTCCCCAAGCGCGAGGAAAGCCCGTTCGACACCTTTGGCGTCGGCCATTCCTCGACCTCGATCTCCGCTGCGCTCGGCATGGCCATCGCGCGCCAGCTCGAGGGCGACGAGCGCAAGGTGGTGGCGGTGATCGGCGACGGCGCGATGACCGCCGGCATGGCCTACGAGGCGCTCAACCATGCCGGTGGCATGGACAGCGAACCGAACCTGCTGGTGATCCTCAACGACAACAACATGTCCATCTCCGAGGCCGTCGGCGGGCTGACCAAGATGCTCGGCCGGGCCACCGGAAGCCGCACGCTCAACGCACTGCGCGAAGGCGGCAAGAAGATCCTCGGCGACAAGAAGCACAACCCCACCGCGCGCTTCGTCAAGCGCTGGGAAGAGCACTGGAAAGGCATGTTCGTGCCGTCCACGTTCTTCGAGGAGATGGGTTTCCATTACACCGGCCCGATCGACGGCCACGACATCCCGGCACTGGTGGCCACGCTGAAGACGCTCAAGGGCCTCAAGGGCCTGAAGCTGCTGCACGTGATGACCACCAAGGGCAAGGGCTACGAGCGCGCCGAAGGCGACCAGATCGGCTATCACGCCGTGGGCCCGTTCGACCCGGACAAGGGCCTGGTCGCCAAGGGCGGCGCCAAGAAGCCCACCTATACCGATGTCTTCAGCGACTGGCTGTGCGATGCCGCCGCCGCCGAACCCAGGCTGCTGGGCATCACCCCGGCGATGCGCGAAGGCTCGGGCCTGGTGCGTTTCAGCAAGGAATACCCCGAGCGCTATTTCGACGTGGCCATCGCCGAGCAGCACGCGGTGACCCTGGCCGCCGGCATGGCCACCCAGGGTGCCAAGCCGGTGGTGGCGATCTATTCCACCTTCCTGCAGCGTGCCTACGACCAGCTGGTGCATGACGTGGCGGTGCAGGAACTGGACGTGTTGTTTGCAATCGACCGCGCCGGCGTGGTCGGCCCCGATGGCGCCACCCATGCCGGCAACCTGGACCTGAGCTTCCTGCGCTGCGTTCCGCACATGGTGGTGATGGCCCCGGCCGACGAAGCCGAATGTCGGCAGATGCTGACCACCGGCCTGCGTTACCCGGGCCCGGCCGCGGTGCGCTACCCGCGTGGCAGCGGCACCGGCGTGGCCGCCGGCACCGACCTGTCCACGCTGGAGATCGGCAAGGCCGACCTGCGCGTGCAGGGCACCCGCGTGGCGCTGCTGGCCTTTGGCAGCACCGTGCCGGCCGCCGAGGCGGTGGGCCGCGAGCTCGGCCTGAGCGTGGTCAACATGCGCTTCATCAAGCCGCTCGACCGCACCCTGCTGCTGGAGCTGGCTCGCACCCACGATGGCTTTGTCACCATTGAAGACAACGTGGTCGCCGGCGGTGCCGGCTCCGGCGTGGCCGAGCTGTTCAGTGCCGAAGACGTACTCCGGTCGATGCTGCACCTGGGCCTGCCCGACAGCTTCCAGCACCACGCCAGCCGCGAGGACCTGCTGGCCGAGGCCGGGATCGACGCCGCCGGCATCCGGGCGGCGGTGCTCAAGCGCTGGCCGCAGCTGGCCAGCGACGGCCATCCGCTCAGCGCGGCCGGGTGATCCACGGCCGCCGGCCAAGGGCCGGCACTGCCGACACAGCATCACGCCGCGTCATCCCGACGCGGCGTTTTTGTTTCCGAACGGCGTGTACGGTGCCGGCGTCAGCCGTAGCGCACCGCCTCCACGTACGCCCCGCTCGCCTCCACCCGCACCGAACTGCGGTGCCCGGTCTGGGCATGGTGCAGGCGTGCCAGCGCGTCGGCGAAATCGAAGGCCTTGGCGCTGTCGTGGAAACGGAAGGATTCGAGCTTGTCCGGGTGCAGCACGCGCCACAGGCGGTGCTCCAGTTGCAGGCGGATCAACATGCGGTTCTCTCTCCATGAGGCGGCATATCCGGTGGCGTCGGCCCGCGCGATGGTCGCGCGGCGACGCCTGTCAGCGGTGAAGCCGGGGCTTCCCGCCCCGGACATTAGCTGATCGATCCGCGGCGCTGTATCAGGATTCTCTGATTCAGCGCCGGGCCCGCACACCGCGGCTCAGTTGACCAGGAACTCGCCGCGGCAGCCGCCGTCGACCCACACCCCGGTCCGGTCCCAGCCCCAGGTGCTGCCTTCGACGCAGGCCGTGCGCGAGGTCTGCCGCACCAGGCGCGCTTCGTTGCGCACGTTGGCGGTGCAGCGCTGGCGGCGATGGTCGTTGGAGTCGCAGGTCAGCATCTGGCCGCGCCCGCCCCAGCCGCCACTATTGCCGCCGCCGTGGTTGTTGCCCCAGCCGCCACCGTGGCCGCGACCGCCCTCGGCGATGAACTCGGCACGGCAGCCCTGGGTCACCCAGACGCCGTTGCGGGCCTGGCCCCAGGTCTGGCCTTCCACGCAGGGCGTGCCGGAAATCTGCCGGACCAGGCGGGCCCGCCCATCCAGCGCGCACTGCTCGGTACGGCCCTTGATCGATTCGCAACGCACCGGGCCTTCGTTGTAGCCCCCATACGACTGGGCCTGCACCGTGCCGCCCAGCAGCAGCATCGCCGGCAGCAGCGCCCACATCAACGTGTGCTTTCCGTGCTTCATCGCCTCGCTCCTCATGCCTGCCTCTGAACCGTGTGTGGTGGTGGCACACAGGATGTGGCAAAGCCGGCCGGCGCGACATAGGCCGAAAGTCGCTGGTTTCATGCCCTATTTAGGAAACCGACGCAGAGCTGACTGCGGCGCCCGGGGGGCGGTCACATCAGGCCCGGGGCGGGAAGATCCGGCTCACCCGTAGCGCACCGCGTCCACCTGCGCATCCATCACTTCCACCCGCACCGTGCAGCAGTTGCCGGTACGGTCGTGCTGGGCGCGCGCCAGGCGGTCGGCGAAATCGAAGGCGACCGCGCCGTCGCGGAAGTGCACCGGTTCGGGGAGGGTGGGATGGATGACCTGCCAATGCCGGTCCAGCGATTGCACCTTGAAGACCATGCCGGTTCTCCCGTGTTCGTGCGGTCGGTAAGGCGCCGGGAGCGATCCCGACGGGAGGCCGCCACGGCCTCCCTGACTACACTAGGCATGTGCCGCGCAGGCGGACATAGGATCCATCTGAAAAATCGGCGTGGCGCGGGCACGACGCGCCGGACGTCACAGCGTGATGCCGCCGGCGGCGCCCCGCGCCTCACCCGGTCGCGCGCGCGCCCGGGTCCACCGGCACCACCACCAAAAAGCGCGCGCCGCCCCCTGCGGCACTGTCGGCAGCGATGCTGCCGCCATGCCGCAGCATGATCTCGCGCGCCAGGTACAGGCCCAGGCCACTGCCGCTGCCGCTGGGGCGCAGCCGATGGAACGGCTCGAAGATCGCCTGGCGTTCCTGCTCGGGCACGCCGGAGCCTTCGTCGGTCACCGCCAGCACGCCGTCCGGCTGCAATGCCACGGCGATCATGCCGCGGTCGCCGCCATGGGCGATCGCGTTCTGCAGCAGGCTGGCCACCACCCGGTGCAGCGCATCGGGATCACCATGCACCCAGACCGGCGCGTCCGGTGCATCCACCGAGAAGGTGTAGCCCGCATCCAGCACCAGCGGTGCCACGTCGGCGGCCACTTCGCGGGTCAGTGCGGCCAGGTCGACGCGTTGGGACTGGCTGCGGTGGTGATCCAGCCGCTGCAGGTCCAGCAACTGCTCGGCGATGTTGCCGAGCCGGCTCAGGTCACGCTGCAGGCGCGAGCGCGCCGGGCCCGGTGGCAGGTCGTCGATGCGCGTGGCCAGGATCGCGATCGGCATGCGCAGTTCGTGCGCCGCCCCGACCAGGAAACGGTCCTGCGCGTCGTAGCTCTCGCCGATGCGGCGCACCGCCGCGTTGAAGGCATCCACCAGCGGGAAGATCTCGGCCGGCACCGCGTGGGTGTCCAGGCCACCGCCGCGTTCGTTGATCTGGATCGCCGCCGCCTGCGCGGCCACCCGGTTCACCCCGCGCAATGAGCGATGGATCGCCCACGGCGCCACCACCAGGGTGATCACGATCAGCGGCACGGTGATCCAGCCGCCGAGGTAGCCGATCACCACCAGCATCTGCCGCCACAGCCCGCGGTGCGGCATCCCGCCGATCATCACGTGCACGCGCCCCTGCGGGGTGTCGTTGACCCAGATGCGGATCGCCAGTTCGGCGGCGCGGGTGCGCGTGCGCACGTCGGTCGGTTCCAGGTACTGCAACTGCGCCACCAGCGGGCGATACATCTGCGGCACGCTGCCGTGGCTGAGCTGGCGGCCATCCTCGTCGCTGGCGGCAAACCAGAACGTGGCCGGGCGGTCCTGCGCGGCCTGGTCCAACGCGGCCCAGTCCACCTGCAGCGCATCGCCCTCGATGCGGATCGACTTGGCGATCGACTCGCTCATCTTCCAGTCGATGTAGCCGGCGCCGCTGTCGCCATACACCAGCACCATGCCGACCAGGCCCATCGCCACCATGGTCACCTGGATCAGGATGATCTTCCAGGCAAGGCTGAAGGACAGCGAGCCGGGTTTGAGGAATTTCATGCCAGGTCCTTCAACAGATAGCCGATGCCCCGCATCACGTGGATCTCCACCCGGGCATCGGCCTCGGCCAACGCCTTGCGCAGCTTGGAGACGTGTGCATCCAGGGCGTTGGACTGGATCGCATCATCAAAGCCGTACACCGCTTCGAGCAGGGCCGCGCGCGCAACGGTGCGGCCCTGGCGCACGGCCAGCGCCTCGAGCACCAGCAACTGGCGGCGCGGCAACGCCAGCAGCACGCCGTCCACGCTGGCCTGGCGCGCCACGAAGTCGAACTGCAGCCGCCCCAGCTGCAGCACCGGCAGCGCGATCTGCGAGGGGCGTCGGGAGATCGCGCGGATCCGCGCCAGCAGTTCCTCCACCGCGAACGGCTTGGTCAGGTAGTCATCGGCGCCCACGTCCAGGCCCACCACGCGGTCGGCCACCGAGTCGCGCGCGGTGAGCATGATCACCGGCAGGTTGGGCACCAGGCTGCGCGCCACGCGCACGAAATTGGCCCCGTCCCCGTCGGGCAGCTGCCGGTCCAGCAACAGGATCTGGTGCACTTCGGCCTTCAGTGCTTCGCCGGCCTGGGCCATGCTGGCCACCACGTCCACCACCATGCCGTGCCGGCCCAGGCTGGCCTGGATGGCGTTGGCCAGTTCCGGATCGTCTTCGAGCAACAGGATGCGCATGGGGGGGCAGACAGCGGCGAGGGCTGCCGATGGTACCGCGCGACCCGGCGCAACGTTCCGACAATGTAGGCCCGGCACCATGCCTGCTTGGCATTCCCAGTGTGGCAGGTACATGCGCGTGCGTTCCAAGGAAGACTCCCCCCTGGCAGACAACTGCCCCCTCACCGCCAATGATGGCGCCCCACGGGCCAATGGCCCCTATCTCTTCGCGCTGGCCGTGGCCACGCTGGCCTGGCTGGCCGCCGGCACTGCGATGGCCCAGGCACCCGGTGCCAAGCCACGCAGCAGCCTGGGCGTGGCGGTGGTGGCGCTCAAATCGCCCTACGCCGGCTACAAGACCGATACGGTCGGCGCGCCGCTCTTCAGCTACGAAGGCCGCAGGTTCCACCTGCGCGGCGGCAGCCTGGGCTACACGCTGTTCGACAACGAGCACACCCAGGTCTCGTTGCAGGCCGCGCCGTACATGATGCGCTTCAAGCGCAAGGACAGCGATGATCCCCAACTGCGCCAACTGTCCAATCGCGGCTTCTCGGCGATGGCCGGCGTGGCGGTGCGGCACAGCGCACCGTGGGGCCTGGTGCAGGCCAACGTGCAGGCCGAGGTGAGCGGGCACGGCGGGGGCATCGCGGCCGACGCCAAGTACGCCTATCCGTTGCCCGCCGGCCGGGTCACGCTGATGCCCGGGGTCGGGATCAACTACGCCGGCAGCGCGCTCAACGACTATTACTTCGGCGTCAGCCAGGACGAGGCCCAGCGCAGCGGCCTGGCCCGTTACCGCGCCGGCAGCGGCGTGTCGCCGTACATCGACCTGACCGCGGTGATGCCGCTGGGGCCGCACTGGACCGCCTCGGCATCGCTGCGTCGCTCGGTGTTGTCCGATGCGATCAAGGACAGCCCGATGACCCGCGGCGACCACATGGATTCGGCCGCGCTCTCGCTCAGCTACGGGTTCTGACATGCGCCAGGGAATCGTACGCCGCGTCGCCGAGATGGCCCTGCGCATCGAGCCTGATCGCAGTGCCGTGCTGGAGTGGATCCTGCACACCCCACTGCCCACGCTGGGTATGCAGACCACCTTCGAGCTGGCCTGCAACGGCGAGGGCGAACGGGTGATCGCGCTGTTGAACGACCTGTTGCTGCAACCCGGCGACCGCGTCCGGCGCCTGCCGCGGGCAGCGACGCCGGCGTTGCACTGAGCCGCCCCGGCCTGCCCTTTCGACCCGCCCCACGGAGCCTGCATGAGCCGCCCCTTCCCGATGATGAGCACCGATGACGGCCACCACGATCGGCTGCTGGCCCAGGCCCTGGTCGACTTCGACCGCGCCGTGCAGGCGCTGATCGCCGCCGATCCGGTTGCCCATGGTCGTTTTTCGCGCGCCTATGTCACCGCGATCTTCCGCGCCTGCCTGGCCCCGGCCGATCCGGGTCCGGGCGCGCCACGGGGACGCCCGGACCCGGAGATCGCCCAGGCCCTCAAGCACTGGATCCAGGGGCAGCTGCTGCAACACCCCGGTGAAGGCAACGACCACCGCCTCACCGCCGCGCGCCGTGCCGCGCACGGCTTCTGGCTGCAGTCGCTGGCCGATCCGATCGATGCCGACGGCCGCCCGCGCGCCCAGCGGCTGCTGGAGGGACTGCTGGCGCTGACCCGCCCGGCGCTTTAGGCCTTGCCCTCACGAGGCCTTGCCGCACACTCTCCCAAGCTGCCGCGCTTACCGGAGATTGCACGATGCGTTTGCCTGCCGCCCTAGCCCTGCTGCTGCTCGCTTCCCCTGCCTTGGCGCAGGACGATGCCGACCAGACCCCGGCGTTCGATCGCCCCGGCATCGGCTTCTCGCCGACCACCCTGCCACGCGGCAGCATGGCCCTGGAGTGGGGCCTGCCCAGCCTGGAGCGCGATCGCGATGACGACGGCACCCGTTCCACCCGGTACAGCAGCGATCTCAACCTGCGCATCGGTGTGGCCGAGCACGTGGAACTACAGGTGTTTGGCACGCCCTGGAACCACCTGAAGCTGGATCCGCGTGGCGCCCCGTCGCGCAGCAGCAACGGCGCGGGCGACAGCGGCCTGGCACTGAAGATCGCACTGCCCTCCACCTCGGACAAGCATGCGTTCGCGCTGCTCGCCAGCAGCACCTTCGCCACCGGCGCGCGCGATTTCAGCGAAGGCGGCACCCAGTACGCACTCGGTGCCAGCTACGAGTACACCTTCAATGATCGCTGGAGCGGCGCGCTGTACGCCAACGCGACCCGCGGCGCCGGCGAAGACAGCTTCACCTGGTCACCGAGCCTGAGCGTGGCGCTTGGCGATACCGTCAGCAGCTATGTCGAAGCCGGTTTCACCCATACCGATGGCGCCCCGTCCACCGCCATCGCCGGTGCCGGGGTCACCTGGATGGTGACGCCCACGGTGCAGTTGGACGCGTCTGTCGACAGGGGACTGGACCACGACAGCCCCGACCTGCAGGCCGGCCTGGGCGTGTCATTCTTCTTCCGGTAGTGCTCCTGCGCCTCGTCGTGCCTGCGCGCAAGGAGCGGAAAACCAAAGGCCTGCGCATCGCTGCGCAGGCCTTCGTTGTCCATCGCCGTGCGTTCGCCGCGGTCAGGTGACCTTCTTGGCGATGGTCATCCCGAGCAGGAACAACACCACCGCGATGATGATGCCGGCCCAGAACAGGAACTTGGCCACGCCGATCGCGGCGCCGCCGATGCCGCCGAAGCCGAGCGCACCGGCGATAAGGCCGATGACGGCGAAGATGATGGCCCACTTGATCATGATGATCCTTACCCGCAGAGCGGGATGACTGACAGGCCATCAAACGTAACGATGCGGCTGTCCGCCGCTCGTGAACGACACGCGCGAACGGCGTGAAGCATGTGCGGCCCTGTCAGCGCGCACCAGGCGTGGCCGCTGCTGCCGTCGGCAGGCTGCGCGCCATCGGCTGATAGACCAGCCCGGCCGATTCCCCCACCGCGCCGCTGCAGGCAAAGCCGTGGCGCTGGTAGAACGCCACCGAGGGCAGCGAGGCATTCACCGTGACCACCTCGCTGCGCGCCTGTGCGATCAGGGCGGCCAGCAACGCCTCGCCCACGCCCTGCCGCTGGCAGGCCGGATCAACGAACAGCATCGCCACATGGCGCTGCTGCTTCAGTTCGGCCACGCCCTTGATCACGCCGGCCTCGTCGTATACCAGTTGCAGGCTGTCCTGCCCAACGCGCTGCGCGAAACCGTCGGCCGCTGCGATCGTGCCGAAGGTTTCCACCCCGTTCGCGGGCAGCGAAGGCGCCACCGCGGTGAGGAATGCGCGCATGCACACCGCGCTGGCGTTCTCCCGATCGGTGTCCAGCAGTGTCCTGATCATCCTGTCTCTCTGGTGGGGTTGCCGATCGCCCCACTCTACGTCACGCCTGCGGACGGTTCGCAGCCGATGGCGACAAACCCGATGAAACCTGCTGAGATTGCCCACTTTGTCGTGCGGCTTCACCATGTCACCTGCTCCCACCAGCGCTCCATCCACCACCGCGCGCAGCGTGCTGCGTGCCTGCCTCGATCTTGCGCTGCTGGTGGCCACCTCGCTCACCTTCGCGTGCGTGCTGACCGCCACGCTCTACAACGGGCGTCCTGGCTGGATGTGGCCGCCGACCGCCTACGGCGATGGACGTGGCGATGTCCTGGTGCACGCGCTGCTGGCCAGTCTGGCGCTGCTGCCGGTGCCGATGCTGGTCGAACGATTGCGACGCCTGCGCCGGCCACGTGCGTGGCAGGACCTGGCGTTCGTGCTGGCCACGCTGGCGGTGATCCGGTTGGGACCGCCGGATGCACAGGTGTTCGGCACCACCTGGACCCCGTGGGAAATCACCTCAGGATTGTTCCTGCTGCAGTGGCCGATCATCGTTCCCCTCACCCTCACCGCCACCCTGGTCCGGCGCCTGCTGCGCGGCGCGATCGACCGCCGCTGAACGCGCGCGGCGTGCCGTCAGGGGCCGGTTCCAGCGCCCGGAGCAGCGCCGGAAAGCCCAGCCGAACTCACACAAATACGTTCAAATTCAACCAGTTGGCGCGCATTCCGGAGCCTGCGGTGAACGCTCATCACCTCGCTAAGTGCATTTAATTTGTGACCATTGCCACAAATTCACACCTCCGTCACAATCGAGGCGTCCACTCCACCTGCACACGCCCATGCGCGCGCTTATCAGCAAGCAACACCCGGCCCTGCTGAAGTTCTACTTCCTGGCCTGCTACGTGGTTCTGATCGAAGAAGTGCTGCGCGCCATCGGCTAGGACGGCCACCCGACGCGCTGCACCCTGCCCGGCCGGTCACGACTGGAACGCGTGTTCCGGCCCGGGAAACACCCCCGCCTCCACATCGGCGGCGAACGCGCGCGCGGCCGTTTTCAGTAGGCCGTGCATGTCCGCGTATTGCTTGACGAAACGCGGCAACTGACCGGTGCGCAGCCCGGCCATGTCCTGCCACACCAGCACCTGCGCATCACAATCGCTGCCCGCGCCGATACCTACGGTGGGAACGGACACGGCCGCGGTGATCTGCGCGGCCACATCGGCCGGCACCATCTCGATCAGCACCGCAAAGGCACCGGCCGCTTCCAGCGCGCGCGCCGCGTCCACCAGGACCGCACCGCTGTCGCCGCGGCCCTGCACACGGAAACCACCCAACTGGTGTTCGGACTGCGGGGTGAAGCCGATATGCGCCATCACCGGGATGCCGGAGCTGACCAGCTTGCGCACCTGCGGCACCATTTCGATGCCCCCTTCCAGCTTCACCGCGTGCGCGCCGCCTTCCTTCATGAAGCGCACGGCCGTGTGGAAACACTGCTCCGGTGACGCCTGGTAGGAGCCGAACGGCAGGTCGGCGATGACCAGCGGGCGCCGCGTGCAGCGGCTCACCGCGCGCACCAGCGGCATCAACTCATCCACGGTGACCGGCAGCAGGCTGTCATTGCCGAACACGTTGTTGGACGCCGAATCGCCGATCAGCAGCACCGGAATACCGGCGTCTTCGAAGATCGCCGCGGTGTACATGTCGTAGGCGGTGAGCATGGCCCACTTCTCGCCGCGCTCCTTCATCTGCTGCAGGTGCGGAATGCGCACGCGCTTTGCCTGCGCCAATGGGCTGGTGGAGGTCGCGTACGGATGAAGCTGTTCGGTCATGGCATGTCCTTGATTCATGAGGGGATCAGATCGTAGTGGTTCGGCACAGCAACAGCACGGCGATGATCACCATTGCCGCACCGGAAATGCGGCCGACCATACGCGCCGCCCGTGGTCGGCTACGCAGCAGCGCGCCGGCACCGAAGCCGATGGCCAGGTACACCAGCGCGCAACTGGCGATATGCACCAGACCCAGCGCCAGGATCTGCACCGGCATCGCCCAGTGCGCGCCGGCCGAAATGAACTGCGGCAGCAGCGCCAGGAACAGCAGCATCACCTTGGGATTCAGCCCGCTCACGCAGGCGCCGCGCACCGCCCAGTGCCGCCAGCCCGACGCCGCATGCGTGCCGCCCGTTTCGGGCGCAGGCGGGTTGCGCAGCAATGCCACGCCCAGCCACAGCAGGTACAGCGCGCCGGCCAGGGTGAGCGCGTGCAGCGCCACCGGGAAGCGGGCCAGCACCGCGCCAACGCCGGCCGCTACCAGCGCGATCATCAGCAGATGACCGGACAGCAGGCCGGCCACCGCCGGCACCACCACCCGCCCGCGCAACCCCGCCGCGATCACGTGCGCCCAGTCCGCGCCCGGGGTGAGCACCAGCAGGATCGACACCGCCCAGAAGGCGGCCACGGTAGTGGGTTGCATGGGGTCACGTGCGGTCGTGCCGCGATCTGCTGGCCAGACAGAAGAATATTCCCGCATCACTGGAATGTGCTTCCAATTACTTGCCATGCAACACGCTGCAGGAGGAAACTCTTGCGCATGGACGACACCGACCGCCGAATTCTTGCCGAGCTGCAGAAAGATGGGCGGCTCACCGTCACCGAGTTGGCCGAACGTATCGGCCTGAGCATCTCGCCGTGCCACCGTCGCGTGCGGGCGCTGGAACAATCGGGCGCGATCCGGGGCTACCGCGCCGAGCTCGACCCCGCCGCGTTGGGACTGAAGTTCTCGACCCTGGTGTTCATCACCCTGCGCGACGGCGACCGGCGCGCAGTGGAAGCCTTCGAGCAGGCCGTGGCCGAGGTACCGCAGGTACTGCAGGCGCAGCGCCTGTTCGGCGACCCGGACTACCTGCTGCATGTGGTCACCCGCGACCTGCCCGCCTTCCGCCTGCTCTACGACGAGCACCTGTCCGCGCTACCCGGCGTGCAGCGGCTGACCTCGACGCTGGTGATGAAAGAGGTGGTGGTGGACCGACCGCTGCCGCTGCTGGCGCGCTGACGCCGGCACCGGGCCGTACCGCCGCTGTCACGGCGGGCTGCACAGTTCCTGCGCGATGTCCTTGATCAACCCGGCAATCTCATTGGCCAGGCGCCGGCTGTCGGCCACGGAGCCGAAGAAGCGGATGGTGCGGCCGTCCATCTGCACGCCCGCCAGCCCCAGTTCGCCCTTCAAGGCATCGACGCGGCGATGGAAGACCTGCAGCCAGCGGACCGAGGGGGCCACGTCGAGCATGGCGACGATGGCCTCGTCTTCCGCATGGTCTACCGTGGCCTGCAGGCCAGGCACGTCAAAACCGAGCAGCCGTGGGGCGCTCGGGTTACCGGGGGTGGGGTTCATGCGCCATGGTAGCCGCAAACCCACTCCGTGCCGCGCGGCAGCAGCGCGGTGCGGCTCGCGCCCCGAGGTGGATTTGGCGGATGTCAGTCAGATTCCGTTCACGGTTCCGGCAAGTAACATACCGCCCGGTCGGTATCCAATCTGGAAGAATCCATGTCCCCCCTGCTCACCGCGTATCTGTTCCTGTCCGGCGCGATCGTTGCCGAAGTCACTGGCACCCTGCTGCTGCAGAAAACCGCCCAGTTCACCAAACTGGGCCCCACGCTGACCATGGCGCTGTGCTACGTGGTGTCCTTCTACCTGCTCAGCCACGCCCTGAAGACGCTGCCGCTCGGCATCGCCTACGCGATCTGGGGCGGCTTGGGCATCGTGCTTACCCTGGTCATCGGCATTACGGTGTTCAAGCAGTCGCTGGATTGGCAGGCCATCACCGGGGTGGCGATGATCGTCGGCGGGGTGGTCATGATCAACGCGTTCTCCAAAGCGGCAGCCCACTGATGGACGCCACCCGACGACGCCGGCAGCCGGCGCTGGTGCGCGCCGCCCTGCTGGATGCGGCGGTGCAGGAAGCCATGGTGCACGGGGTGGGCAACGTCACGGTGCTCTCGGTGGCCGCGCGCGCCGGGGTCAGCAAGGGCGCCCTGTTCCATCACTTCGCCAACCGCCAGGACCTGCTCGAAGCGGCGTATGCCGAATGCCTGGCGCGCTTCGGGGATGCGCTGGATGTGCTTGTCGCCACCGATCCGGTGCCGCACGGTCGCTTCACCCGCGCCTACGTCCGCGCCACCTTCGAGGCCATGCACGCCGAGGACGCCAACTGGGCGCGCTTCTCGCTGAGTGCGTTGGTGGAACCGGCGTTCGCCGCGCTGTGGCGACAGTGGCTGGATGACCGTCTGGCCCAGGTGCCGGCCGAACGCACGCCTCCCCGGCTGCGCGTGGCACGGCTGGCGGCCGACGGTTACTGGCTGCAGGCGCTGGGCGCTGGCCTGGTCGAGAGCGGCCCGGCGGGAATCGATGCCTTGCGCGAATGCGTGGTCGGGTTTACCTACGACGACCCGGTGCCGGGTGCTGACAACCACTGACTGCGTGCTGTTGCTGGATCAACGCGCTGCGACATCGCCGGCCAGATACCGCGCCACCCGGTCGTCGAGCAACGCCACCAGAACCGGGTCCATGTAGCGGTAGTCATCGGGAATATCCAGGCAGTGCAGCCGCTTGTAAGCCAGCAGGCGTGCATACGTCGCCTGCAACCGATGCTGGTGCTTTGGCTCCATCACGAAGATGACATCGGCCCAGCGGATATCCGCTGGGCCGATGGGTCTGCGTGCGTGCGGGCTGGTGCCCGCCGAGCGTGCCGTGAAGCCCGCACGCGGCTGCCAGACGGCTTCACCGGTAGGGCTGCGCAACTGGTTGCGGCTGCAGACGAACAGCAGGTGGGTCATTGCCGGTCCAGCAACTGGCGCGTGCTGAGGATTGGATAGTGGATGCCCAGCTGGCGTGCACGCATCAGCTTGCACGGGCGGGTATACAGCAGCTTCCAGTTCTTTTCGGGCTTGAACTTCATGACATGCGCAAGGCGGTCGCCGCCGCACTTGCGGGCCTGCGAACGGCGCCAGGCGCGGTTTCTTTCCATTTCCATGGTCGTTTTCTCGTGAGTACCGGGTTCAGCAGCCGCGGTAGTACGAGTGGGTGGCATCGTAATGCGTCGAGGCGGCAACGGCAATGCAGCCGCATGCGTGGGTTGCACGCGTGCCCGGCACCATCCACAACGAAAAAGGGCCCGCACATCGCTGTGCAAGCCCTTGATCTGTTACCAACAATGGTCGGGACGGCCGGATTTGAACCGACGACCCTCTGCCCCCCAGGCAGATGCGCTACCAGGCTGCGCTACGCCCCGATGATGCTGGTACTGTCCCCGCCTCTCAGCGGGCCGACGAGTATAACGGTTTTATCGGCGAATTTGTTCAGCGGCGAAGCAATTGCAGCACTTCTTCCAGCTCCATCCGCGTCTGCTTGATGATCTGGTTGCTCAGTGCCGATTCGTCGCGGGCACCGGCGCCTTCCAGGCGCAGGCGCGCGCCGCCGATGGTGTAGCCCTGCTCGTAAAGCAGGCCACGGATCTGGCGCACCATCAGCACGTCGTGGCGCTGGTAGTAGCGGCGGTTGCCGCGGCGCTTGGCCGGCTCCAGGCTGGGGAATTCGGTCTCCCAGTAGCGCAGCACGTGCGGTTTGACGTCGCACAGCTCGCTGACTTCACCAATGGTGAAGTAGCGCTTGGCCGGTATCGGCGGAAGTTCGCGGTTACTGCCCGGATCCAGCATATGCCTCCACCCTTTCCTTGAGCTTCTGGCCCGGACGGAAGGTGACCACCGTGCGGGCGGAAATCGGAATTTCCTCGCCGGTCTTGGGATTGCGGCCCGGGCGCTGGTTCTTGCGCCGCAGGTCGAAATTGCCGAAACCGGACAGCTTTACCTGACGTCCCTGTTCCAATGCTTCTCGCAACACATCGAAGAACGCGTCGACAAATTCCTTGGCCTCGCGCTTGTTCAGACCCACTTCGTCGAACAGCTTCTCGGCCATCTCAGCCTTGGTCAATGCCATTGCCTGCTACCCCCCATGCTGCCCGCTCAACCGCGGATCCGGGCGTGGTGTTCACGCTCCATGGCAGAGACCGCCTCGGCCACTACCGACTCCACGTCGCGGTCCGTCAGAGTGCGCGACTTGTCCTGCAAAATCAAGCCCATAGCGAGACTCTTGAAGCCCGGCTCGACCCCCTGGCCGACATAGCGGTCGAACAGGGTCACCTGCCGCAACAGCGGGCCGACCGCACGGCGCAGGGTCGCCTCCAGGTCGGCCCAGGCGGCGGCCTCGGGCACCAGGAAGGCCAGGTCGCGGCGCACCGACGGGAAGCGCGACAGCTCGGTGGCACGCGGCAGCTGGCGGGCCGCCAGCGGGGCCAGGTCCAGCTCGAAGGCGTACACGTCCACATCGATGTCCATGGCCTTGGCCAGGCGCGGGTGGATCTGGCCGATCCAGCCCAGGCTGACGCCATCGCGCAGCACCTCGGCCGAGCGGACCGGGTGGCCATAGGGGCGCTGCGAAGGCTGGAAGGTCAGCACCGCGCCCGAGGCGGCCGCCAGCGATTCCAGGTCGCCCTTGAGGTCGTGGAAGTCGACCTTGCGGGTGGCCAGGCCCCACTGCTGCGGGTCGGCATCACCACACACGGCGGCAGCCACGCGCTGGGTTTCCAGCGGTGCGGGCGTGCCCTCGCCGGCCTGCGGGTGGAAGCTGCGGCCCAGCTCGAACAGGCGCACGCGACCCAGCTGGCGCGCCGCGTTGCGGCCCAGCGTGGCCACCAGGCCCGGCAGCAGCGACGGGCGCATCACCGCCAGCTCGGCCGACAGGGGGTTGGCCAGCGCCACCACGTCTTCATGCAGCTGCCACTGACCGAGCAGGCCAGCGTCGACGAAGGCGTAGTTGATGGTTTCCTGCAGATCGCGCGCCACCAGCTGGCGGCGCACGCTCAGGTCGTCCAGGCGGGTCTCGCTGGGCATGGCGATGCGCGAGGCACCGCCCGGCAGCGTGGTCGGGATCTGCTCGTAACCGTGGATACGGGCCAGCTCCTCGATCAGGTCTTCTTCGATGGCGATGTCGAAGCGGCGGCTCGGCGCGGTGACCAGCCAGCCGTCGGCGGTGGCGCTCACGTCCATGCCCAGCGCGCGCAGGATGCGCTCGACGTCGGCATCGGCGATCTGGATGCCGAGCACACGGGCGATGCGCGCACGGCGCAGGCCGATGGTCGCCGTCGCCGGCAGGTCGGCCGCGGAGACCGCTTCGGTGACCGGCGCAGGGGTGCCGCCGGCCAGGTCCAGCACCAGCCGGGTGGCGTACTCGATCGCGGTGCGCGGCAGGGCCGGGTCGACGCCGCGCTCGAAGCGGTGTCCGGCGTCGGTGTGCAGGCCCAGCTTGCGGCCACGGCCCATGATCGCGGCGGGCGCGAAATGCGCGGCCTCCAGGAACACGGCGGTGGTGTCGTCGGTGACGCGGGTGTCGAAGCCGCCCATCAGGCCGGCCAGCGCGATCGGGCGATCGGCGTCGGTGATCACCAGGAAGCTGTCGTCCAGCGCGGCATCGCGGCCATCGAGCAGCTTGAGCGCCTCACCGGCGCGCGAGCGACGCACGCCGATGCTGCCCTGCAGGGTGCCCAGGTCGAAGGCGTGCATCGGCTGGCCCAGTTCCAGCATCACGTACTGGGTAATGTCCACCAGCAGCGACACCGGCCGCACGCCGCTGCGGCGCAGGCGCTCGGCCATCCACAGCGGGGTGGCGGCGCGGGCATTGATGCCCTCGATGACACGGCCCACGTAGCGCGGCGCTTCGGCGCCCGCCGCAAGGTCAACGGTCAATTCACGGCTGCCCACGGCCGCAACCGGGGCCGCGTCGAACGGCACCACTTCGCTGGCGCATGCAGCGGCCACATCGAAGGCGATGCCGCGGATGCTGAAGCAGTCGGCGCGGTTGGGGGTCAGCTTGATCTCGATGCTGGCATCGGGCAGGCCGAGGTACTCGACCAGGGTCTGGCCGACCGGCGCGTCATCGGGCAGCTCGAACAGGCCGGAGGCGTCGCTGTCCAGGCCCAGTTCCTTGGCCGAGCACAGCATGCCGTTGGAGTCCACGCCGCGCAGCTTGGCCGGCTTGATCTTCAGCTCGCCGATCTGCGCGCCGATCATGGCCAGCGGCGCAACCAGGCCCGGGCGCGCGTTCGGCGCGCCGCACACGATCTGCAGGTGCTCGCCCTGCCCGGCATCGACCTGGCAGATCTGCAGGCGGTCGGCTTCGGGATGGCGCTCGGCGGATACGATGCGCGCCACCACCACGTGGTCCAGGCCCACGCCGAGCGCGGTGACCTCTTCCACTTCCAGGCCGATGGCGGTCAGCACCGCGCCGAGTTCGTCGCGCGAGACCGAGGTGGGTACGTGGCTGCGCAGCCAGTTTTCAGAGAATTTCATGGTGTCACCCTGGTGGGCCCGGCGCATGCGCCTGGGCCGTGATGAAGGTTGCCGCGCCATGCCGCCGGGCGGTGCCCGGCGGCATGGGTCGTACCGGTGTTAGGCGAACTGCTTGAGGAACCGCACGTCGTTTTCGAAGAACGCGCGCAGGTCGTTGACGCCGTAGCGCAGCATCGCAAAACGCTCCACGCCCAGGCCGAAGGCGAAGCCGGTATAGCGCTCCGGATCGATGCCCACGTTGCGCAGCACGTTCGGGTGGACCATGCCGCAGCCGAGCACTTCCAGCCAGCGGGTGCTGCCGTCGGGCTGCTGCCAGGCGATGTCCACTTCCGCGCCGGGTTCGACGAAGGGGAAGTAGCTGGGACGGAAGCGCATCTCGAAATCGCGCTCGAAGAAGGCGCGCACGAACTCGGACAGCGTGCCCTTGAGGTCGGCGAAGGTCGAATGCTCGTCCACCAGCAGGCCTTCGACCTGGTGGAACATCGGCGAATGGGTCTGGTCGCTGTCGCTCCGGTAGACCTTGCCGGCGGCGATCATGCGCAGCGGCGGCGCGTGGTCGCCCATGTAGCGCACCTGCACCCCGGAGGTGTGCGTGCGCAGCAGGCGGCCGTCGCCGAAATAGAAGGTGTCGTGCATGGCACGCGCCGGGTGGTGCGGCGGGAAGTTGAGCGCTTCGAAGTTGTGCCAGTCGTCTTCGATTTCCGGGCCTTCGGACACTTCATACCCGAGCCGGCCGAAGATTTCGGTAATGCGCTCCAGGGTACGGGTGACCGGATGCAGGCCAGCGCGATCGGCGCGGCGTCCCGGCAGGGTGATGTCGATGGCTTCGGCGCCCAGGCGCGCGTCCAGGGCAGCGTCTTCCAGCACCGCCTTGCGCTCGCCCAACGCACTGGTGAGCGCATCACGGGAACGGTTGATGGCTTCGCCGGCGGCCTTGCGCTCGTCGGCCGGCAGGCCACCGAGCTGCTTGAGCTGGGCGGTGATGCTGCCGTTCTTGCCGAGCAGGGCAACGCGCAGGGCTTCCAGCGCATCGGGGCTGCTGGCAGCGGCCACGTCGGCCAGTGCCTGGGTGGTCAGGGATTGGATGTCACTCATGGATAGCCGGAGCCTCGCGTCGGTATGCCATCGCGATACGCGCCGGGCCGACCCCCGTCGCCACCGCTGTCGATCGGGGGCACCGGGAGGGCCACCGCCAACACAAAAAAGAATGGGGAAGGACTTGCGCCCTTCCCCATGCATTTGCCTTACCCACCACCGCTGCGCGACTGCGGCAACGGCGGGGGAATGGACTTATGCCGCCAGCGCGCCCTTGGCCTTTTCGGCCAGTGCAGCAAAACCAGCTGCGTCGTGCACGGCGATGTCAGCCAGAACCTTACGGTCCAGAGTGATGCCGGACTTGAGCAGGCCGTTCATGAAACGGCTGTAGCTCAGGCCGTTGATGCGGGCAGCCGCGTTGATGCGGGTGATCCACAGCGAACGGAAATTGCGCTTCTTCTGCTTACGACCGATGTAGGCGTACTGCTGTGCCTTGATCACGGCCTGCTTGGCAACGCGGAAGACCTTGCGGCGAGCGTTGTAGTAACCCTTCGCCAGGGTCAGAATTTTCTTGTGGCGGCGACGCGCCTGTACGCCACGCTTTACTCGTGCCATGGGTCAGTCCTCAGAGGTAGGGAAGCATACGGTTCAAACGGCCTGCGTCTTCTGCACGAACATGGTTCGTCTGACGCAGATTGCGCTTCCGCTTGGTCGACTTCTTCGTGAGGATGTGGCTGCGGTTGGCGTGGCCAGCCTTGAACTTGCCGGAGGCGGTCTTGCGGAAACGCTTGGCCGCCGCCCGGTTGGTCTTGATCTTGGGCATTGCAATGTCCTTGATGATGTTTTGTCACTGACCAGGGCGGTGGCATTGCCACACTTTCCGTCCGTGCCCTTGCCTGCTTGTAAGCCCGGGATCCCCGATGGGAACCAGGCCGGTCCTGTTGCCGTTGAAACAGCATGCCCGTTGAGGAGCGTGAAACCGTTCAAAACAGCGCCCCGAAAAACGGGGCCGCCCATTATGCCCGTGAAGCCAGGCAGTTGCAAACGATTGATTGGGCGGATGTTTGCCGCGGGCGGCCGAACCTGAACGGAACGGCGAAAGGCCGACGTGATGCCAGGCCGCGCACGCGGTAAACGGCAGAAGGCGCCAGAGGCGCCCGCTGTGGGGTGCCGAAGCGGTCCAGCCGGGCAACGCCCGGCCCTACCTTGCCGCGGTGGGGTGTGCAGCCGGGCAACGCCCGGCCCTGCCCCCGACGGGCGCTTACTTCTTCTTCGGCGCGATCATCATCACCATCTGCCGGCCTTCAAGGCGCGGACGGGACTCGATCACGATGTCTTCGCCCAGATCGGCCTCGATCCGGTTGGCCATCTCGCGACCCAGTTCCTGATGGCTCATTTCACGACCACGGAAGCGGATGTTGACCTTGATCTTGTCGCCCTCTTCCAGGAAACCGCGCATCTTGCGCAGCTTGATCTGGTAGTCGCCTTCATCGGTGACCGGGCGGAACTTCACTTCCTTGATCTCGACCTGCTTGGTCTTCTTCTTGGCCTCGTTGGCCTTCTTCTGCGCTTCGAACTTGAACTTGCCGAAGTCCATGATCTTGCACACCGGCGGATCAGCCTGCGGCTGAATCTCGACCAGGTCCAGACCTTCGTCTTCGGCCATCGACAGCGCTTCGTCACGCGTCAACACGCCAATCATTTCTCCGTCGCTGCCGATCACGCGGACGCGCGGCACCCGGATTTCCTGATTCTTGCGGTTCTGTTTGTTGTCAGGGGTACTGATATTGCAATCTCCCAGAGGAATCAAACCGGCCCTGAGCGGATCATCCGCAGGGCCGGGACTTTCTTACACGGACTGTTCTGCCTGCAACCGCTCGATGAAGGCCTGGACGGACATGCTGCCCAGATCTTCGCCCGAGCGCGTACGCACGGCCACGGCGCCATTTTCCTTCTCACGGTCGCCGACCACCAGCAGGTACGGGACCCGCTGCAGCGTATGCTCGCGAATCTTATAACCGATCTTCTCGTTGCGCAAATCGGCGTTTACCCGGAAGCCTTGATCTGCAAGGGTTTTCCGGACTTCGTTCACGTATTCAGCCTGGGCATCGGTGATATTGGCCACCACCACCTGGGTCGGGGCCAGCCAGGACGGGAACTGGCCGGCATGGTGCTCGATCAGGATGCCCAGGAAGCGCTCCATCGAACCGACAATGGCCCGGTGCAGCATCACCGGATGCTTCTTCTGGCTGTTTTCGTCCACGTATTCAGCGCCCAGACGGCCAGGCATCATGAAATCGACCTGCATGGTGCCCAGCTGCCAGGTGCGGCCGATCGCGTCCTTCAGGTGGTACTCGATCTTCGGGCCGTAGAAGGCGCCCTCGCCAGGCAGCTCCTGCCATTCCACCCCGCAGCTGGACAGTGCCGAGCGCAGCGCGCCCTCTGCCTTGTCCCAGGTGGCGTCATCGCCCAGGCGCGATTCGGGGCGCAGCGCGATCTTGACCTGGATCTCCTCGAAGCCGAAGTGCTGGTACACCGCCAGCGCCTGCTGGTGGAACGCGGTCACTTCCGCCTCGACCTGGTCTTCGGTGCAGAACACGTGACCGTCGTCCTGGGTGAAGCCACGCACGCGCAGGATGCCGTGCAGCGCGCCGGAGGGCTCGTTGCGGTGGCAGGCGCCAAACTCACCGTAGCGGATCGGCAGATCGCGGTAGCTGTGCAGCCCCTGGTTGAACACCTGCACGTGGCCGGGGCAGTTCATCGGCTTGAGCGCATAGGTACGCTTCTCCGACTCGGTGAAGAACATCGCGTCCTGGTAGTTGTCCCAATGGCCCGATTTCTGCCACAGCGACACGTCCAGGATCTGCGGGCAGCGCACTTCGCCGTAGCCGGTGCTGCGGTACACCTTGCGCATGTACTGCTCGACCACCTGCCACAGCGCCCAGCCCTTCGGGTGCCAGAACACCAGGCCCGGGGCCTCTTCCTGCAGGTGGAACAGGTCCTGCTGCTTGCCGATGCGACGGTGGTCACGCATCTCCGCTTCTTCAATGCGCTTGATGTACGCATCGAGCTGCTTCTTGTCGGCCCAGGCGGTGCCATAGACGCGCTGCAGCTGCTCGTTCTGCGCATCGCCACGCCAGTAGGCGCCGGAAATGCGGGTCAGCTTGAAGGCCTTCAGGAAGCGCGTGTTGGGCACGTGCGGGCCGCGGCACATGTCCACGTATTCCTGGTGGTAGTACATGCCCATGGCCTGGATGTCCGGGGACATGTCCTCGATCAGGCGCAGCTTGTAGTCCTCGCCACGCGCCTTGAAGATCTCGATGACCTCCGCACGCGGGGTGACCTTCTTGATGACGTCGTAATCCTGCGCGATCAGCTCGCCCATGCGCTTTTCGATGGCGGCCATGTCGTCCGGGGTGAACGGGCGCTCGGAGTAGATGTCGTAGTAGAAGCCTTCGGCGATGACCGGGCCGATCACCATCTTGACGTCCGGGTACAGCTGCTTGACCGCATGGCCGACCAGGTGGGCGGCGGAGTGGCGGATGATCTCAACGCCCTCCTCGTCCTTGGCGGTGATGATGCGCAGGGTCGCGTCGCGATCGATCACGTCGCTGGCATCGACCAGCACGCCGTCGACCGAACCGGCGATGGTGGCCTTGGCCAGGCCGGCGCCGATCGACTGGGCGACGTCCATGACACTGACGGGGTTTTCGAATTCACGGCGGCTGCCGTCTGGGAGCGTGATCGCGATCATGACTGGGCTTTTTCTGGTGGACCCGCGCGGCGGGTCGGGGAAGCGGAATCGGGAAGGTGGGCTACGGCGCGGTGCCGGTCGGCCATAAAAAAAGCGCCACGAAGGCGCCTGCAAGGGGCCGACGGGAGCGTTCAGCGGTGGGCGATGGTAGTGCTCATGTCGCACGCTGGACCGGCGCTGGGCGCGGGCCACCTTGTTACCTGGAGGGTGTTGCCCCCGATCTTAAACCAAAGCGTGCTTTTTTGCTCCCGCCCGCGCCATCCGGCACGGCTGAACAGGGCGCTGTGGCAGAGCAAAACGGCAATGATTACCATGCGCAGCGTGCCGTGCGACAGCCGGCACTGCCTCCCCCAAGGATCCGCCATGGTTTCCGCCGTCCGTTCCATCTGCGCCCCGTGCTGAGCAGCACCACCCTGGCCCTGCTGTACTGCAGCTTCGCCGGCGCCGCCTCGGCGTTCTCGGCGCTGGCCTTCTATGCCGCCTCACCGCACTGCCGCTGGCCGCGCCTGCGCCGCGCCGGGCGCTTGGGTCGGCAGATCGGGGGGGTCGCCGCCGCCACCGCGTTGTGGCTGTGGATGGGCCAGCTGGGCCTGGCCACCGGGCTGTGCGTGACCCTGGCCGGGTGGATGCTGACCGCGCTGGTACTGCCCTACCTGGCCGCCTGGACGCGCCCCGAGCGCGAGGCGCGACGCTGATGTGGGGCCGGGCACTGGCCGCGCTGCTGGCCGGTTTCTTCCTGGCCACCGCGGCTACCGGGCTGGTGGCGTGGCTGCCCCCGGGCCCGTGGCAGTCGGCGATCGTGCCCAGCCTGATCGCCTTCATCCCGCTGTGGATGCTGGCCGCGCTGTGGGCCTTCGCCCTGCGTACCGCGTTGCGCGCCTGGCTCGCGCTGGCCGGCAGCGCGCTGGCCGGCTTTGCGCTGCTGTGGCTGCTGCGCGCCCAGCAGTGGATCCTGTGAAGGTGTCCCGATGAAATTCAGCTCACTCACCCTGCGCACGTTCACCACGCTGCACACCTGGGTCGGCCTGGTGGCCGGCTTTGCGTTGTTCGTGGCCTTCTACGCCGGCGCGATCACCGTGTTCCACCACGACCTGCCGCTGTGGCAGTCGCCGCATGCGATGCAGCGGCCCGCGCAGACCCTGGATGACGCGCAGCGGCTGCTGGATGGCGTGCTGGAACGGCACCCGGAGGCGCGCAAGCATATCGGCATGACCTTCCCCGGCGCCGAGACGCCGCAGTCGGTGGCCTATTGGCAGGACGCCAAGGGCACCTGGCTGTTTGCCTGGCCGGACCAGTACGACGGCAGCCCCACCCCGCCCCAGGCCGGGCTGGCCGAGCTGGTCAACGAACTGCATTACACGCTGGGCCTGCCGGTGGCCGGGATCTACCTGATGGGGGTGGTCAGCCTGCTGTACGGGCTGGCGCTGCTGTCCGGCCTGGTGATCCACCTGCCCAGGCTGCTGGGCGACCTGTTCGCGCTGCGCCCCGGCCGCAACCTCAAGCAGATGTGGCAGGACGCGCACAACGTGATCGGCGTGCTCAGCCTGCCCTTCCACCTGTTGTTTGCGGTCACCGGCGCGCTGTTGTGCCTGGTGTTCCTGCAGATGGCCGCGCTCAACCCGCTGATCTACGACGGCAAGCTGCTGGGCGCGCTGCCTGCGGCCATGGATACCGCCCCGATCCGCGCCGCCAGCGGCGAGGCGGTGCGTCCGGGCAGCCTGGCGATGCTGCACGCGCGCGCCATCGCGGTGGCCAACGACCAGGGCCAGGCCCGCTTTGAACCGGCCTACCTGAAACTGGCCAACGCCGGCGATGCCAACGCGGTCATCGAGATCACCGGCGATGGCGGCGTGTCGCTGGGGCCGCTGGGAGCGGTGGCGCTGGACGCCAACACCGGCGAGGTGCTGCATACCCAGTTGCCCGGCCGGCGCGATGCCAACCACGCCACGCTCGCGGCCGCCTATGCCCTGCACTTCGGCGAGTACGGCAACGGCCTGGTGCCGTGGCTGTATTTCGCACTGGGGCTGGGCGGTGCGTTCCTGTTCTATTCGGGCAACCTGCTGTGGATCGAGTCGCGGCGCAAGCGCCGCCAGCAGGTGCAGGGCCGCGCCCAGGTCAACATGGCCCGGGCCACGGTCGGGGTCTGCATCGGCCTGTGCGTGGCGGTCTCGGCCGCGTTCGTCAGCGTGCAGCTGCTGGAGTACCTGGCCCCGGCACTGGCCGACAGCGGCATGCGCTGGACCTGCTTCGTGGTCTGGGGCGGCTGCGCCCTGTGGGCCGCGCTGCGGGCACCGTGGCAGGCGGCGCGCGAGCTGCTGTGGGCGGCGGCGATCGTGACCGCGCTGATCCCGCTGGTGCATGGCGCGATGAGCGGGCTGTGGCTGTGGACCAGCGCGGTGCACGGCTACTGGCCGCTGTTCTGGGTGGACGGGGTGGCACTGGCGATGGCGATCGGTTTTGCCGCGATGGCGCGCGCCAGCAGCCGGCGCGCGCTCCACGGCGAGCCCAACAGCGTGTGGGCGCGACCGCAGCACCTGGCCG
>DJBL01000113.1 GCA_002435595.1 Stenotrophomonas maltophilia
CGATCTCCGCCCACCGCCAGCCCCCAGCTGCGCAGGCTCTGGCGGGCGCCGTCACCGAGCGCACCGCTGCTGCGCACCAGCACGCCCAGCCCCTCGCGCAGCGCCTGCCCGATGGCAGCGCGCTGCGCGGCAGCGAGGCTGGCCAGGCTGCGCTCGTCCAGGATCAGCACGTCGGTGGCGGCCAGACGCGCGGCATTCAGGGCGATGGGCGCATCGCCGAGCGAGACGCCGCCACCGGCGTTGGCCTGGGCATGCACCTGCAGGCCGGTATCCACGGCCCAACGCCGCAGGTATTTCAGTTCCGGGCCCGGTGCACCGGCGAGGATCAGCACGCGCGGTGCGGCCTGGTCCTGGGTCTGCAGCGGCACCGCCAGCGTGTCCACCGTATGCTGCCCGGCATCCAGCAGGCGCAGGCTGAAGACGCTGCGACCGCTGGCGCGGGCCACGCCTTGCAACTGCACGCCGCCATCGTCGGCCAGGCCGCGGCGGTCCACGACCTGGCCGGAAGGATCGAGCAGTTCGGCACGGCCGCCGGCCACGCCGTGGGCGCGCGCCTGCACCGCGAACACGCTGCCCGGCGCCGTGACGGACGGTGGCTGCAGCGCGACCCAACCGCGCGGCGGCGGCGGTTGCAGCAGGTGCACGCGCGCGGGCAGCACGGTGTCGCGATCGCGTGCCACCAGGCCATCGCCGATGATGCGCAGCACCTGCGTGCCCGGGTTCTGGCGCAGCGCCGTGGCCAGGTCCGGCGCCGTGCGTTGGGTCGTGCCGGTCGCCTCCGGCAGGGCAAGCACCGTTTCCCCGGGGGCGGCTGCCCACGGCACGTGGCCCGCGCCGGCAGTGAGCACGCTCAGCGTGCCGGCTGCCACCGGGACGCGCGGAGGCACCAGGGTCAGGTACAGCAGCGTGGCCGAGGCCAGCTGCAGCCCGCACAATGCCAACCGTTGGGCCGTGGTACGCCGTGCCACGCCGCGCGCGGGCCAGACCAGGCGCGCGCTGCCGACCAGCACGATCAGCGCCAGCGCCAGCGCGATCCAGCGTGGGTCGTTCATGGCCGGGCCTCCAGCGCATCCAGGTAGGTTTGGCCGATCCGGTCCGGTGCACTGCGCCGGGTGACCTGGGGCAGGGGACGCACCAGCGCGCGCCACAGTTGCGCACGCAGGGCCTGGCGACAGTCGCCGCAGTGCGGGGCGATGCGCAGTTCTTCCAGCGCGGCGGCCAGGCTCAGCGGATCGGGCAGGCGGGCCTGGTTGTGGCCCAGCCACTGGCCCAGTGCGTCCAGGTCCGGGGCGCTGCCGGCATCCCCCAACTGCTGCCACACCGCAACGATGGCCGGGTCCGGCGCGGGCACGGCAGCGAGCGACAGCGTGCGGCTGGCCAGGTCGGTGCGTACCCCGCCCATGCGGCGGCTTTCGTCGATGGGCGGCAGCTCCGGGCCGACCCGCGCCAGATAGATGCGCTCGGCCTGCTGCACCTGTTTGATGAAGGCCAGCGCTTTGTTGGCATACGGCAGCGCCGCCTCGGGCCGGCCCTGGCGCAGTTCGCCTTCGGAGGACCACATCTGGTCCAGCGCCGCCTTCAGCGTGGCGCGGGTCTGCGGGTCCAGCAGCGTGGCGGCTTCGGCGTGGTCATGGGTGTGGCCGTACTCGGCCAGCACGTCGGTGGCGCTGCCGAACACCGCTGCGGCGTCGGTCCCGGTGGTGCCGTGGTCGTGGTCGTCATGGCCGCCCTGGCCATGGTCGTCGCCAGCGCCGCCGGCATGATCGTCGGCGTGGTCGGTCGGCGCGTCGCGGGTCGGCAACGCATCGCTGGTGGGCGGCGGCTTCGCGCCGCCTTCGCTCTCTTCGCCCAGGAACTGGCCGTAGCGCAGGCGCAGGATGCGCTGGTCCACGCCGATCGCGTCGGCGCGCTTGATGAATTCGGCGGCCGGCAGCTGCCTGCGCTGCCGGATCAGCGCCTCGGCATCGATGATGATCTGGCGCTGGCTGCGGAAATAGGCCGGCAGTGTCTTCTTGACCCGGCCCTCCAGTTCGGCACCCTGCACCTGCTCGGTGCTGGGCAGGCGCAGGATCAGGCTGCTGCTCTGCGCGGTCTGCGGGATGGGGGCATGGTTGTCGCGCACCTGCAACTGCGCGATCACGTCGTTGCCGGGTTCGGCCCCGAGCGCGGCCAGGTCCAGCGTGCGCGCGAAGCGGCGCAGGGTAGGCGTGCCACTGCCGGCCAGGGTCACCGTCTGTTCGCGGAAGGTGATGTTCTCGCCGCTGCCCTGGGCCAGGGTGATCTTCAACTGGGCCTGGGCGGTCACACCGAAGTCGTCGCTGGCCTCGAACTGCAGTTGCCACTGGCGCTGCCCGGGCGTGGCCAGCACCAGGCTGCGGTCCGGCGCGAGGACGCGCACGCTCGGCGGCTGGTCCGGGGTGGCATCCAGGCGATACAGGCGCTGCTCGCGCGGCGCCGGCGTGGTGACCACCCGATACAGCGCGGAGTGCGCGGCGGTCCAGGCCGCGGTCCAGCTGTCGCCCTCGCGCTGCAGCGCGATGCGGCGGCCGTCGTGGAACTGCAGCGCCGCCTGTCGGGGAGGCGTGCTGAAGCGCAGCGACCACTGCAACTGGCTGCCCTGTACGAGCCTGGCATCGAGCGTGCCCTGCACGCGCTCGGCCTGGCCGGTGTAGGCCGGCGCGCGGATCGCCAGGCGTGCCGACTGCAGGCGCGGCGGCGGAGTGGTGTCCGCCGCTGGCGCCCGTGT
>DJBL01000161.1:0-300 GCA_002435595.1 Stenotrophomonas maltophilia
ATGCGGTCAAGCCGAACTTCACCGTGGACAACGAAGCGCAGATCTCGCAGCCGCCGGCGGTGAAGTTCGGCGCGCAGGCGCCGGCCCCGGCCCCCGCGCCGCCGGCGCCGCAGCAACAGCCGCAGCCGGCGAACTGAGCCGGTGACCACGCCGCTGCTGCGCTGGCTGCTGCTGCTCTGCCTGGGGCTGGCGCTGCCTGCCTGGGCGCAGACCCCGGCGGCCATCCCGCCGCTGTCCTCGCCGGTGGTCGATACCACCGGCACCCTGGACGCGGCGCAGATCCAGGCACTGCAGGCCCAG
>DJBL01000161.1:622-5405 GCA_002435595.1 Stenotrophomonas maltophilia
GGTGCTGCTGGTGGTGGCCAAGGACGACCGGCGGGTCCGCATCGAGCCGGGCTACGGCCTGGAAGGTGCGATCCCGGATGCGATCGCCAACCGCGTGATCCAGGAATACCTGGCCCCGCGTTTCCGCAGCAATGATTATGCCGGTGGCCTCAGCGAGGCCAGCGCCGCCCTGGTCAAGCTGATCGACGGCGAGGACCTGCCGGCCCCGGTCAGCACCCACCGGGCCAGCGGCGAGGGCCGCAGCGATGGCTGGACGATGGCCCTGGTGATCGGCTTCTTCGTCGGCAGCTTCCTGCGCGCCCTGCTCGGCTGGCTGCCGCGCCCGCTGCGCGCGCTGCTCGGCGGTGGCGGTGCGGCATTGGCCGCCTTCCTGCTCACCTCGCTATGGATCGCCAGCGGCGTGGCCGGGCTGATCGGCCTGTTCCTCGGCGTGTCCTCCGGTCGTGCCGGTGCCTTCGCCCGCAACGGTGGCTGGGGCGGTGGGAGCGGCTGGGGTGGGGGCGGTTGGGGCGGTGGCGGTGGCTTCGGCGGCGGAGGCGGCTGGGGTGGCGGCGGTGGACGTTCGGGAGGCGGTGGCGCCTCGGGGGGCTGGTGATGCGCTGGTGGCGACATGCATGGGCTCCAACGGTGCGCCGCACCTTCCCGCCGGCTCGGCTGCAGGCCATCACCGAGGCGATCGCCGCCGGTGAGCGCCGCCATGGCGGGCAGGTGATGTTTGCCGTGGAAGCCGACCTGCCGCTGTCGGCGCTGTGGCGTGGGGTCAGCCCGCGTCAGCGCGCCGAGCAGGCCTTTGCCCAGCTGCGCACCTGGGACACCGAGCACAACAACGGCGTGCTGGTCTATCTGCTGCTGGCCGACCATGCCATCGAGCTGGTTGCCGACCGCGGCCTGCGCGGCAAGGTGGGCCAGGCGCAGTGGGAGGCAATCTGTGCCCACATGCAGCAGCGCCTGCGCGAGGGCGCGCTGCATGAGGCGGTGCTGCTGGCCATCGAGGAAGTTTCAGACCTGCTGGCCGGGCACTATCGGCCCCGGTCCGGGTCCAACGGCGACGACCTGCCCGATACGCCGCAACTGCTGGGCTGAGGCCGGGCTTAGAATACCCGCTGACCTGCAAGGCATCGCCCATGATCTATCTCCACGACATCGATCCCATCGCCCTCTCGCTTGGGCCGATCAAGGTGCATTGGTACGGCATCATGTACCTGCTCGGTTTCACCGCCGCCTGGTGGCTGGGGCGCAAGCGGATCGCCGCCGGGCGCCTGCCGGGGGTGGATGCCAATGGCTTCTCCGACCTGCTGTTCTACGCCATGCTCGGCGTGGTGGTGGGCGGCCGCGTGGGCTACATGGTGTTCTACGCGTTGTCGGAGTTCCTGCACGACCCGTTGCTGCTGTTCAAGGTGTGGGACGGCGGCATGAGCTTCCACGGCGGTCTGCTGGGGGTGCTGTTCGCCTCGTGGTACTGGTCGCGCAAGCATCGCCTGCACCTGTTTGACACCATCGATTTCATGGCCCCGCTGGTGCCGTTGGGCCTGGGCTTTGGCCGCGTCGGCAACTTCATCGGCGCCGAACTGTGGGGCAAGTACACCGATGGCACCTGGGGCGTGGTGTTTCCCAGCGGCCTGCCGGGTCCGCTGGCCCATGCGGACATGATCGTCCTGCGCGCCCACTACGCCGCCGGCGCCCTCAACGAATATGCCCGCCACCCCTCGCAGCTGTACGAAGCGGTGCTGGAGGGCCTGGTGATGTTCGTGGTGCTGTGGACGGTCTCGGCCAAGCCACGCCATCGCTACGTGATCGCCGGCCTGTTCGCGCTGATGTACGGCGTCTTCCGCTTCGCGGTGGAGTTCGTGCGCATGCCCGACAACGGCGTCTACATCGCCTTCGGCTGGCTGACCAAGGGCCAGATCCTGTGCGTGCCGCTGATCGCCTTCGGCCTGGTGCTGCTGGCGCTGTCGCGGCGTGCCCCGGTGCTGCAGCCGCAGCCGCTGGTGCTCGCCGAGGGCAAGCCATGAAGCCCTACCTGGACCTGCTGTCGCACGTGCTCGAACACGGCGCGGAGAAGAGCGACCGCACCGGCACCGGCACGCGCAGCGTGTTCGGCTGGCAGATGCGCTTCAATCTTCAAGACGGGTTCCCGCTGGTCACCACCAAGAAACTGCACCTGCGCTCGATCATCCACGAGCTGCTGTGGTTCCTGAAGGGCGACACCAACATCGGCTACCTCAAGGACAACCAGGTACGGATCTGGGACGAATGGGCCGATGCCCAGGGCGATCTTGGCCCGATCTATGGCAAGCAGTGGCGCAGCTGGGCCACCGCCGATGGCGGCAGCATCGACCAGATGCAGTGGCTGGTGGAAGAGATCAAGCGCAACCCGGATTCGCGGCGGCTGGTGGTCAGCGCCTGGAACGTGGGCGAGCTGTCGCAGATGGCGCTGATGCCGTGCCACAACCTGTTCCAGTTCTACGTGGTCGACGGCAAGCTCAGCTGCCAGCTGTACCAGCGCAGTGGCGACATCTTCCTCGGCGTGCCGTTCAACATCGCCAGCTACGCGCTGCTCACCCACATGGTGGCCCAGGCCACCGGGCTGGGAGTGGGGGATTTCGTGCATACGCTGGGCGATGCGCACCTGTATTCGAATCATTTCGAGCAGGCCCGCGAGCAGCTTTCGCGTACCCCGCGCGCGCTGCCCACGCTATGGTTGAACCCGGCCGTGACCGACCTGTTCGGTTTCCAGTTCGAGGACATCCGCATCGACGGTTACGATCCGCATCCGGCGATCAAGGCGCCGGTGGCGGTATGACCGCCCGCACCGCCGCCCGCCTGCTGCTGGCCATCGCCACCGCGCTGCCGCTGGCAGCCGCCCAGGCCGACCCGGTCGACGCCCTGGCGCTGGCCCGGCAGGTCAACGAGCAGATCGTGCACAAGCACATGCGCGAGGAAGTGCAGGCCTTCGCCCAGGCGTTCAACGGCAGCACGATGCTGCCCCAGGACGTGCCGACCGGCTGCCGCGCGCAGATGCAGACGGCAGTCACCGGCATGTACGCGGCGATGGTCGGGCACATGCAGGCCGGCGTCGACGATCCGGCCTACCAGCGCGCGATCGAGGCGAAGTTGGCGGCGGCCTACTCCACTGCGGAACTGCAGGCCTTCCTGGCCGATCTCGGCAGCACCGAGGTGGCCACGCTGGCTACCCGCGTCATGGCGGCGCCGGGGCTCAAGCAGGCCCAGCAAGCGCAGCAGCAGAAGATCCTCGACGGCGTGGACGAGAACGCCACCGGCAGCCCGGAACTGGCGGCCGCGCTGCGCGCCACCAATGCCGCGCAGGCCGCCTGCCAAGCGCTGCAGACCGATGCCGGCTGAGGCGGTACGTCGATGAAACTCTCGCTGATCGCCGCGCTCGACCGCGGCCATGGTATCGGCCATGACAACCAGCTGCCGTGGCAGTTGCCCGACGACCTCAAGCGTTTCAAGGCGCTGACCCTGGGCAAGCCGATCCTGATGGGACGGCGGACCGCCGAGTCGCTCGGGCGCGCGCTGCCCGGACGGCCCAATCTGGTGCTGACCCGCAGCGGGCAGGTGCCGTTCGCGGGCATGCAGGCGGTGGCGTCGATCGAACAGGCGCTGCAGTACGCCGCCGAGGCCGGCGCGGACGAGTTGTGCGTGATCGGCGGGGGCGAGATCTACCGGCTGGCGATGGCCCAGGCCACCGACCTGCACCTGACCTGGGTGGATACCACCGTGCAGGCCGACACCCACTTTCCGCCGGTGGCGATGGAGCAGTGGATCGAGGTCGCGCGCGAACACCACCCCGCCGATGCGCGGCATGCGCTGGCGTTCGACTTCGTGGATTACCGCCGGCGCTGAGCCCGCCGAGCGAGGGACTGGGCGTGCGCGCTCAACGCCCCGGTTTGATCGCCAGCGGGGCCAGCGAGGCGGCCACCCGGGCCGGATCGGCGTCCTGTTGCAGCGCCTGGGCCAGGCAGGCCTGGTCCTGCGCGCCCGACGCCGGCGGGCGCCCGCAGCGCATCCACGCCGGCGTGGGCGCGTGCCAGCGCCGCCCTGACGTCGCCAAGGGAACCCGGTCCAGGCATGCAGTCGGGTCCTTGCGGTTGCCCGCGCTCAGGCCGGCGGCCGGTAGTGGCCGATGATGGGGTGGGCGAACAGCAGGTCTTCTTCCTGCGTGCCGCGGGCGATGTTGTGCAGGATCAGCGGGGTGCCGTCGCTGCGCTGCCGGTCCGAGACGATGCCAACGTGCAGCAGGCCGCTGCCGCTGAGTTTCCAGGCCACGATATCGCCGGCGGCGAAGTCGGCCGGGTGCGCGGAGGCCGGTTGCTGCCAGCCCTGCCGCTCGAACCAGCGCATCAGGTTGGGGACGCGGCGATGGTCGATGTTGCGGTCTGGCCGCGACAGGCCCCATAGCGCCGGGTAGGCATTGAAATGCCCACGCATGTCCTCGTGGATGTGCTGCTGCAGGTCCAGGCCCTGGCTGCGCAGGGCGCGCACGATCACGTCGGTGCACACGCCGCGGTCGAGCGCGACATCACCACCGGGGTAGGCCAGTACCGCATACGCCGGGTCATAGCGCAGGGTCTGCCCGACCTGGCTGCGGGCGGCGGCCACCAACGGCGGCGAGGGAAGGGCGGCGGCGCGCGTCACCGGCAGTACCGCACCGGGACCGGTGGTCACCGCCGGGTCCGGCGCGCGTTGGCAGGCGCTGCCCATGCTGGCCGCAAGCAGCAACAGCAGCCAGCGCGCCGCCGCCGTCATGCGGGCGTGGGGG
>DJBL01000119.1:0-68534 GCA_002435595.1 Stenotrophomonas maltophilia
CTGGCAGGGCATGCGCCGGCTGCTGCGCGGGCAGGGCGCCTGCGTGCTGCTGCAGGCCGCCACGGTGCTGGCCGCGCTGTGGCTGCGGGCAATGCCATGACTCCGACGATGCACGTCCACAGCAAGAGGGCACGACATGCTGGCTGATCTGGTGGCACGCAGCTGCAGCGGCGCGATCCGCGCGCTGACCGGTGCGCGCGCGCTGTGGCAGGGCTGCGCGCCGTCCAGCGACCACCGCGTGTACTACGGCAACCACGCCAGCCACGGCGATTTCGTGCTGATCTGGTCGGCGTTGCCGATCACCCTGCGCCGCCAGGTACGGCCGGTGGCCGCAGCCGACTACTGGCAGCGCGACGGGCTGCGCCGGTACCTGATCCATGCGGTGTTCAACGGCGTGCTGATCGAGCGCGACCCGGCCCGGCGCCAGCAGGATCCGATCGCCTGCCTGTGCCAGGCGGTGGATGAAGGCAACTCGCTGATCCTGTTCCCGGAGGGCACGCGCAACACCGAGGAGGGCGTGCTGCCGTTCAAGAGCGGCATCTACCACCTGGCCCGGCAACGACCGGAGCTGGAGTTCGTGCCGGTGTGGATCGACAACCTCAAGCGGGTCATGCCCAAGGGCCGCTGGCTGCCGTTGCCGCTGCTGTGCACCACCACCTTCGGCGAGCCGCTGCGGCTGAAGGCCGACGAAGACAAGGACCGCTTCCTGGAGCGCGCACGGATGTCGTTGCTGGCGCTGGATCCGCAGCCACGCAGGCAGCGCGCATGATGCCGCTGCTGTTTTCCACGCTGGCCAGCGATGTGGCGCAGCTGTCCACGCACGCGCAGACGCGCCTGCTGTTTGCCGGCATCGCCGCGGTGCTGGTGGTGGCGACGGTCATCGCCGAAACCCTGCGCTGGCGCGCCCGGCATGCGCCCAGCACGGTGCTGGCCAACCTGGTCTCGCGCATCCGCGCGTGGTGGGTGATGGCCGCCGTGGTGGCCCTGGCCTTCTTCTTCGGGCGTACCGGGGTAGTGCTGCTGTTTGCCGTGGTGTCGCTGTTCGCGCTGCGCGAGTTCATCACCCTCACGCCCACCCGGGCCGGCGACTACTACGCGCTGCTGGCCGCCTTCTACGTGGTGCTGCCATGGCAGTACTGGCTGGTGTGGACCGACTGGTACGGCATGTACACCCTGCTGATCCCGGTCTACGCGTTCCTGTTCCTGCCGATCCTGGCCACCATCGGTGGCGATACCACCGACTACCTGGAGCGGACCTCCAAGGTGCAGTGGGGGCTGATGATCTGCGTGTTCTGCATCTCCCACGTACCGGCCCTGCTCAACCTGCGGCTGGCCGGCGTGGAACCGGCGCGCAACCTGCTGCTGTTCGCCTTCCTGGTGATCGTGGTGCAGTCCTCGGACGTGCTGCAGTACATCTGGGGCAAGCTGATCGGCAAGCGGCTGATCGCACCGAAGCTGTCGCCGTCCAAGACCGTGGAGGGCTTCATCGGCGGGGTGCTGTCGGCCAGTGCGCTGGGCGCGGCGTTGTGGTGGCTGACGCCGTTCACGCCGTGGCAGGCGTTCGGGATGTCGCTGGCCGTGAACCTGATGGGGTTCTGGGGTGGCCTGGTGATGTCGGCGATCAAGCGCGACCGCGGCATCAAGGACTGGGGCCACATGATCGAGGGCCATGGCGGCATGCTCGACCGGCTGGATTCGGTGTGTTTTGCCGCGCCGGTGTTCTTCCACCTGGTGCGGTATTTCTGGAGCGCGTGAGGGGCGCGGGCCCCACGCTGGGGTGCGCCGCACAGGGCCTCACCGACAGGCATCGACCGTGGGTCGATGCGCGGCATCAGGTGGCGATGCCGTATTCCTTCAGCTTCTTGCGCAGCGTGGCGCGGTGGATGCCCAGCATCGCCGCGGCGCGGCTCTGGTTGCCTTCGCAGTGGTTGAGCACTTCCACGAACAGCGGGATTTCCATTTCGCGCAGGACGATCTCGTACACATCGTCGGCATCGCAACCATCCAGGTCCCGCAGGTAGCGCCGGACCGATTGGGCCACGTGTTCGCGCAGCGGTGGCTTCGGCGCGCCACGACTATTGTCAGGACGAGAAAGGACAGCGTTCAAGGAGGTTCCCGGTGCAGATGCCGGGGCGGACAGCAGCCCCGGACGGAGAATTGTAGGGGGCCAGTCTAGCGCGTGCGCGGGCAGGCTGCCACGCTGGCGGCGGCAACCGACCGGCCAAGGCCGGTCACAGGAACTCGAAGGTGAATGCGACGGTGGAGGCGGCGGGCTCGCGCACGCGGAACGCAATCTGCGCGCTTTGCCCCGGTTCCAATACGCTGTTGGCGTCCAGCGAACGGTCCAGGTAGTCGCGCGGCGCAAACACACCGGTACCGATTACCCGGCCATCGGCATCGGAGAGCGACAACCGCAGCGACGGCCAGGCCTGCGCCCAGCGTGCATCGTTGCGGAAGCTGGCCTGCACCTGCAACGCGCCTGGCTGGCCGGGCACCGGGCGCACGTCGCGGCTGATCATGCTGAACGCCGCCGGCTCCTGCCAGGCCGGCAACGTGCAGCGCAGCACGGTGCATACACCGGCGATCCACGGCCGGCTGCCGGCATCGGCGGCCAGCCGCGCGCGGTCGGCCACGGCAATCTGCACCAGCAACACCACCACCAGCGCGGCCAGCACGCCCCACTGCCAACGCGGCGTACGCAGGCGTGCCACCGGCAGGCGCATGAAGCTGGGGGCGCCGGTGCTGCGCGCGGTACCCGGCGCGGTCTGGACGGCATCGGCCATCGATGCATGCGGTTGCTGGATTCCGGCGGCATCGGCATCGGCATCGGCAAAGGCATCGCGGTCGGGGCCGAGTGCGTCCGCGGTCGCGATCGTCTCCGCAGCCGGCACGTCCTCGCGCTGCGCCGGTGCCCGATCCTCGCGCTCGTCTTCGGGCGGATCGAACACGGCGATCGTCTGCGTCCAGTCCTTGCCCACGGTGATCGCCGCCACGGCCGCAGGATCCGGCAGCGTCGCCTGCGCGGGTTCGTGCAGCGGCGCAGGCGCGTCGGCGGGCGGATCGCTGGCAGGCGTGTCGGCATGGCCGGCACGCAGGAACGTAGCCAACGGACGGCGTGGCGGCGGAGTGGGCTCGGTCATCGGGTCGGGGCCGGGCAGCAGGGTCGCGCCCATTCAATCACGTTCACGCCGGCTTACGCGCGGCGCACGCCGGTGATGCGCATCCAGTCATCGTCCTGCGCGGTCTCCAGCTGCTCGAACCACGGCGCGTAGCGCACCAGCAGCTCCTGTTCCTGGCCATGCAGGATGCCCGACAGCGCGATGCGGCCACCGGGGGCCACGCGCGCGGCCAGCACCTCGGCCAGCGCATCCAGCGCCGAAGCCAGGATGTTGGCCACTACCACCGGGTAGGTGGCCTGCGGCTCGTCGGCGGGCAAATACACCTGCACGCGGTCCTGCAGGCCGTTGCGTTCGGCGTTGTCGCCGGTGGCGATGACCGCCTGCGGATCGTTGTCCACGCCCACCGCCGTGGCGGCGCCGAGCTTGAGCGCGGCCAGGGCGAGGATGCCCGAGCCACAACCGAAGTCGAGCACGGTCTGGTCCTGCAACACCCCCTCGGCGGCCAGGCCATCGAGCCAGCGCAGGCACAGCGCCGTGGTGGGATGGGTGCCCGAACCGAACGCCAGGCCCGGGTCGAGCCGGATCACGGCGGCGTCGTCGGCCTGTGCGGCGTCGGGCAGGTCATGGTTCCAGGGCACGATCCAGGTGCGTTCGCCAAAGGCCATCGGCTGGAACTGGTCCAGCCACGCGCGCTCCCAGTCCTCGTCCTGCACCGCACGGAAGCTGGCCTGGGACCAGTCCAGGCCCGGGTCGAAGGCCTCCAGCGCCGCCAACAGCGCCAGGGCATTGGTCTCGGCCGGGAACAGCGCGGTCAGCACCAGGTCGTTCCACAGCGGGGTCTCGCCCACGCCCGGTTCCAGGATCGCGCGCTCGTTGCTGGTATCGGCATCGGCGTCGAGCAGGGTCACCGCCAGCGCGCCGACATCGTCCAGCGCATTTTCGTAGCGGGGCTGGGTGGATTCGCTGCAGCGGAGGGTGAGTTCCAGGAACGGCATGGGAGGGCTACCTGCGGAAAACGGTGAATGCTAGACCATTGTGGGGCTCCACGGCCCATCCGCGATCTCCCGGGGCGGCGAGACGCCCGCCGCCGGGCGGTTCAGACAGCGCCGCAAGTGCTTGCTAGACTTGGCATTCCGCTGCCTGCCCGGCAGCTTCCGGTCCCGCGCATGGCGCTCGTGCCCACCCTCAAAACCTGGTTGCTGGTCGTCCCAGCCCTGGCGTTGCTGGGGGTGGCGGGCTATCGCGCCGGCGGCCAGGTGCGGCATGACGAACCGGTGCCCGCCACGGCGGACCAGGCGCCCATCGCGATGGCCGCCACGGCCCCGGTGCAGGCGCGGCAGTTGGCACGCCAGCTGCTGGCCAGCGAGCGCGGCAACGCGATCGCCTCGGGCCTGCCGCTGGATATCCGCGCCGACATCGAAGGCGATACCGATCTGTTCGCCTATGCCCAGCGCCTGCAGCTGCAGGCGAGCCAGGGCAACGCCGAAGCCTCCTGGATGGTCAGCCGCGTCTACGACTACTGCGCCATCTACGCAATGGATCCGGGTGGCTACCAGTTGGACAATGCGCTGTTGGGCGGCATGGGCATGACCGCCTCGCCGACCATGGTGCAGGCTCGCGAGCGCGTCGCGCGCCGCTGCGGCGGCTTCGTCTCCAGTGACGGCCTGGGCCGCCAGCTGATCCTCGCCCAGCGCCTGCAGGCGGCCAAGGCCGGCAACCTCGCCGCCGAGGCCTCGCTGTTCGCCGAGGGCGAACCGCTGCAGACCACGCCGGCCTACCGGCGCGGGCTGGTGGAGCGGGTGATGGACTCGCGCGACCCGGAAGCCTACATGGCGCTGTCCACCGGCATGGGCCAGCGCGCCAGTGGCGACCGTGCGCTGGACGGGCTGGTGGCCGGTGACCAGTTCAGTGAACTGGCCTGGCGTCTGGCCGCGTGCGAACTGGGCATGGCATGCGGACCGGACAGTGTGTTGATGAACAATTTCTGCGCGAACGGAGGGATCTGTTCGCAGGACGGTGGGCAGGACTTTGCCACTTTCGTGTATGACGCCGCGGTCTCGCGGCAAGGTGCGGGGAAAATGAAGACGTTGGTTGAAAAGCTGGTCAAGCAGAGGAACGGGCGATGAACTACCGTCGATTCCTGCATGGCGCCAAGTTCTGGTTCTGGGTGGCGCTGTTCGTGGCCTACTCGGCCGGGGCGGTGGGCCTGGTGATGATCGATACCTACGAGGACCGCTATCGCAGCCTGTCCAAGGTGCAGCTGACCTCGGTCAAGGCACCGGAAGACGTGCGCCGCGCCGGCGCCAGCCAGGTGGCCGCGGTGTACCGCGCGCAGAGCGGCATGCCGTTTGCCTCGCTGCCGGCCGGCAGCACCTTCCAGGTGGTCTGGCCCGATGGGTCCACCGAGACCATGGTGATCGTCGACCCGACGTCCTCGCTGGGCGTTGCGCCGGTCAAGAACAGCCAGGTCACCGCGGCCGACGTCGCGCGTTGATGCCGCACGCCGAGGCGGGCGTGGTGGCTACCACGCGCCCGCTGCGGCGGGTGCTGCTGCCTGGCCTGGACGCGACCGGCAGCCAGCACGCCGCGTTCTGCGCCGCGATGCGGCGGCTGGGCGTGGAGGTCACGGTGATTGCCCACCCGCTCGACCGCACGCTGATTACGCCGCGCTGGCCCACCCGGTGCGCCAGGCCCTGCGCACCGATGGCAACTCCGTGCTGCCGGGCGAATCGTCCTCGGGGCCGCTGGCGCTCACGATTGCCGCTGCACCGCCACCGCGCCTGCGCGGCCTGATCCGCTCCACCACCTTCGCGCGCTCGCCCCGCGCACCCGGCCGCCGCAGTGAGTGCGGTGTTGCGCAGGATGCGTGCCGCGCGTGACCGGCGTGTTGTGATCCCGTCCACGCGGCCTTCGCTTATGGCTCTCGGGCAATTCACGGCGTGACGCGCAGCCTGCGCGTATTGGCTGCATCCGCAGCGCACGTGCCGGAGAACCTGACGCATGAACACCCGAGGCGACTACGCCGCATCCGAACCCCTTGCCGCCGCGACTGTCGCGGTGGTCACGCCGCCGCCCGTGGTCGCGACCGCGCACGATGGCGCCGTCTCCTGGGGCGCCATCTTCGCCGGTGCCGCCGCCGCGGCGGCACTCTCGCTGGTCCTGCTGATCCTGGGCGTGGGCCTGGGGCTGTCGTCGGTCTCGCCGTGGTCGTATGAGGGCGTGTCGGCCGAGACGTTCGGCTGGTCGAGCATCGCCTGGCTGACCCTCACCGCGATCGCGGCGTCCGGGCTGGGGGGGTATCTCGCCGGCCGGCTGCGCAACAAGTGGAGCAACCTGCACGGCGATGAGACCTACTTCCGCGACACCGCGCACGGCTTCCTGTCGTGGTCGGTGGCCACCCTGCTGACCGCCGGGCTGCTCACCACCGCCATCGGCGGCGTGCTGGGTGCCGGCGCCAAGGTGGCCGGTGCCACCGCAGGTGCCGCGGCGACCACGGCGGGGGGCCTGGCCGCCGTGGCCGGCCCCGCGGCGACGAGCGACAACGGCGACCTGCAGTACTGGGTGGACGGCCTGTTCCGCGCCAACCCGGGTGCGCCGGTTGCACCGATGGGCGCACCGCCCGCCGATCCGGCCGCAGCGCCGCCGGCACCGCAGGCTGGCGTGATGCCGCCGCCGCCGCGTCCGATGCCGGGCGGTGAACGCGGCCCGGGCCCGGGTCGTGGCGGTGACGTGCGCGCCGAGGTCAACCGGATCGTGGTCAACAGCCTCAAGTCCAACACGATGGATCCGGCCGATACCCAGTACCTGGCACAGCTGGTGGCCACCCAGACCGGGATGAGCCAGGCCGAGGCACAGGCCCGCGTGACCGATATGCAGACCCGTCTGCGCGCCTCGCTGGAGAAGGCCAAGAACGATGCCAAGCAGGCCGCCGACGACGCCCGCAAGGCCACCGCCTACGCCGCGCTGTGGCTGTTCATCACGCTGCTGATCGGCGCCTTCAGCGCCAGTCTGTTCGCCACCTGGGGCGGTCGCCGCCGCGACCTGTAACCCGCACACGTTCAACGAGGAGGATTCACCATGAAGTATCTGCTGCTGTGGTTCCTGGGCATTCCGATCCCGATCCTGCTGCTGATCGCGCTGCTGCGCTGAGGTAGCGCGGATCCGGTAACGGGTATCGACCGACGGTCGTGACCTGCCGGGCACGCACTACTGCCGGGCCGCCATCGTGCGGCCCGGTGTCGTTTCGTGTTGTCTGCGCTCGAATTGCGGCAAGCAGGTAAACGCCAGGCGTTTCCGAGGCTGGCCGGTGGGTCGCCGGAAAGGGCATCGGTGCCCAGCGCCCGATCCGCCACCCCGCGCAGGAACCCCCCGGAGGGTGCTCCGTGCGTGCGCTGCATGTAGGCGACGAAGCAAACGAAAAGGCGGGGATATCCCCGCCTTTCTGCCGTGCCACATCCAACCCGCGATCAGGTCAATGCAATCGACTTGTTCTTGCGTTCGGCCAGGCGCTTTTCCAGGTAGTGGATGTTCTGCCCACCGGCCTGGAAGCCCTTGTCGCGCATGATCCGCTGCTGCAGCGCGACGTTGGTCTTGATCCCGTCCACCACCATCTCGCTCAGCGCCACGCGCATGCGCGCGATCGCGGTTTCGCGGTCGGGGCCGTGCACGATCAGCTTGCCGATCATCGAGTCGTAGTTCGGCGGCACGCGGTAGCCACTGTAGATGTGGGTATCCACGCGCACGCCGGGGCCACCCGGCGGATGGAAGGCGGTGATCTGGCCCGGGCTCGGCACGAAGGTTTCGGCGTCTTCGGCGTTGATCCGGCACTCGATCGCGTGGCCGGTGAGCACCACATCGCTCTGCTTGATGCTCAGTTTCTGGCCGGCGGCGATGCGCAGCTGCTCGCAGACCAGGTCGATGCCGGTCACCATCTCCGTCACCGGATGTTCCACCTGCACGCGGGTGTTCATTTCGATGAAGTAGAAGCGGCCGTCTTCGAACAGGAACTCGAAGGTACCCGCGCCGCGGTAGCCGATGCGGATGCAGGCTTCCACGCAGACCTTGCCGATCTGCTCGCGCATTTCGTCGGTGATGCCCGGTGCGGGCGCCTCTTCCACCACCTTCTGGTGGCGGCGCTGCATCGAGCAGTCGCGTTCACCGAGGTGGATGGCATTGCCCTGGCCGTCGGCGAGCACCTGGATTTCCACGTGGCGCGGATTCTCCAGGAACTTCTCCATGTACACCTGGTCGTTGCTGAAGGCAGCCTTGGCTTCGGACTTGGTGGTCTCGATGGCCGCCTTCAACGAGGCTTCGGCATGCACCACGCGCATGCCGCGGCCGCCGCCGCCACCGGACGCCTTGATGATGACCGGGTAACCGATCTCACGGGCGATCTTGGTGTTGGCCACGATGTCGTCGGTGAGCGGGCCGCCCGAGCCGGGCACGCACGGCACGCCGGCGGCCTTCATCGCGCGGATCGCTTCCACCTTGTCGCCCATCAGGCGGATGGTGTCGGCCTTGGGACCGATGAAGATGAAACCGGACTCTTCCACGCGCTCGGCGAAGTCGGCGTTCTCCGACAGGAAGCCGTAACCCGGGTGGATGGCCTGGGCGTCGGTGACTTCCGCCGCGGCGATCAGCGCCGGGATGTTGAGGTAGCTCTCAGACGACGGTGCCGGACCAATGCAGACCGACTCGTCGGCCATGGCCACGTGCTTGAGGTTGCGGTCGACCGTGGAATGCACGGCCACCGTGCGGATGCCCAGGGTGTGGCACGCGCGCAGGATGCGCAGCGCGATCTCCCCTCGGTTGGCAATAACGACTTTGTCGAGCATGGACGAGTCCTTAGCCGATCACGAACAGCGGCTGGTCGAATTCGACCGGCTGGCCGTTTTCGCCCAGGATGGCGACGATGGTGCCGGAGACATCGGCCTCGATCGGGTTGAACATCTTCATCGCTTCGATGATCGCCAGCGTTTCGCCGGCCTTGACCGCCTGGCCGACCGACACGAAGGCCGGCTTGTCCGGCGAGGACGAGGCATAGAACGTGCCGACCATCGGCGCGCGCAGCACGTGGCCGTCCGGCAGGGCATTGCCCGGCTTGGCGGTACCGCCGGTGGAGGCTTCGGTGGGCGACTGCATCGGCATCGCCGGGGCGGCCTGCGGGGCCGGTGCCGGCGCCATCATCATCTGCGGCTGGGCCTGGACCATGCCGTAGCCGGACACCGGGGCGCGCGACAGGCGCACGGACTCTTCGCCTTCCTTGATTTCGATTTCGGCGAGGTTCGACTCTTCCAGCAGGTCGATCAGCTTCTTGATTTTGCGGAGATCCATAGAGGCCTCTTTAGCTCGTGGTGTCAGTGTGGTGGGAAGCGCGTTGCGCTCGGGTCAAAGCAATTCGTAGAAATCGCGCAACTGGCGGATGCGGTCGCGCGTGAGGGTCGTCAGGCAGCGCATCTGCGCGCCATTGCGCGCGGTGCCATCGGAGTTGAACAGGTACACCGCGTCGCAGTCATGGTCGCGCAGCTGCACCCAGGCACGCTGCGCCAGTACCAGCTGCTGCTCGGCGTTGCGGCACCAGCTGCAGGCGCCGCCGTCGGCCGGGGAGCGCAGCTGCTGGCGTGCCTGCGCATACACGGCATTGAGTTCCACATCGGCAGCGGCAGCCACGTCCGAGGCGCATAGGTCGCTCTCCATCGTGGTGGTCGGCCTGGCGCAGTCGATGCCTTCGTCCTGGCGATCGAACGCCGCGGCGCTGGCGCACAGGCCGGCCGACAACGCCACGCAGGCAAGGGCGCGCAGCAGCGGCATCAGGCGCGCGCGCCCTGCAGACGGGTCAGCGCGGCATCCATCGCATAGCGGTAGCTGTCTGCACCAAAGCCGCAGATCACGCCCACCGCCTTGTCGCTGAAGTAGCTGTGCTGGCGGAACGGTTCGCGTGCGTGCGGGTTGGACAGGTGGATTTCGATGAACGGCACGTCCACCGCGGCCAGCGCATCGCGCAGGGCCACCGAGGTGTGGGTGAACGCCGCCGGGTTGATCAGGATGAAGGCGGTGCCGTCTTCACGGGCGGCCTGCACACGGTCCACCAGGATGTGTTCGGCGTTGGACTGCAGGCTCTCCAGCGCGTGCCCGGCGGCCTGCGCCTGGGCCTGCAGGGCCTGGTCGATCTGCGCCAGCGTGGTGTGCCCATACACCTCCGGCTCGCGTGTGCCGAGCAGGTTGAGGTTGGGGCCATGCAGGACCAGCAGTTTCGCCATGGGGACCACGAAGCGGGAAAGGGCGAAGTCTGGCGGAAGCGGTTGATCGTGTCCAGTTCGGCGAAGTTACGCGTGTTTCAAGCGTCCGTTTGAATTCTGGCGGCGATCCCTGTGCCAGCACGATGTCGGCAGGTTGTGCGGCTCAGCATAGTTGGTGGGAATTCCAACCAACTATGACGCGCGCTCACCATAGTTAGTGGAGATAGGGCCGCCAGTGGCCGAGAGCTGACCTCGAGATGGCAGGGATTAGGGCGCGTCATCGGGGTAGGAGAGCAATCCAGCCTCGCCCAACGCTCGGTTAGACTTCAACCGGGACGCAGGGGATTTGCATGGCCTACAACTGGAACCGGCAGGAGCTGGCGCGTTCACCATGGCGCAGTGAGGTGGTGCCTCGAATTCCGTCCATCCTCATCCAACGGGCCAAGATCGGGCGGCCTATCACCTACGGGGAGCTCGCTGCCGAGCTCGAGCGCCTCCATGGTCTGGAGCCAAAAGCCCGCAAGACCTTGTATGGCCCGGCCGTAGGGGCCGTGGGCTTCGCCATCCAGGAGTTGGGTGAGCAGTGGGGCGAGAAGATTCCGCCGCTAAACCTTATCGTCGTCCAAGCCGAAACCCAACTACCCGGTCATGGTGCGGACGAAGTCGCCCACTACTACTTCGACGACGGCGGGGCAGGGATGGCCGCCAACCGTGAGGCCTACATCCAAGCCGCCATGGCTGCGGTGTTCGACTATGGGCCGAAGTGGGACCGGGTGGCCCAAGCCTTAGGGGTGGACGTACTCGACGCGGCGCATGCCAACCCCGACGAGGGGAGCCCCATTGACCTGCCTGCAATTCCGACCGCCTACCGGCCCGAAAGCGCCGCGCACACAGCACTTAAGGCTTGGGTGGCAGCGCACTCGGAATGGTTCGAGGACTACGGAGCATTCGAGGCCGGTGTGAACGAGCACCGGCTGAGTTCCGGCGACAGCCTGGATGTCTATTTCACCAACGGGCGCGAGAGCCTGGCGGTGGAGGTCAAAGCCAGCAATGCCAGCGACTCCGAGCTCATGCGGGGCATCTACCAAGCCATCAAGTATCGGGCTGTACTGCGCGCTGAGTGCATTGCGCTACGCAAGCCAGCCCTGTGCGATGCCGTGCTGGTGAGCACCCGGCCATTAGGCAAGGCGGGCCGGGCCTTGGCCAAGCGCTTGCATGTGGACTTCGTGCGGGTGCCAAGCGGAGCGGAGAAATGAAGGGCAGCAACCCGACGAAGCCGACGCGACGCCAACACACAGTCTGGCGCAAATACCTGAGGGCGTGGGCGACCAAAGAGCAGGTTTGGTGCTCCATGGGCGTAGTGTCTTTCCGGACTGGCCTGATGAACGTGGGCCAGGAAAAAGACTTCTATCGCGTTCGCGACATGACGGATCAAGACATTGCGCTGGTCCACGCGGCGTTCGTGGCGCCCATGAACAGGGAGATTCAAAGGCGTGCTGCCGAGCGGTGGCTGACCGATTTCAACATGCTCAGCAGGATTCGACGCCATCTCGAATCGCAAGGCATCGACGCTGCATCCGAACTCGAGCCGCTGTACATCGAGATCGAGGAAAAACTCCACGGAGACATTGAGCGCAATGCGTTACCGCTCTTGGAGCGCTTGCTGGCCGCCGAAACATTCTGCCTGGATGACGAAGACGACTACATTGTCTTCGTTCATTTCTTGATGACCCAGTATTTCAGGACCAACCGCTTGCTAGCCAACGTCAAGCGCGGGATGGGTGACCGTTTCCATGGCACCATCGAGAGATCTATGGGGGCGTTGCGGCATATTTTTTCCACTGCCGCAGGATTCACGCTCTTTGCCGAACGCTCCACAATGAAGCCGCGCATGTTGTTGAACGACACCAACGTGCCGCTGATTACCGGCGACCAGCCTGTCATTAACGCCTTGGCCGTGGATCTTCCAGTCGACGTGGCCGTTCAAGACTGCGAGTTCTACTACCCACTGTCCCCTAAGAAGGCCTTGGTTATCACTGCAAGCGATCGGTTTTCCAGTGGCCGAATAACCGACGCTCCTCAAGCGCAAGAGTTTAATCGTCTCATCGCTGTCGCGGCGGAACGGCAAATCTACGCGGCCAGCGAGTCAGACTTGACCGACGTATCATGCCTAGTGGGGCAACACATCACGAAACGATGAGGCAAGCGAGATGAACAAGAACGCGCCCTGTACGAATCCGGACTGAGCAACGTCCGCACCTCGCCGATAGCAGCCCCGATGCCCCGCCATCGTTCTCGCAGACGTTGAAGGTTGAAATCTGGGGTTGATGGCCCAGCTCGCTGGGCTATCAGCCAATCGGGATTTCGCCCAGAGGCCACGCCCTGCCAACAATTGATACCACCAAAATTCAGTAACAGCCTCCTCCTCATGGAGCCTAGAAACGCCTCAGAGAGCGGTACGCACCTCCGTCAAACCGGTGGGCTTTCTGTGTCTCAGGTCCTATGGTGCAACCGACGTGATGCTCTTCGTCGGGAGGGCTTCTAATACAACACCCTTTGGGAAGATACGTCGACCGGCTCTCTGCGGCTTCTGGCCTCCCGACTTCCTGCCGCTGTCCGTCCGGATTGACGGTGTCAGGTTGAGCCCCCATTACTCCGAAACCCGAAGCCCGAAAAACGCCACTCCTAAGCCATTGATTTAACTTCGCATTTCAACCAAAGCTATCGCAGTCTTTGGCTAATTTGCAGACACACCCGATACTTGGGCTTTCAGACGACGGAAGCGCCAGAATGACCTCGCCGCTTTATGACTTGGACGAGCTAGTGCTCCAGTGCAGAAATGAGCGTGCACGCAACTACATTCGGGAAGCAGTGTCCAGCTACAGAGCTGGGGCATTTCGAGCGGCTATCGTCTCAACATGGATCGCAGTCTGCTTTGACATCATGCAAAAGTTTCACGAGCTTGCCATCGCCGGCGATGCTGCTGCGGGAAAAGAGGCGGAAGCCCTTGAGCGAATCAGGGCCAGTGGCGACGTGACTGCAGCTCTGCGGTTCGAAAAGGACCTCCTCAACAAGGCAAAGTCGCCCTTCGAGCTCGTGAACAACCTAGAATACATAGACCTCACGCGGCTCTACGACGACAGAAACCGTTGCGCTCATCCTTCGTTCGTCGCGGACGGGGAAGCGTACTCTCCTCCTGGCGAACTCGCACGCTTACATATCAGAAACGCTGTAACGGTGCTTCTTATGCACCCTCCTGCGCAGGGAAAATATGCCCTGGACCGGCTGCTAACCGATGTTAGGTCGCAGCTATTTCCAAGGAAGGTAGACGAAGCACAGGCGTGGCTGGCTAACGGCGCCATGCGCAGGCCTCGTGATTCGCTTACACGCAACTTCGTGGCCGTACTTATTAAGGACTATCTGATCGGCGAAGCTGAGTACCTTGAAAGATCGCGCTACTCATCCGCGCTAAAGGCGGTACGCAACTTACATCATCAACAATGGAATGAAGCTGTCCAGGCACACTGCTCGCCCGTGATCCGACAGTTGGACGACACCAAACTAGGAGTTGTCGTCGAATTCTTCTCGATCTGCAAGGAGGCGTGGGGCCTCGTAGAAGCTGACGTCTCACAGCGGGTATTAAGCTTCATCAGAGAACTTCCCTCTGATAAGTTCGACGTCATTGAGAACGCCCTGCCCTTCGATGCCTTTGCCAAAGAAGCAAAGAAGCGAATTGCGAGATCGACCGTCGACGAGATCGAGAGCGTATTTTGGTTTGACCTACCTGCTTCAGTGGCCGATCGCCTCATTGACATCTACCTACGATCCCGGTCTTTTGCAGAGGCAAATAAAAATGGTCGATTACTTACAATGTATGCATCTGAGCTCGCCGTTGAGCACGCGCAGCGAATAATCACAGAGTCGGCAGCCAATGAGGAGATCGTCGGGAGCTTTGATTTTCCCGGCCTTCTCAACGCGCTCCACAAGAAGACAAAAGGCGTGCGAGAGCTAGGAGATTTCGTCACTTTACTCAATGATTCAGGGCTTGGCGGGTTCGCTGATGACATCCCGCCCTGATCCAGTGAGTTCAACTCTGATTCGCAACTGATGGATTGAAATGCTCGACGATCCCCGCTTCTGGCCGAAAGCGGACGACTTGCAGGGACGCCGTCGTTGGGCCCGTGACAATGTCTGACCAGAGATCAACCGGAGCGCGCTTGCGGTGTCACTGAGCCTGTGTGCTCTCACGTCACTGGTGGTTTCTGTCGCGCCGCAAGCATCCGCTTAGATTGGGTTAGCATTCTGCTACTGCAAATACAGGGCCATGAACTGATGATGCTCAATTTCCCTCCGCCAGCTAACTGGCAGGACTTTCAAACACTTACCGTTCGCCTTGTCGAACTGATGTGCACGGAAGGTGCCGTGCACGAATACGGGCGTTTGGGGCAAAGGCAAGATGGCGTCGATGTGTATGGGGAGACGCATAGCGGGGTACAAATGGGCGTGCAATGCAAGGAGATGAGTGCGGGCAGAAAGATCACCGAATCGTTCATTCGGGACGAAGCAAATAAGGCCCTCAGTTTTCAGCCGAGCCTCAGTATTTTCGTCATGGCGACAACATTGCCTGAAGACACCGGCATGCATAAGGCTGTAACGAACCTCAATCGCTCCGGAAACTACCCGTTCAAGATTGTTTGTTGGAGTTGGAATCACTTCAATGACAAGCTCAACCGGTCGAATCAAGTTGTTAAGGACACCTACGAGCGTTACGCACGTAGCTTTGGTCATGATCAAGAGCGGGAAGATCTTGAAGCCATCAAGAGTGGCTTTGATCGCCCGGCCTTCATCGATGACTTTCGGCATGAATTCAGCTGCGAAGATTTCGTGCTCGCACTTGCTGACACGACCCTTTTTCTCGACACTGGGCTGCTGCGCGATCGATATACCAATGAGCTGATAAGCGCAACATACTCAAAGAGCATGTTGCCTAAGGGGCCATCAGCTAGTCTGCGCGCTGCACTGAAGAAGGAGGTTGCTGAGCTGCGAAAAAACGCAATCAGGGATCGCAAGGACGGTCAGCTAAACGCCAGTCTCGCACAGATTTATAATGCACGGCGGTTAGCGCTGCTGGAGACCGTGAATCGAGATCTGCGGCGTCTCAGCATTCCCCCAATTGTTCCAAGCTACTAACTCGGAGGGCGCGAGTTCAAGGCCTGCTCCAGGTTGGGGGCGATAGGCGGCCCACAAGAGACAGTCACACTTGCCTTGAGTGGGTGGTGCAGTCGACTTTTTGAAGGTATGTCTTGCCATACGGGTCAACCTCCCGGCAACGCTATTGACGGTTCTGGCGTTGTGGCGAGATCAAATGGAAATTCTTATCCGCCAAGGAGGTTTCATGAAATTGAAGTCGATGACAGTAGCGAACTTTCGTTGCTACAAGAGCCCATTCACCGTGACGTTCGACGATCTCACTGCTCTTGTTGGACGGAACGATGCCGGTAAGTCAACACTGCTGGACGCGCTAGACGTCTTCTTCAATGACAAGGCTCTCGATAAGAACGATGCCTCGAAGGGAGGAGAAGCCAAAGCAGTGACCGTTACATGTGTGTTCTGGGACTTGCCCAGTGAGCTGATCCTTGATGAAGCTGCTTCGACTAGCCTGAGTGGCGAGTATCTCCTCAATGCGGATGGCGATCTGGAGATCACGAAGGTCTACAACTGCTCAATCGAGAGGCCGAAGCTTACCGCCCTACGTCTGAAGGCCGTCCATCCTGACGCTGAGAAGGTCAAGGATCTGCTAGCCCTGAAGATCGACGAACTGAAGGCCCGGGCCGAAGAGGTTGACGTTGACATGGCACTGGTCAACAGGACTGTGAAGCGCGATCTGCGATCAGCTATTCGCACCAAGGTTGGGCAGCTGGACATGGCTGTCAGGGATGTGCTTATCGGCGGCGACGGTGTTGACGACAAGAGCAACTCGATAAAGCTGTGGGATGGGTTGAAGGCGACGCTGCCCCTGTATGCATTGTTCAAGAGCGACCGCCAGAGTTCCGACCAAGACTCGGAAGCACAAGACCCGCTTAAGGTTGCCATCAAGGAGGCGATCGCAGCAAAGGCGATGGAACTGCAGGCGGTTATGACCTTCGTAGAAGGGGAGGTCAAGAAGGTGGCCGATCTCACTCTGCAGAAGCTTAAGGAGATGGATCCAGCTGTCGCAGACACACTTACCCCGAAGTTCGAGAGGCCGAACTGGGCGGCGCTTATAAAGGCATCCATTACAGGCGACGACGAAATCCCGTTGAACAAGCGGGGAAGTGGCGTCCGCCGCCTTATCCTTCTGAACTTCTTTCGGGCGAAAGCCGAGCGGGTTATGCGGGAGAAAGGTGCGCAGTCAACCATCTACGCTGTCGAAGAGCCTGAGACAAGTCAGCATCCGAACAATCAGCGTCTGCTAATGCGGGCACTGCAGCAGCTTGCTGTGGGCGACGATCAGGTAATCGTCACAACGCATACGCCTACTCTTGCGCGATCACTCCCGAGTAGCTGTTTGAGATTCCTAAGCAGAAGCGAGGAAGGCACTAGGATCATTTCCAACGGCGGCGAGGACGCAGTCAATAAGGCGATAGCGGACAGCCTGGGTGTCCTGCCTGATCATTCGGTGAAGGCGTTTATCGTGGTGGAGGGTATCCATGACATTGCTTTCATGAAGAGCCTGTCCAAGATGTTCCGCTCTCATGGCACAGCAGTCCCTGATCTCGAGGCACTGGAGCTGGCAGGTGACGTGGTTTTTGTGCCCTCCGGCGGCGCCAACAATCTAGCGTTGTGGGCCTCACGTCTGCACGCACTGAATCGTCCAGAGTTCCATCTCTACGACCGCGATGCCCCCGCCAACGCGCCCGCCAAGCATCAGGAGAAAGTGGATGCGGTGAATCAGCGCGCTGGGTGTAAAGGCGTTTCCACATCAAGGAATGAGATGGAGAACTTCGTGCATCATGCGGCAATCAACGTATGCGCACAGGCGCTGCAACTTGCTTGTAATCTCGCCGGTCCGTTTGGAGCTGACGACGATGTTCCAGAGTTGCTGAAAGCAGAGCTGAATCTCCATGCCCCTGCTGGCGCCAAGTGGGGATCCAACAGGGTGAAGGCGTGGCTGGCCGAAGTTGTAGTGCCGACAATGGATGCCCACATGCTTGGCGAGGTTGATCCTGCCGGGGAGATGCGCGGATGGTTGTCGGACATTGAGCTGATGCTTTCCCCGCCTCAGGTACCGCAGCTCGGTTGAGATCGCGTAGGGGTCTTGGATATTTTTGGGGCGCATCCTAGCGCGCAGTTGGGATGCCTCAGTGAAGTCGCGCAGGCATGTCCGCTTCTGGCCGGAAGCGGACATGTTGACCATGACTGACCGTTGGCGGTAGGGGGCAAATACCGAAGCGCACTACACCTGTTTTTAGCTAGCGGCCGCCAGCTGCTCAAACCGGTAGGGATTTGGCAGAAACCGCACAGAGAAAGGACGGTGGGCCTCCTCCGTTGGAGCTGATATCCACGGAGACCCAGTCGGCAGTGCCGATCAGGGCTCGCCTGAAAGGAAGGGTGTCGGTACGGACGCGCTGGCCTCAGTAGTATTACCGAGTCATGCCACGTAGAAATTCGGCGGTAGTGAGCGCTGGCAGCATCCAGAATCCATCCAATGGCCGGCGTTTTGCCGAGTCAACGGAGCTGCTCGATGGATACCACCACCAAGCCGAACATCGTCATGATCATGGCCGATGATGTCGGCATCTGGAACGTCAGTGCTTATCATCGAGGCATGATGGGCGGTAATACGCCAAACATCGACAGATTGGCCGGTGAAGGTGCGCTGTTCACTGATTACTATGGGCAACAGTCCTGCACAGCCGGACGCGCAGCCTTCATCACCGGGCAGACACCCTTCCGTACCGGCTTGCTCAAAGTGGGCCTGCCTGCCGCCAAGCAGGGGCTGCAGGCCACCGATCCTACCATTGCTGAGATCCTCAAGCCGTTGGGCTATGCGACGGCGCAGATCGGCAAGAACCATCTCGGTGATCGCAATGAATACCTGCCCACGGTGCACGGTTTCGATGAGTTCCACGGAATTCTCTACCACCTCAACGCGATGGAGGAGCCCTATGATCCGGAGTATCCGAAGGACGCCAGCTTCCGCGAGAAGTTCGGGCCCCGCAACATCATTCACAGCGTAGCGGCCGAAGAGGACGACGCCACCGAAGATCCGCGCTGGGGACGAATCGGTAGGCAGAAGATCAGCGATGCAGGACCTCTGCCACCGCATCCAGGCATGGATGCGGCTGCCCAAGTGAGCATGGAGGATATCGACGCTGACCTGGTCAACCGGTCCTGCGAATTCATCGAGCGCTCGGTCACGGCAGGCAAGCCTTTCTTCCTCTGGCACAACTCCACGCGGTGCCATTCGTGGACACACCTGTCAAAGGAATGGGATGGCAAGACAGGGTACGGCCTGTTTGCCGATGCGATGGCTGAACTGGACTGGATCGTGGGGGAATTGCTGGCCAAGCTGGACGCGCTGGGCGTCGCAGACAACACGATCGTACTGTTCACCAGCGACAATGGTGCCGAGATCTTCAGCTGGCCCGACGGAGGCAATCATCCCTTCCGGGGCGAAAAGGGCACCGTGTACGAGGGCGGCTTCCGGGTGCCGATGCTGGCGCGCTGGCCCGGCGTGATCCCACCCGGGGTCATCATCAACGAGATCATGTCTGCCGAAGACTGGATGCCGACGCTGGTAGCGGCCGCTGGCGAGCCGGAACTCAAGGAAAAATTGCTTAAGGGCTACCAAGCAGGCACTACGACCTTCAGGAACCATCTTGACGGTTACAACTTCAAGCCTTTCTTTGAGGGAACGGTATCGCAGAGCCCGCGTCGCGAATTCTTCTACTTCAGCGACAACGCCGATCTGATGGCGGTGCGCTACAACCAGTGGAAGATCACCTTCAAGACCATCGTAGGCAACCTGTTCAGTGGCAAGGAAGATTCAACCAACGTGCCACTGGTAACTAACCTGCGGGTTGATCCGTGGGAGCGCTACCAGACCGAGTCCACGTCCTACGGCCAGTGGTGGGGCGAAAAGCTGTGGGTGATGATGCCCGCCACGGGCGTCGTCGGTGCGTTTCTAGCCACCTTCAAGGCCTATCCGCCCAGCCAGGTGTCCGGATCGCTCAGCGTGGATAAGGCCCTGCAAGCGTTAGAAGAAGGGGGCAGAAAGAACTGATGGTTCCGCAACGGCGGCCCCAATTTGCTTACTCGCAACGCTGGATGTAGCAGCGTGCAGCGGCCCAGCCTATGGGTCAAAGGGGCGAAGATGACGTCTGAGCGTGCACTTAGTCCGCTATTGGCCGAAAGCAGCCCCTGGCGCGAAGAGAAGTCAGTGGGTAGCTGATTTGCAGGCAAGCGGCTGCTATGCGATGGGTGCTACACCTATGATGCCTAGGGAGAGGCATCAGTCCCTGTTGTTCTGGCGATGAGCAAGCCAAACCGCTGCCGCCGTAAGCGAGACAATTAAGAGCACGATAACCCCCGCAACGATGCTCATCTGTTGAAAGAGCGTCAGGTTGTTCATCATCTGGTCGCCTGAATGGGTAGTGGGAAATATGACGCGATATCGGAATCAGGCAGCCATTGACACGGCTCTGAGGGATGTTATCGGCGCGAAAATCACATATTTCCTTAGTTGAAAGTCTACCGTTGGACGTCTCAAAGACGCAACGTTGCGGCTGGTGTGGCTACAAGTTGCGGGCCGCATGGCTGCATTGCCCGGGCGCAATCTGCCGCGTGAGTTCCGGCAAACTGCTGCGAGCACGCGAAGATGACTGCCCACAAAACCTTGGGTCACTCACCTGGGTTGAGCATGAGTCTAAATTAGGGGGAAGGAAAAGCATGCTCGGGGAGAAAGAAGTCTCTCGTGTAAGGACCCCATGGATATAAGAGGCTATCGATCGGCAGTCCGAGGCGAGCTGACGTTCGTCTGACCATGGAGAGGGTCGGCGGGTGCTCTCGACGTAGGTATGTCATGAACTCATGACGTGGCAGCCCTTCGAACCGGTAGCGCTCTCTTTTCTCAAGCCAGACGTAGCAGACGAGTCGATGGATGAAGCTTTTGATCGCTCCCACTTGGTAATCGCCAGTCCGGAACATGGAGCTATCGACTAGTTCGACTAGATCCAGCGCATACTCCTCATGGGCAACTGCTACGCGCGTAGAAGGGTGAACCTGATCAAAGCGCGTCCCGCAGGCACGACACGAATCAGCATACGCGGGTCCCCCAAGCGGCCTTGCGCCGCACTCTAAGCAACGATTAGTGAGTCCCATCCGGTGTACGTGGCAGGCCTTGACGGCCGAGAAGGACCAAACAAGCTTATGGTGAACCGGGACGCCCTCTAACGACTGATCCGCGACGCACCCAGGACACCATTTGCTGAACCGGGAATAGCAAGTCACGGTCCGACTTAGCGCTTTGGATAGGAACATGAAAGTTGAGTTCTTGAGGGCAATTTCGCACTCGGACGCCATTGTTGTGAGAAGCGGAACGACCGAATGTTCGACCGGGCGCGGTCTATCCAACTGGGGGCCTACCGCTGCCGTTATCCTGTCTCCTGGCCGCGCCTCCGAGTGCCGGCCTGCCCTTCGTGCAATCACCTCGAAGAGATAGGCGGGGGTGACACTGTGTAGACGTGCAAGCCGGAGCACGTATGAGTGCAGTGCCTCGACATCGCCAGTGTTTTTCCCGATGATTTCCAAGGGGAGTAGGCGTGGAGTGGTCTCGTCATCAGATTTCATTACGGCGTGTTTTCCTCTTGAATGGGGCCGGTTTCTTGCTCGCTCGCACTGCCAACGTCGGCGCCGCTTCGGGCATGGCGACGTTCTTCTTTGCTGAAAAGTGGAGTTCTCCACGCCGGATCTCAGCGTTAACCGAGGCAAGCGCTGAGCTAAGCTGTCTGGTCCGAGTCCAATCATCCTGTCCGGGTATCGAGCGGCCTTCAGATCGGCAGGAAGCTAAGGCATTCCGGATCCATCGTGAAAGCGCACCTATGCAGCCCCATGAGCCGTCATGAAGTGCCTCGATGTACTCGTCCATTGCATACGCGTCTTCATGGATGAGGCTCGAGTAGTGGCGCACTATCCTTGTCCATTCGACCATGTCCCTCTCTGACTCCCGGTAGCGAGGGAATTCGATGGTTTGAGATCGGCCGATCAGATGAGGAGCCAAGTTGACCGCGGTCAGAAGATCGTAAGACCCGACGAGAACAAGGCGAACTCCTGTCCTGGCAGCCAGCACCTTGAATGAATCCAAGATTGCACCGGCGGACCTCTCCCCACCTTTCGCGTTCAGTACATGGTGGGCTTCGTCTATGACCAGGAACTGCGCACGCCTCGCCAAGAGGCATCTCTCGAACGCCGCACGCATCGCACCCTCTGTGGTTCGGCTAAGAAAAGAGTCGCCTAGTCGACCCTCACGTGCGGCCACATCGGTGCTCAACAGCGGATGGCGGATCGAGTTCAGGCACGCGCTTAGGAAAGCCTTCGTTGAGAAGGCCCCTGCTGTTGAGTCGTTTCCAGCCGGGACGTAAACAGAGTGCATATGATCCTGCTCATCAGGGGCCTGCTTGGAGTTGGCTCCAAAGACTTGGCGGCTAACACTAGACTTGCCAACCCTAGGCGGTCCGACCAGAATCACTACCTCCTCGGTCAACACTGCGGTCCGAGCTGCTTCCAGATAGCGTCGTGTCTCGTCGTAGATTCTGTGTCCAAGACGCTTGGCGACGACGAGGTCAATCTGCTCGGCCAGAGATTTCTCTTGCTCAGCCACTACCAATCCTCGACGGACATTGGCTCAGTGCTAATCGCCTTGAAGCTTCCAAGGGGCAGGCGGCAGCTGGTCGGATGTTCCGTAATCAGTTGAGCTTCGTTGGGCTCTGGCGCATGGGGTGAGTTACGAGACCTCTCGCGTCTTTCAATCTCGGCAATGAGCTGCCTATCGGAGTCAGCCTTCATCAACTCTCTCAGTGATGAACCATCTCTGGCCCATACCGCATACGCCACCGCTTCGGCGTGTGACTGCTGCCCTGCTTGGAGCGCAGCGTATGCTTTGCAAACAACCCACTGATCATCGAGCAGTGCATAGAGGATTCGCGGATCTAGGCCGTCGATCCGCGTCGGGACGCGTCTCCCCGCGAAAGCTGCGAGGGCGTCGTGCCACATGTGAAGGTCGCCAGCATGGATTCCCGTGTTCCCCGAAACCTTCAGGGGCTTCTGAGTCATTGCAGTTGTGACCAAGAAACTGAGATCGGCCTGTGCTCGTATCCCGCTAAACGGAAACTTTCGTAGCCCACTTAGCATCTTTGAATCAGGGCATTCGCTGCTGCCGCCTGACGGACGCCTCCCGATCCACTCACTGAATGCTTCCATCTCGTGCCAAAGGTCTACCAAACTAAGTTCTGCCCTTGCCGATGGTTGCCGGTCTGAGGATATGGAGCGAGAGAAGCGAATCGTCTTGATGCTTCCTGGAAGGCAGTCGAGCCAGAACGTTTTTGCTTTGCCGAACAGCCGCTCAACCTCACATCCGAACCTTCCGTTTCCCGGTGGGCGAAACATGATGGACATGTTCAGTTGCGCCGCCATTGTCGAGTAATGAACAGATGTGAAGTCTGATCCGTTGTCGCTGATGATCGTTTCGGGAAGCCGCTCGTGCCTGCGTGCACAGTCGCGCAGCACTTGTGAGCTGGTGCCTTTATTGGGAGCGCGTAGTGACATCCCGAATGCGAGGACACATTGGGTGTAGCAGTCGATGAGGACCGTGATCCACGGACGCGCGGTGTAGTTCTTGCCGTTGGCTCTCCCGACCACGACTTCGATGTCTGCTAGATAGTGGTCACATTGAGCGAGTTCGAAGGGGCGCATCGCTTTTAGCGCTCGCACTTCTACCGAGGACGGCGATGACTTTGAATTCACTAGGCGTTTGCCACCTCTGGATGCAGCCGTTTCCTGTTCAAGCTCGGCAATGATCTTCCGAGCCGTTGTCTTGCCGACAGGACGGTGAGCCGGATGGTGAAGTTCCGCGTGAAACTGGTAGGTGCGGTACACCGAAAGTGGACCAGGGTTGCTATCACTTTCAAGGCAACGCTTGAGTTCCTCGCGAGCATACTGCAGGACCGACGCTGGCCGCTTGAGCGTCCTGTTTCCGCTTGATGCGTAACGGGGCGTCAACGCCGCGATTGCAGATTTTCCCTGTGATTCGCCATCCGCACGGCGGAGTCGGAGCCGTCTTGCGTGCTCCTTCTCACTTCTTGTGCGGATCTCGCCTTGAAGGAAGTTCAGGTTTGCGAGTCCCCTCAATAGGTGCGAGCTGCTGGGTATGAGGTCTCTGCTCAACGTGCCTTCGCTAGAAGGAACTATGTGCCTTGAGCGCTCGATCTCCTCGACTAGCTCAGTAGTCAGAAGCTCTGGTGACGCTGCGAGCAGACAGGTGGAGGGGCTGCTTAGCGAGTGATTGGAAAGATCAGCAAAGATCCTTCCAGACGCAACAAGATGTAATAGTGATGTGCAATCTTGAGTGTGGATCTTCTGCATCACCTCGGACATCGTCACGACTCTTCTCTGAAGAACATGCGACAGGGCAGTCCGCTCTACCGCCGGATCTGCCGCGGCTAACTCGACCCGACGGAGCGTGAGAAGGTTCTGGGTAACCTGCTTGCAAAGGCTGCTGGACGGGATGACTACATGGCGGATACCGATCGATGCGAAGAGGTCTCGAGCTGCCAGGTCAACATAGTTGTTGTCACATTTCGTCCAGGAAAGGCGGGTCTCCACCAAATCCTCGAGCTCGGAGGTGTCCTTGACCTGTGCGACGAATAGCCCTGTCTTCCCCAGCACAATGAAGTCAGGCGTGTAGGGATACGGGCGTTTCCCCTTCGGGGTATCACGCACGCACTCCACCGTTGGAGGCTGCTCGTAATAGGCTAGGACGTCTCGGTCGCGCTCTAGCTCTACGGCGTAACAGTGTTCATGCCGACTCTCCAGATTTATCGTGCAGCCCATCTTGAACGACGGGAACTCCACGAGCATAGATGGCCGATTCGGGGCGGTACCGATGTTCCGGCTCACTCCGATGCTCGCCCTCTCGACATAGTCGGCTGCGGCTAATGTCAGCTGATGAGTAGCTGCATAAGCCTTCCGGTCTTCTTCAGTGAACTTCATAGCGTCCCGGCCCACAGCAACTAGCTGTAAGGGTTCTTGGGATCAGGCACGGTGATCCAAGCCCGTGGGGGACGAGACTTGCGGCCTGATGCGTTGGGGGCTAAAGTTGGACCAGCTTCGATAGAAGTGCTGTTCCCAGAGATGCCTCGGTTGCCGCCGGGGCATTTCCTTTTTTAGCCAGTGATTCTTCAGTGGCTAGGTCATTGCTTGGTCTCCTCGGTCGCTGTCTCCTCTGCTGCGGGATGACTGGCGCCAAGACTCTCCACCCATGACGCAACGTCAGCCGAGGTGGCGAAGAGACCCTTTCGACCCGGAATGCTGAAGAGCGCTATTGGTAGCGCATCCCTTCTGCGTGCCTTCATCAGCGCATCTTTGCTCTTAAACCTGAGCACGCGCGCGACTTCTTCTGAGGTAAGAAGAGCGCCGTAGCGTGTGAGAAGGTCTTGTCGTAGCGCCGAAATAGCGGCCATGGGAGGCGTAGGGCTTGGGTCAGGTAGGCCTACAGTAAGGCGCGCGCTTTGTGTTCGCAAGCGGCTGATATTAAAGAAAAAAAAGAATCAATTGTCTTGGCAAATTGGAAGGATTGCAGGCGGTTGGTTCTAATCCAAGATCCGGTTTAATCGATTCGGTTGGGATGCTCACAGGTGCTCTGACTTAGGCGCCCGGCGCCTTCGAGACCCTTGGAGTTGGTCCTAGGTAAAGACCGGCCACCATCTATGGTGGCCGGTCTCCCACTAACTATGCGGAGCCGCACACAGGTGTGCGGCTCGGCATGGTTGGTCGGAAATCCCACCCACCATGACGCGCGCTCATCATCGTGGGGGATGGCGGGGGCCGCTGGTGGCCGTCAGCGGGCCCTTCCTGCGAAGGCGGCCAGCTCCTCCGCCTGACCCTCGGGGAAGGATTCCTTGAGCAGGTCGAGCAGCGCCGACACCCTTGAGCTGAGCAGCCGTCGCGACGGGTACAGCGCCCATATCTCGATGGGCGGGCCCTTGGCATGTCCCCACGACACCAATGTGCCTTCTCTGAGGTCGTCGGCAACCAACGAGAAGGGCAGCAACGCCGCGCCGGTGCATGCACGTACGGCATCGCGCACCATGGTCAACGCGCCCAGGCGCAGCACCGGATCCACCGCGATACGCATCTCGCCACGCGGCGTCACCAGGTCCCAGCCGGTGGCATCGCTGGACGGCCGGAACACCGCAGGCGCCGTCTCGCCCATCGCAGGCAGCGGCAGGTCCGGGTGCGCCACCGCCACCAGATGGTCCCGAATCAGCACCCGTCCCACCAAGCGCTCATCCGGATCCGGATTGACCCTTATCACCAGGTCATAACCTTCTTCCACCATATCCACGGCACGGTCCTCCGTGGTGACATCGAGGCGCACCTGTGGGTAGCGCTTCACGAACTGGGCTGCAATCTTGCCCAGCGCCATCTGCGAGAACAGCATCGGCGCGCTCACGCGCAGCCGGCCACGCGGCGTGTCGCCGCCAGAGGCAATGGACGTGGCCGCTTCATCCAGTTCGGTAAGCAGCGTTGCGGTGCGCTCGAACAGCGCCCGCCCTTCCTCGGTGAGCTTCAGCGTGTGCGAGCCACGCTCGAACAGCCGCACCCCCATGCTGGCCTCCAGCTCACCCACGCGCCGCGACAGTGTTGCCTTCGGACGGTCCGCCGCGCGCGCGGCACGGCCAAACCCGCCGTGTCGCGCAACCAGAGTGAAGTCGGCCAGCGCCGGCAGGTCCATGTGTTCCACCGGCGAGACAGGTGGTCCAACTATACAGGCTATCGGCCCGCATTTGGATCAACAATCATGAGGCCTCACCACCCACCCGAGTACCCCATGACCATTCTTGTTACCGGCGCCACTGGCACCATCGGCCGTCAGGTCGTCCAGCACCTCACCCAGCGCGGCGCAAACATCCGCGCACTGGTCCGCACCCCCGCGACCGCCAACCTGCCCGAAACCGTGGAACTGGTGCAGGGCGACATGCTGGATGTGGATGCGCTCCGCCAGGCTCTCGCGGGCGTCTCCACGCTGTTCCTGCTCAACGCCGTGGCCGCCGACGAATTCACCCAGGCGCTCATCACCCTCAACGTCGCCCGCGAGGCCGGGGTAAAGCGCGTGGTGTACCTGTCGGTGATCCACAGCGACCGCTACGTCAACGTGCCGCACTTCGCCGGCAAGTTCGGGGTGGAGCGCATGATCGAGCAAATGGGCTTCAGCGCCACGATCCTGCGCCCGGCTTATTTCATCGATAACGACCTCGCCATCAAGGACGTGGTGCAGGGCTACGGTGTGTACCCCATGCCGATCGGCAGCAAGGGGCTGGCGATGATCGACACCCGCGACATCGCCGAGATCGCCGCCATCGAACTGCTCAACCGCGAACAGGCGCCGGACAACAGCGCGCTGACCCGACTCAACCTGGTGGGCCCGGAAGCACTCACCGGAGAACAGGTGGCTGCAATCTGGAGCGACGTGCTCAAGCGCCCGATCGCCTACGGCGGCGATGACACGGCTGCCCTCGAGCAGAACCTGCGCCAGTTCATGCCGGCCTGGATGGCCTACGACATGAGACAGATGGCCGAGCGTTTCATCAGTGACGGCATGATGCCGGGCGCCGGTGACGTGGAGCGGTTGATGCAGTTGCTGGGTCGGCCGTTGCGTACGTACGGCGCGTTTGCGGCGGAGCATGCGTCAGCGCGCTAAGGGGGCGAGTCATGGCAGCGGTTGCACCGCTGCCTCGCACACGCTTCAGCCCTTGCCATCGGGCACATCCAGATGGCAACCAGACGCCGCTTCACGGCTTGGCCCGGCGCTGGGCGTGTGAACGACCGCTTCGGGCCGGAAGCCGACGCTGCCCATCGTTGCGGAGGGTCGGCCGCTCAGTGGCGCCCCGGCCCTTCGATGTCGGTCAGCCCTCGGACGTGCGGAGCTGGGCAACGACCGGAGGCACCTGGCCCAGCCACCAGCGCGAGTCGGCGCTTCCATTGCTGACGGTACCGTCCCGCTACACAGAGTGACGTGCATCGCGACCGGCTTCGCTCAACTCACCTGCCAGCACGCGCTCCCGCCATTCCGCGCCATGGCGGAAGATCCCAGCGGCGACGCCACCCGGCGGATGCACCCGTTTTCGTACACGCGCAGCCCGTTCGGCGCGCGGATGCGCAGGCGCTTGCGCAGCGCGCCGACGCCGAGCTATCGGCGGCCACGCACATCCTGGGACAGCTGGGCGCACGCTAAGCCGCCCAGAGGGCTTTACACCGTCGCATCCATATTTATAATCGACCGGATGGTTAAATATGGAGCCCGTCGATGGGTCGCCGCAAGAGCATTGATCCGCAGCACCTCCTTGATGCCGCCGAACGCGTGGTCGCCCAGGTAGGGGCGGCGCGACTGACCCTGGATGCGGTGGCCGCCGAAGCCGGAGTCAGCAAGGCCTCGGTGGTCTACGACTTCCAGTCCAAGGCCGGTCTCATCCAGGCCGTGGTTGAACGTGCGGTCGCCCGCGACAACGCCTTCAACCGTGAGGCGGCCAAAGGCTTCGACCAGGATGCAGTACTGCGTGGGCGCCTGGCTGCGGCCGACCAACCCTTTCCCGAGGCGTTCCAGCCGGTGGCCTTGGCGCTGTGCGCAGCGATGGCGCAGGACCCCCAGTTGCGCGCGCCCATCCAGCAGAACCAGGCGCAGATCCTGGGCGAGATCCAACAGCAGGCCACGCACCCGCGCAGCGCGATGCTGGCGTACCTGGCGCTGGAAGGCATGAAATTGTTGGAGTCGCTGGACTACGTGCAGTGGCCGCCCAAGCAGCGGCAGCAGCTGCTGCAGGACATCGGCGCGTTGATCGACACGCCGCCGCGCTGAATCCGTTCTCTCCCCCAAGGTAACCCTGATGAGTTCTTCAACCCTCTTCCTGACCGGAGGAAGTGGCTACGTGGGCCGCAATCTGATTCGCCGCCTGCGTGCAGACGGCCACCACGTGCGTGCGCTGGTGCGCAGCCCCCAGGCCGCAGCGGTGGTACAAGCACTGGGCGCCCAGCCGGTGCAAGGCGACCTGCTCGACCCGGCCATCGTCACGGCGATGGAAGGCTGTGCCGCGCTGATCCACGCGGCCGCCGACACCGACCACCGCAATGCCTCGCCCAGCCAGTGGCAGACCAACGTGGAAGGCACCCGCAACGTCCTGACTGCTGCCCGTGCTGCGTATGTGCCCGTGGCGATCGTGCTGAGCAGCGAATCGGCGCTGACCACCGGTGCGTCCCTGCATCAGGCGCGCGAAGACCATCCGTACCCGGCGCGCGCAGCAGGCACCTACGGCGCCAGTAAAGCTGAAGCCGAACGGGTAGCGCTGGCGCTGTCCACACCACAGTTCGCGGTGAAGGTGCTGCGGCCGCGCTTTGTCTGGGGTCGTGACAACACCACCGCGATGCCGTACCTGCTGCAGGCCGTACGCAGTGGCCGCTTCGCGTGGATTGATGGCGGGCACTACCTTACCTCGGCCACGCACGTGGACAACGTGGGCGAAGCAGTCAGCTGCGCCCTGACCCGTGGCGCCGGCGCGCGCATTTACCACATCTGCGATGGCGCACCGGTGCCCTTCCGGCGCCTGATCGCTGCCCAGCTGCAGGCCTATGGCGTACAACCGCCAGACAAGCAGGTTCCGCGAGCGTTGCTGCGCGTTTTCATTGGATTGGACGATCTGTTCCGCACGCTGCGGCTGCCACTGCGTGCACCGATGACCCGCCAGGAGTTTGCCTCCTCTGCCGTGGAAGTAACACTGGATGACCGCCGCGCCCGCACCGAGCTGGGCTATCGGCCGGTGGTCACGCTGGAAGGCGGTATCGCGATGCTGAAGCGCCAAGTGGCCGAGCAAAACCGAGGTTCAACGACCTGCAGGCGGTAACGCATCGCGCGGTGCGTGGCCGAACAGCCGACTGAACTCGCGGCTGAACTGAGACGGGCTCTCGTAGCCCACTGCGAACGCGGTGGCGGAGATGCTGGTGCCGCCACGCTGCAGCAGGCGGCGTGCCTCGATCAGGCGGAGCTGCTTCTGGTACTGCAGCGGTGACAGACCCGTTGCGGCACGGAAATGTCGATAGAACAGCGCGCTGCCCATGCCTGCGCGGCTGGCCAGCGCCGCCGCATCGAGTGGTTGCCTGAAGCTGCGTTGCAGGTGGCCAATGGCGCTCGCCATGCGGCGTGCCAAGGCGGAAGGCTGGGCCATCGCCCGCAGCGCCGGCCCGGCCTCACCCTGCAACAGACGAAACAGCAGCTCATGCTGCAGGCCGGGCCACAGCAGCCGCTGCGCGTCGGACGTGTCGAGGGCCAACGCCAGTAGACGCTGCAGACAGTTCAGTACCGGCGAATCCAGGCAGACCACACTGAACGGCGCAGGTCGTGCGACCTCGACCGCAGGTGGGTTGCCCAACTGGCCAAGCAACTGCCGCAGGGCGACCGGGTCCAGCTCCACCACCAGCCCCAGGAAAGGCGCGTGGTGGTCGCCGCGGGACACCATCCCGCGAGCGGGAACCGGCTGACGGGTAAGCAATGCGCTGCCGGCGCGATACTCCAGTACCGCATCGTCCACCCATACCTGCTTGGCCCCCTGCAGCACCGCTCCCACCGCAGGGCGGTACAGTGCCGGGGCCGGAACGCGTGTCGACCCGGTACGCGCCAGCCAGGCGCCGGGCAGAAGTTCCAGTAGCGGCGACGCGTCTACGCTCCGTGCGCACAGCACCGCCTGTGCCTGCAGTGCCAATGCACGCAACGTGGCCTGGTGATCTTCGGTGGCAGGGGAATCGGGCAAGGATCGTACGCAATTGGGCACGTGCAGGCGGCACCGTGGGCGCAGCATGTCACGCTCCGGTTCACGAGACAAAGCCACGATGAACAACGTACCTACACCGCGCACGATCGCCCTGGTTACCGGTGGCAGCCGGGGCATTGGCCGCAGCATTGCCCTCCACTTGGCCAGGCAGGGCAGCGACGTGATGATCACCTACCAGCATCAGCAGGTTCAGGCCGCCGAGACCCTGCGCCAGATTGAAGCCTGTAGTGTGCGCGCCGCGATGTTGCCGCTGGATCTGGATGCGACTGGATCGCTGGAGACGTTCGCAGCAGCCGTGCGGGCGCAACTGCAGCGCTGGGATGCATCGCACGTCCACCAGCTGGTGAACAATGCAGGGCTGCACGCACCATCGGCCTTCGGTGAGATACGAGGCGATGACATTGACCTGCTGTACCGCGTGCATTTCAAGGCGCCACTGCTGCTGACCCAGTTGCTGGCGCCGCAGCTGGCCGATGGCGGTGCCATCATCAACATCTCCACCAGCCTGACCCGACACGTGGCTGCGGGAAGCCTGGCGTACGCGGCAATGAAGAGCGCGCTGGAAACGGCGACCCGCTATCTCGCGCTGGAGTTGGGGCCGAGGCGCATCGCGGTCAACGCCGTCGCCCCTGGCGCCACCGAGACCGATTTCTTCGGTGGCGCCGTGCGCGACGATGCTGCTGTGAACCATTACGTGGCACAGCACACGGCGATGGGGCGCACGGGTCGACCCGACGACATCGGTATGGCCGTTGCACACCTGCTGGCGGGAAGTCATCACTGGATTACCGGCCAGCGCATCGAGGCCTCGGGCGGAATGCTCCTGTAGGCGATGAGGTGACCGGACGATATCCGCTTCTTGCCGGAAGCGGACACAGTGCGGGCAGGCCACTTCCCAGGCTGATGTCCAGCTCCTACCGTGGGCCTGGGGGGGCTGGGTTCTTGCTGCTCTCGTTACGCTGATAGCCCTTCAGAATGCCAAAAAGGTCTTCCATGCGATGGAAGACAACGTGCGCCCCTGCTCTGAGGAGGCTTTCTGACGTACTTCCGTAGACGCCGCCCGCGCTGTAGCCGAACACGACTGCACCCGCCGCGGCGCCGGCCATCGTCCCGGTCTCGGTGTCCTCTATGACAGCGCAGCGCCCAGGCGATGCCCCCAGTGCCGCCGCCGCCGCGAAGTACACATCGGGATAGGGCTTGTTGCGAGGCACGCTCTGCCCGCTGAAGACGTTGTTGGCGAATGGCTCGGCAAGTCCAACCTTCTGCAGTTGCAGGGTCACCTTCTGCAGGTCTGCCCCGGATGCACAGGCAATCTGGCCGCCCGTGGCGGCGAAGATGGACGCCACGGCGACCTTGGCGCCCTGGACTTCTACCAGGTCACGCTCCAGTAAGACGTTACGGCGGCGACGGAACTCATCCAGCCATAGCGTGGTGAACGGTCTTCCCGTGTGTGCCTCTATCACGCTCGCCTGCCCAGCGACGGCCTTCCCGATGAAACGCTCGGCCGCCTGCTCTGGCGTCAGGAGCCAGCCTTGCTCGCTCAGCATCTCCGACAGCACGCAGGCGGTCAGAGGCTCGGAATCAACCAGTACGCCATCGCAGTCGAACAGCACGGCATCGAATGGAAACGTTGGCATGAGTCAGTTCCGCGCCTTACGGGATGCAACCTCACGGCTACGCGAAAGCCAGGATCAGGGGCGAGTGGCCTCGGCCACGGCAAAGCTGTTCTCAAGCATCAGGAAGTTGGAAATCTCGCCCCCTGCGACGGTCAGCACGATCACAAAAGGCGACTCGATCACTTTCCCCGTGGCGGCGATGAGCGTAACGAGCTCACCCACGATGACAGCCCGGTCATCGCTGCCCAGAACATCATGCACATCCAGTCGGATGCGCTCCATCAAGGTGCTTGACTCACGCACGAAGCTCTCCACCGCGCCTCGTCCGGATTTTCGACCAATCCAGGGCAGGGCGGCGCTGTCGCCCGGAATGTGCCATTCCAGGTCCGCGCTGAACAGCGACGCGATCTCCTCGGGCGCTGCGCCGGAACCCATTTTCTCAAGGAAACGGTGCGCAATTTTCAGATTGTCCTGCATGGTCATTTCGTCTATCTCAGTGGGGTGGGAGGGCGAACCGCGGGGTGTCCCGCATTGCCATGTCAGATCTGGGTCAGGCCGCCGTCGACCGTCAGCTCCACGCCGGTGATGTAGGACGCATCCGGCGACGCCAGGAACGACATGGCCTTCGCAATCTCATCCGGGGTGCCCGCACGCCCTAATGGGGCCTTCTGCTCTATGTCGGCAAGGTAGGCGTTGATGTCCTGGTCGCTCATGCCCAGCTCGGATTTGTAGGCCGGGGTAACCACAACGCCGGGCGCAACCAGATTCACCCGAATATCCCGACCCTTCAGCTCGGAGGCCCATGTCCTCACGAACGATCGCAGCGCGGCCTTCGATGCTGCATAGACACCGAACGCGGGTACGCCCTGATTGGCCGCAATAGAACCCGTAACGACGATGGCACCGCCAGCGGTCATCAGCGGTAGTGCCTTCTGCACCGTAAACAACGTACCTTTGACATTGATACCGAAGTACTTGTCGAACCCTGCCTCGGTGATGGAGCCAATAGGGGTGAACTCGCCACCGCCTGCGTTGGCAATGAGAAGGTCCAGCCGACCATGTGCTGTGCGGATGGCATCCATGATGGCGTCCAGGTCAGCGGCGATGGAGATGTCACCGCGCACTGCAAGTGCACCATGCCCGATATCGGCTGCGGCGCGGTCAAGCTCGTGCTGGCGCCGCCCGCTGATGACCACCAGCGCTCCCTCGTTCGCAAGGCGCTTGGCGGCGGCCAAGCCGATGCCCGAACTGCCGCCGGTGACCAAAGCGACCTTGCCGGCATGTTTCGCGGTGTGGACGTTGACCAAATCCTGAATGTGCATGACGTTGTCTGCTTGGACGGCTGCTGCCGCGATGGTGCAAGTCTATTGGGTCGCATTTGCCAGATAAACGCGGAAATAATTGATTCTTTATTTCCGTGGGTGAATAATTGCACACTACCGGGAGCCCCTGATGGACCACATGCAGGCAATACGCGCCTTCGCTCGCGTCGTGGAGACGGGCGGCTTCAATCGCGCGGCTGAGTCACTCCAGATGCCCAATGCCACGTTGAGCAAGTCGATCAGCGCACTGGAGAGGCATCTTGGGGTCAAGCTGCTCGAGCGAAGCACTCGCCGCGTCAGCGTCACCAATGACGGGGCTGCATACTACGAACGCATCCGCCACCTGTTGACGGAGCTGGATGACGTGGAGGCCACGCTGGGGCGTGCCCAAGGCAGCCCCAAGGGCCGGTTGCGCGTGGACACTGGCGGCTCGACCGCCAGTGGTGTGCTGATCCCGGCACTGCCTGAGTTCCGCGCACTGTATCCGGACATACAACTGCACCTGGGCGTTACCGACCGGACGTCGGATGTCATCGGCGAAAACATAGACTGTGCCATCCGCAGCACATCAGACGACGGTGCATTGATCTCCCGCAGGATCGGGAGTCTTGAATGGACCACCTGCGCTAGTCCGGCGTACATCTCACGCTACGGTGTGCCTGCTCACCCTGAAGAACTGCTTCAGTCTCGGTTTCCGGTAGTTGGGTACTTTTCCGCGCACAGCGGCAAGGCACCTCCGCTCCATTTTCTCAGCGAAGGAATGCCGATGGACATCGTCCCCGACTGTGCGGTGATGGTCAATGAAAGCAATGCCCACCTGGCAACGGGATTAGCCGGGCTCGGGCTCATTCATACGCTGGATTTCATGGTGCGACCGGCAATCGATCGGGGCGAGCTGGTAGCTGTGCTCCAGGAATGGCGGCCTGCGCCGCTGGACGTCTTCATCGCCTATGCACCGAGCCGGCAGCTCAGCACAAAAGTTCGCGTCTTTGTCGAATGGGTGAGCGAGATCTATGCCCGGCTTGAACGATCAAACCCAGTAGTCAGTCACTGACGCACGCGAGCGCTGGTCCCCGGCCAGGTGAACGAGAGAGCCGCAGTAAGGTCCTAGGAGGTCTGCTCCTGGCAGGAAGCGGAAGCTGGCGTGTGCATGCAATCCGAGCCAGATATTGGCCAACCCGGCCGGGCGCTACAGGGTGTAGAAATGTCCGGATTACCTGGCAGGTCGCCTTCGGCAACTGTGCCGCCACGCTGATGTGTACGCGCTGGTTGACAAGGTAGAACGATCGTTCTACCTTGGCGCCATGGATAAGACAACGACCGACACCCGACTGAAGATCCTGGACACGGCGGAGGCGCTGATTTACCAGAACGGAATACATGCCACCGGCATGGATCTGCTGGTGAAGACCTCAGGCGTTGCGCGCAAGAGCATTTACCGACACTTTGAAAACAAGGACCAGGTTGCCGCAGCCGCGTTGAGCGCGCGGGACGTGCGCTGGCTCAACTGGTTCAGGCAGGAATGCGACAAGGCCGGCAGCCCGGAAGCACGCATCCTGGGCATGTTCACGGTGCTCAAAGGCTGGTTCACGTCCGAGGGCTATCGCGGCTGTGCCTTCATCAACACGGCAGGTGAGGTCGGCGATTCCCACGACCCGATCCGCGGGATCGCCAAGCACCACAAGCAGAAGTTGCTTGATTACACGCTGGAGCTCACCGGGCAACTGAACGTCGCGCAGCCGGCCGTTCTGGCGCGGCAGCTGCTGGTTCTGATGGAAGGCGCCATCACCGTATCGCGCGTGATGGGTGACTACGACGCCGCAGACACCGCAAAGGATGTTGCGCAGTTGTTGTTGAAGCACGCCACGCGCTAACGCTGCAGTAACCGAAATCCCGCCGCAGTACCCCGTTCATCCATTTCCATTGGAGGCCCCACCGTGTCCGCAGAAGCACCCCGTCCCCCCCTTCCCCCGTTCACTCTCGAATCGGCGATCCAGAAGGTTCGCTTGGCAGAAGATGGCTGGAATTCCCGCGATGCCGACAAAGTGGCGCTTGCCTATTCGCTCGACACCCAGTGGCGAAACCGCGCCGAGTTCACCCACGGCCGCGAGGAAGCCCGGCAGTTCCTTGCCCGAAAGTGGAAGAAAGAGCTTGAGTACCGCCTGATCAAGGAGTTGTGGGCATTCACCGGCAACCGCATCGCCGTGCGCTACGCCTATGAATGGCGCGACGACTCTGGAAACTGGTTCCGCTCCTATGGAAACGAGAACTGGGAATTCGGCGCGGATGGCCTGATGGAGCGCCGCTTCTCGTGCATCAACGACATGCCCATCAAGGACAGCGAACGCAAGTTCCACTGGCCACTGGGGCGCCGCCCGGATGATCACCCGGGGCTGTCCGACCTGGGCATGTAAGTTGCGGAGCCAGCGTGAGGAAGGCCTGCGGGCGTGACTGCGCCCGCGGGCTTTCCATGTCGGTGCGGGGTGCTCCTTCGCTTCAGGGGTCGGGCTACGACTGCACTTCAGCGCGGAAGGCGATCTCGATCAGCTGTTCGGGGAAGGCGAGCGCGGAAACCCCGATGAGGTTGCTGGCCACCTGCGGTACAGTCTGGCCATAGACGGCGGGCCTGACCTTGCCGCTGGCGGCGAACGCGGCCGGCACATCGATGACGAACAGGGTTTCCTCCACCACATCCGCCAGCGATCCGCCCAGCTCGGCCAACAACACGTTGGCGTTCTCATAGGTGCGCTTCATCTGCGCCTCCATGGTGTCGAAGTTGGCAGGCTTTCCGTCAGCCCCAAGCGCGGCCGGCGCTACCAACTGCCCCTCCGGCGTGTGTGAGAGCTGGCCCGACACGAAGATTGAATTGTTCACGCGCACGGCCTGCACGTAGCCATAAGCCGATTCCCACGGCACGCCGAAGCTGGCCGTCTTGCGATTGGAGGTGCTCATTTCGTTGTCCTTCCCGGGGTAAAGGCGCCAGTCTGCCGGTAGGCTTGGCTGCCCGCCTGCCCCGAATGGGTAATGCAGGAGCCGCTGCATGGGCCGTGGGCGTCCGCTCCTGGCCGGAAGCGGACATCTAGTCGGCTTTTGGATTGGCGCGCTCTGCCTCTGTGCAGGGATCGAGACTGTCACCAAGTGTTCTCAGCCTGGATCAAACGCAGGAGTGCTCTCAGCGACTCTGGCAGCTGTCGCCGGCTGGGGTAGTAGAGATGAAATGCTGGTCCCATCGAGGTCCATTCGGGCAGCACCCGTTGAAGACGACCCTCGGCTAGCTGCGTGGTGACTCTGTTCTCCAGGCAGTAGGCAATGCCTCCGCCGGTCTCTGCCAGTTCGATGGCCAGAATCGTCTCGTTGAGTATTGCCGCCCAGTCCACGGAGACCACTTCTGACCGATCACCGGATTCAAGCTCCCAGTGATAGATCTGCTTGTTGCCCATCCGGATACCCAGGCATCGGTGGTTCGCCAGGTCTGCGGGACTTTCCAGAAGAGCGCTTTCCTTCAGATAGCCTGGGGAGGCGACCATGATCCATCTGAGCTGCTGGCCCAACGGGATGGCCACCATGTCCTCCGGTACCAGCCCGCCGTAGCGAATGCCCGCATCAAAACCATCGTTGACGATGTCCACGACCTCGTCCTGCACAACCACTTCCATCTGCACATCGGGAAAGGCTTGGATATAGCGCGCCAGGATGGGGGCCAGGATCAGACGCGCGGCGTCGCTGAGGACATTCACCCGCAGCTGGCCGATCGGGCGGTCTCGGTATCGATTCAAGGTCTCTAGACCCGACTCGATTTCCCCGAACCCTGTGTTGAGGCGTACCAGCAGTTCCTTCCCCGCCGGCGTCAGGGTCACGCTCCTGTTGGTGCGGTTGAACAGGCGCACACCTTGGCGTGTCTCCAGCCCCCGTATGGCGTGGCTGAGCGCCGAGGGCGAGACATCGAGGTGCGCGGCGGCGCCGAGGCTTTTGCTCACCGTGCCGATGCGGCAACGTACGAAGGCGTGCAGGACTTCTGGGACTTCATCGTCTCTCTCAATCGTCGTGTTGATGCCGCCGCCCTGAATGTTGGCATCGCCATCGGCGGCGGCTTCGCTGAACTGGCCCTTGAAGACCATCTGCGCATCATCTCGATCAACGTGAGCGGGCTTGTGCACATCGCACATCGGGTTACCAAGCACATGCTGGAGCAAGGCAAGGGCAAGATCTTGGTCGTCTCATCGATTTCAGCTACGCAGCCGACCCCGTATGAGACGGTCTACGGTCCGAGAAAGGCATTTGGATTCATCTTCGCAGAGGGGCTTCGTGAAGAGTTTCGCGGCACCGGCGTGACGGTCACAGCACTTCTCCCTGGAGAGACCGATACCGAGTTCCACCGCAATGGAGGCATGGCCAACTCGCTGATCGGCCGTGCCACGAAGAATGACAGTAGACTCGTTGCACAGCAGGGCTTCGATGCACTGATGAATGACGTTGACCACGTAGTGGGCGGCGACGCGCAGACTAAGCAGACCGCCATCTACAACCGCACCATGTCAGAGGTGGAGAAGGCGGCCAGGCACGCCAAGTTTGTGCGTGTGGACAACAGCTGGGACCCCAATGCCTATTCATACCGTCAAGGAGCCATGCATCATGAAGAGCGGGTCTCGAGCCACGTTGTTTCTGCTCGTCGCATGTGGAACGTCACTGTCCGCGTGTGCCTCTCCGACGAACTCTTCTTCACAGCCATCTTCGGGCACCAGCAGTTCCGACACTACGTTTACCGATGCAACATCTACCCATGTTCCTGCCGCGCCTCGGCTCCATGCGTTGGATGCGACCATGCTTGATGTAGATGGAGACGGTGATCTTGACGTGGCGGTGGCGGTGGAGAATGGGCCAAATAGGCTCTACATCAACGATGGAACCGGAAAGCTGACAGAGAAGGCCGGCGTCTTTGCCGCCAGCTCCGGCGACAACGAACACGTCAGGGCGGCCGACTTCGACGGCGATGGGAACCTCGACCTGATCTTCGTCGCAGAAGACACTGAGCAGCACAACCTCTATCTCGGTGATGGCAAGGGCGGCTTCAGGCAAGCCAATGAACGGCTCCCCGCTCGAAGCCAAGCCAATGCCGTTGAAGTCGGCGACGTGAATGGCGATGGACTTATAGACATCGTTGTAGGCAACACCACTGAAGGCAAGAGCGGGCCTGCTCAGACCTACCTGTGGCTCAACGACCCTGCACGTCCTGGCTACTTTAAGGACGCTACCACGACCCATATGCCGCAGCTGGACGTTCAGGCCCAGGGCATAGCTGTGGTGGATGTAGACGGCGATGGTGACCTGGACATGGTGATTGCTGTCCAAGATCCGTTGAATCGACTGTTCCTCAATGACGGTACCGGTCGCTACAGTGATGCCACGGCGAACTTGGGAGAGCAGGTGCCCACCGAGACCCGTGAAGTTCATTCACTGGATGCCACTGGTGATGGCCTGCCGGATCTGATCTTCTTCAATCTGACCAGCAACAACCGTGCGTGGGACAAGGATCCCCAGTCCCGAATTTTCATCAACCTTGGCAATGGAAAGTTCAAGGATGAGACCGACGCGCGCCTACCCAAACACCGCTTCTCGAGCTGGGGCGGGACCGTAGTTGACTTCAACGGGGACGGTTACCAGGACCTGGTTGTGAGCGCGATCGATGTGCCCGGCTTTATGCCCCTACAGGTGCGGGCTTGGCAGAACGATGGAAAGGGCAACTTCACCGATGTGACCGCTGCTGTGATTTCTGCGGAGACGGTAGGTCGAAGCTGGAGCATGGCCCGCGGCGACCTGGACGGCGATGGTAAGCCCGACATCTTCATCGGGGGATGGCAGTCTCAGGCTCGCCTGTTGCTCAGCGGGAAAGTGACAGGCAAGTAAGCATGCTGCACCGCTCACCCACCTGTGTGGTGGGCGAGCTCGATGAATCCCGCTCATCTCGACGTTGACTGCTGATGAGCAGGCCGAGCGATTCGCTCCATTAGCATCGAGCTAGTCCCAACAGCATGAGCATTAGCAGCATGACGACCAGACGAGACTTTCTTGCTGCAGCTTCTGCTGTCCGCTTCTGGCCGGAAGCGGACACCCAGTGAGGCAATTACTCGTCTTCGACAGACTGGGCGATTCAGTCAGTGCTGCAACCAGTTCGCGCTTGTCGATCAACTGCCATCGATCGTCGAACCGTGAGTGCGGAATCCCCAATCCATACGTCGTGCCACAATCGAGGCGTGTCAGAACTCCTGCAGGCTGTCGTTGCTTACCAGGCTCGTCACTTGTCTCAGCCTGATCATTCCATAGGTTGCCAGGTTGGGGCGCACCCGGCTCAGGTCGTAGGTGCGGAACCTGATTATCTCCACGGCACGCGCTATGTGTTGCTCTTCCCAGTCGTTGCCGCTAAGCAGCTTCACCAGTTCACTCTCTGCCGACATCTCGAGTCACCCAGCGTGATCAACGGAAGACGGGAATCGTCCCGACAGCGGTGCGACGGTCTCCGCTTGCGCTGAGCGTGCGTTCCAGCGCCGCGATGCGGCGCTCGCCTTTCTCCAGAGCCGCTGCGGAGGTATGCACGGAGTAGTGGCCCAGATGCAGGTCATGCGGGTGGGGCACCGCTGACCCCAACACGAACACCGCATCCTGCCCCTCTGCCGCGTGCAGGGCTATCGAGGCCTCGCCGGTCTCGAACACCACCATCTCGCCCTTGTGGATGAGGCCGTCGGCCTGAAGGCCGCCTTTGGCAAGCGCCAACCATCCAACGGTGTGACCGGCGGGCGGCTGGTAGGTCCAGTGCTGGCCCGGCTTGAGAGTCACCAGGAGGTAGTTGACGCCGGCGGGTGCCGGAACAGGACTTTGCACGCCCTGGTACGACCCGACGATGACGTGCGCCGGCCCGGCATGCCGCATCGCGGCCGCTTCGATGTAGCAACTCACTGGCGCTGCGTTCTCCAGCTCGGCAGGCAGGGAAAGCCAAAGCTGGAACCCCTGCATCCAGGGTGCATCACCGGGCGAAATCTCCTTGCCGTGCCAGACGCCGCTCCCTGCACGCATCCACTCCACGCCGCCGTACGTCAGCGTCCCGGAGCCGAGCTCGGGATCACTGTAGCGGGCCTCTCCTTCGGTGAATACGGTCACGGTGGCGATGCCCGAATGCGGGTGCAGCGGCATATCGGCCAGTGCGCTCATCGCTTCGCGGTCAATGGAAAAGGTATCCAGGAACACAAAAGGCTTCAGCCACTGGCCAAGATCCGAGGGACTCATCAGGCGGGTGATTGGACCGTGTCCATGGCCACGGGTCCGGTGGGAGATACGTCGCTGTGGCAGGGAATCGTCCTGTACGAGTGCATTCATCAGTTTTGCTCCGAGGGCGGATGATTCATCGGTCAGGGATCAGGCAGCCAGCTGCTGCGCTTCGGCCAGGGCTGCGGCAAGCGCTGCAGTGCGCGCCTCCGGACCAAACGCCAGGCCTTCAGCGCGGACGAAGGTGATGTCGGTGACGCCGAGGAAACCAAAGAAACCCCGCAGGTAGGTCTCCTGATGGTCCAACGCAGCCATGGGCGTGCCCTCGCCGTACAGTCCACCGCGGGTCGAGGCCACGACAACCCGCTTGCCCGCCGCCAGGCCTTCCACACCATTGGCCGTGTAACGGAACGTCCTGCCAGGCACCGCAAGGCGGTCCAGCCAGGCGCGCAGCTGAGAGGGAAGGGCGAAGTTGTACATCGGCGCGCCGATGACGATGACATCCGCGCTGAGGAAATCATTCAGAATCGCAGCGTTGCGCGTCACTGCCTGTTGGGCGTCGTGGGCGTCCGGCACGACGCCTTGGAAGGCGAAGAACTCCGCTGCGGTGAGGTGTCCCACGGGGTCGGCGACAAGGTCGTAGGTGGTGACGGTCGTCCCGTCACGGCTGTCGCGCAGCCGCTGGACAATGGCCCGGCTGAGCTGCCGGCTGGCGGATTGGTCATCCAGGATGCTGGTGTCGACGTGCAGGAGCTGCATAGCGAGCCTCGGTATATAATTGTGACTGGGGCTAGCAATGTAACCATGGTAAAAACGCGGCACAATACGGCACAAAATGAGAACCCGGTATCATGGATGTGACTGCTGCACCCTTGGAAATACAGAGCTCGGACTGTCAGAAGATCAGTCAGGTGCTGGCACGCGTGGGCGAGAAGTGGAGCATCCTGATCATCATGATGCTGTCCGGTGGCCCCCATCGCTTTACCGAACTCAAGCGATCGATCAACGGCATCTCGCAGCGGATGTTGACGCTCTGCCTGCGCGGACTTGAGCGCGATGGCCTGATCAACCGCACCGTCATCGCGGTCATGCCACCTCACGTCGAATACAGCTTGACGCCGCTCGGGGTATCGCTGACCAAGCCGGTGATCGCACTGGGCAGTTGGGCGAGCGACCATATCGCGGACATAGATGCAGCCAGAGCAGCGTTTGATCAGCAGGAAGTCGAGCACAAGGCGGCAACCGGCTCGCGACGCTAGCGCGCACGTAGCAGTAAATGATGCCCTCGCGGCGTCAAGCCGGCGGGCTATCCCGAACCAGGTTGAACGACCATCCCGGCGATAGCGCCGCGAGCACGTGCTGCTATGAAGAGGTGTGCCTATTCCGGTGCGGGGTGTCTGCTCCTGGCAAAAAGTGGATCCAGAGCGGGCAAGAGTCAGAGCGTGTCGACCAGCAGCTCCGCTTGGCGATCGAGGACGCTGGGTGTCGAGCTGATCCGCTCAAGGCATCTCACTCCAACGCAGGCTTCGCGCAGCGCTCGCTCACCACGGCACCGTCAACAAAGCTGCGGGCAGCCGCGACAAAACAGCGTGGCGCCACCAGTGCCAGCAGATGGGCGCCGCGGTCCACCGTGTGGAACGTGACAGACCCCGCCTTGCGAAGCGTGGCAGCGTGCTCTTCGGCACCGGCGTATGCGGTATTCGGATCCAACGTCCCCTGCAGTATCAGGGTTCGCGGCAGGGTGCCCGGGCTCTTTCCGAACCATGCATCGCGCGGGTAGCGGGGAACACTGCCACTCACAAGCAGGCCGGGAATGGGGCTGACGAAGAGTGCGTCCTTGGCCTCTTCATTGACAGTGGCCAGGCTGAGCTCCGGGCGGGCGTTGTTCTCCGAGGCGGCAATGAGCATCACCAGCGGCAGGGCCGGTTGATTGTTTCCATCCTGTCCCAGCTGCGCCAGCGCCTTCTTCCAGTCCTTTGTCGTGGCGACCAGCGAGCGGGCATCACCCTCGGAAAGATCCTGCACGATCCTCGGGATGCGATCGCGCAGGGTAGGGAAGCTCAGCAGCGCGGCGAAGTACCGCCGCAGATCGCCGCCGGGCACTTCCTGCTGCCAGGCAGAGTCCTTCACCGCCAACAGCTCTCGGTAGCGCTCCACGCTACGCGCATCCATGCTCTGCCGGCCCACCTGGTCAACAAGCGCAGTGCGTCGGCTGAGGTCCCACGTTTGAGTGGCCTCGGGCGGCACCAATCCATCGAGGATCAGGCCATCCACATGGAGATCATTGACCTGGAGCGCACGCAGCGCCAACTGGGTGCCGTAGGAAACGCCATACAGCAGCACTTGGCCGCCGCGTTCTGCCTCTGACATCAGAATACCGAGATCGCGCGCGCCCTCGGTAATGGAGAACGCCGAGGTACGTTGCAGATCCGCATACATGGTGCCGATGCACGGGCCCCATTCGGCTCCCGCCAGCCCTGTGCCATCCGGGCTGTCCGGTGACTCCTGGATGGGGCAGATCCGCGCTGACCGACCCGTGCCCCGGTGGTCCGGGATCACAAGGTCAAACCCGGGGAATGCACGCTGGTAGGTCTGGATCATGGGATACAGGGATGCCCCTGACTCGCCCGGTCCGCCAGAGAGCAGCCAGACCTCGCCGCGCTTGGGTTGGTCGGCGGGGGCGGGTATGCGCCGCACGAACAACGTTATGTGCTCGCCTGAGGGGTCGGCATGGCGCAGTGGAACATCTACCGTGGCGCACTGCGAGCCGCGTAGCGCGGGTGATTCGTCAGCCGCGCACGCCTGCGTCTTTGTTGCAGAAGCATTGACGATCATTGGAGAGACCAGAAGCAATACCGCCCATAGCGCACTGCGACACATCGGCCATCCCCTGGCTTGATTGAGCACCTACGTTAGCGGGGCTGTGGAAGCGGGACGAATGCCGGAAGTAACACGGGGCGGGCACCGATGTCCGCTGCTGGCCGGGAGCGGACATTCGGTGCGGCTCGTCGGCCGCGCCCTGGCCGCCGAGCGCAGCGCCGAGCAGTAACAGGGCATATACTTCGCCTCAACCATGATCCAGCTTGGATGACAGCCTCATGCGTTTCACCGCAGCCGCCGGTTCCCTTGTCGTTCTACTGAACATTTCGTCCGTCGGCTCGGTATCTGCGGCGGAAACGGACATATTCGGCATCACGCTGGGGGCGCCACTAACGCTGCCCGTTTGCGAACTATCCACGCCCGCTCCAGCTGCCCGCAGGAGCAACATCGGATTGGGGGCCAGGGCGTTCAACAAGCTGACGACCCCGCCGCCGGAGCCGCTCAAGGCCGCGCCACCGGCAACAGGGTTGTGCGCCGCGCCCGGCACGACGAAGATGGCCGTAGGCAATACCGAGTTCGGCCCAGGCGAGTACGGTTACCTGGTCTTCGCCACGGCTGAGGCCCCCGCATGGATTGCGCCCATCGGCATGTCGATCGGCGCGGGCGCAGGTGACGCTTTTTCCCTGGAAGGTGCGGGCGGCCTGGTTTTGCTGCGCAACGGGCGTGTCATCGCCCTGCGCTTCAACACCACGGGGTTCGAGGCGGAGCCGCGGGTGATGGAGCTGCTCAAGCGCAAGTTCGGTTCGCCCGGTTCGCAGAAGGCCGTGACCTGGAACAATGATCTGGGCGGCAGTCGCGATTCGATTTCCGCGCAATGGCGCAAGCCCGATTTCTTCGCGGATTATTCTTCGGTCGTGCAAACGCAGGCCATGCGGGCACAAGGACTGTCGGGCGGGATCGGGTTCCTCAACATCGGCAATGATCTAGGGCGGCAAGTGCTGCAACCGGCTGCCAGCAAGGAAGCGGAATTCTAGAGAACTGACGACCTTGCGGGAGGAAGTCGAAGGCGGACCTTGTGTGGTGGCCATGCGACCACGAGTAGAAGCGGCGCTGACCGCGCCGCCTCCGTCCATCGCCACGATCAACGGTCCAACTCACCCTCGGCCAACGGAAACGCGTTCTGCCTGATGCTCCATTTGCCCGAGGGTCCCTGGGCACGGAAATGATCACGCGCAAACGGTAGTCCTTCGCTGCTCATCACGCCGGGGCCGGTGGTCACCTGGAAGTGCAGATGTGGCCATCGCGCATCGCCAGAGTTGCCGATCCTTGCCAGTGGCTGGCCGCGCCGGTCGCGCTGACCTGCTTTTACCGCGACACGTCCAGGTTGAAGGTGCGCGTAGTGCGCGAACTGACCATCGCCCAAGTCCAGCACCACGGTGTTACCCGCCAACGAGGCCATGCTCAACGGCACTGCGGGAGCGAACCCGGCGGGGGTCTGGGGATGTTGTCCGGAACCCCGTCCTTGGCCTGGATGACGGTGGCATCGGCGAACACGGGCTGTCCATAGGCGTGATAGCTGCGTACGTCCAACCGGTCCCCGGTCAGAGCTCAGCAACCGGCTCGGTCGCACGCGTGGTCATCGGCGCAGCAGTTCTCGGTGAGGTAGGCCACCAGCGCGTTCATGGCCTGGAACTCGGCCCGGTAACAGATGGTGCGGCCGCGCTGCTCGGCATTGATCAACCCGGCCGCGCTCAGCTCCTTCAGGTGGAAGGACAGCGTGGCCCCGGGCAGCGCCAGCGCCTGGGCGATGTCGCCGGCGAGCTGGCCGCCGCAGCCGGCCTGCACCAGCAGGCGGAAGATGGAGAGCCGGGTGGGGTGGCCCAGGGCAGCCAGTGCGTGTGTTGCAGTTGTATGTTCCATGATTCTAGAATAATGGAAACATATTCGGCGGACAACCCGATGCACCCCCTCCCCAACATAGTGCCCGGCGCGTTGGACCTTCCCTCGGCCACCCGGCTGGAGCAGGGCGCCGCGCCGCGCCATCGCCCGCGCATTCTCATCCTGTATGGCTCGCTGCGCCCGCAATCGTTCAGCCGCAAGCTGGCGCTGGAAGCGCAGCGGCTGCTGGAGCAGCTTGGAGCGCAGACGCGGCTGTTCGATCCGCATGGCCTGCCGATGCTCGATGCCGAACCGGCCACGCATCCCAAGGTCCAGGAGCTGCGCCAGGCATCGCTCTGGTCCGAAGGCCAGGTGTGGGTCAGCCCGGAGCGGCACGGCACGCTGACGGCGGTGTTCAAGAACCAGATCGACTGGCTGCCGCTGGAGGAAGGCAGCGTGCGCCCCACCCAGGGACGTACGCTGGCGGTGATGCAGGTCTGCGGTGGCTCGCAATCGTTCAACGTGGTCAACGCCCTGCGGGTGTTGGGCCGTTGGATGCGCATGGTGACCATCCCCAACCAGTCGTCCGTGCCCAAGGCATGGCAGGAGTTCGATGACACGGGGCGGATGAAGCCATCGGCCTATTACGATCGCGTTGTGGACGTGATGGAGGAACTGGTCAAGTTCACCCTGCTGGTGCGCGGGCGCAGCGACTACCTGGTGGACCGCTACAGCGAACGCAAAGGCGCGGCGGAGGCGGTCGCGCTTGCGGCGGCTGCCGGTGTGCTGGACGCAGCCTTGAACCACGCGGAGGACGCATGAACGCCGTCATTTACCACAACCCGAAGTGCGGCACCTCGCGCAACACGCTGGCGATGCTCCGGCACGTGGGCATCGAGCCGCAGGTCATCGACTACCTGGCCGACCCGCCCAGCCGCGCGCGCCTGGTCGAACTGATTGGAGCGGCGGGGCTGAGCGTTCGCGACGCGATCCGGCAGAAGGGGACGCCCTATGACGCGCTGGGGCTGGGCAACCCTGGGCTCGGCGACGACGCTCTGCTGGACGCGATGTTGGCCCACCCGATCCTGATCAACCGGCCATTCGTGCAGACGGCGCTGGGGACCCGGCTGTGTCGTCCCTCCGAGGTCGTGCTGGACATCCTGCCGCCGATGGATCTTCCTTTCATCAAGGAAGACGGCGAGGGGGTGGTACCGAAGCAGGGGAGCTGACCGATCACGATGCAGCAGACGCCCAAAGGGTTGCCATGACCATCGGGGCTTCCCTGCGCAGCAGCGCTGCACCAGCATCGCCTCCAGGCAAGGCACCCGCCATTGCATGGAGGCAGCATGATCGGACGCATCAGCGGTATGTTTCTTCTTGCGCTGTGCAGCGCCAGTGCACTGGCCGCCGAGCCGTCGTATCAGCCAGCCTTTCACCCGGAGCAGCTGAAGGGCCCGCCTGCGGGCCGGCCCAACCAGGTGCTGGTGCTGGGCTCGCCGCATCTGTCGGGAATGCCGGAGACCTTCGCGCCGGCCCAGCTGGAACCGCTGCTCGCGCGTCTGGCCGCATGGAAGCCGGAGGCGATTGCGGTGGAGGCCGTGTCCGGCCTGCAGTGCGACGCCATGCGCCGCTATCCCTCGCGTTATGCCGACAGCGTGAGCAGCTATTGCGTGGATACCAGCCCGGCGCAGGCCGCCACCGGTCTGGACGTACCGGCCGCCAACGCCGAGGCCGAGCGCCTGCTGGCACAGTGGCCCACCCACCCAACGGCGGCGCAGCGGCGATGGCTGGCCGCGGTGTGGCTGGCCGCCGGTGAGCGCAACTCGGCGGCGGTGCAGTGGCTGCGCCTGCCCACCGAGCAACGCATTGCCGCCGATGGCCTGAGCGCGGCGCTGGTGGATTTCCTGGACAAGCGCCTGCAGCGGCGCGACGAGTCCGTGCTGGTGGCCGCCACGCTGGCCGCCCGGCTGGGGCTGGAGCGGGTGTGGGCGGTGGATGACCACACCGCCGATGCGCCCACGCCGAAGGAGGTGGAGACGGCCGCCGCTGATGCGATCCGGAAAGCGTGGGACAACCCGCATTCCAACGCTCGCCGCGCCGCGGGCGTTGCGCTGAACGCCCAGCTGACCCGGCCTGACGGCATGCTGACGATCTACCGGGCGTACAACACCCCGGAAAGCGCGATGCAGACCTACCGCAGCGATTTCGGCGCGGCCTTGGTGGAGCCGTCGCCGCAGGCATTTGGCCGCAGCTACGTGGGCTACTGGGAAACCCGCAACCTGCGCATGGTCGCCAATATGCGGGAGGTGCTGGGGCAGGCGCCCGGCATGCGCATGCTGACCCTCGTCGGCGCGTCGCACAAGCACTACTACGAGGCCTACCTCCACCTGATGCACGATGTGCAGCTGGTGGATGCCGAAGACGTGCTGCGCTGACGCCATCCATTCCCTCGGCCGGGGCGCTGGCAGCGTTGGCGGGGGCGTCACCCTGGCAGCTCGCGGACCGAACCGTTCATCACGCCCTGGGTGCGGACCCCTGCCACCACAGGCACGCGGCCGCTGACCGCGTGCGCTGGCGTCCGTGTGGCCAACGCAGGCCGGATCGCGCACCGGATCGTCCACCGCTGCCGGTCTGGCTTATGATCCCCCCACTTGAACTCCCGCACCGGCATCATGGACCGATCCCGTACGCACGTTGCCCGGCCGCAGCCTCTGGTGGCCGCGGTTGCCCTGCTCGCGCTGCTGCTGTGCTGCACAGCGCCTGTGCTGGCGCAGACGGCCCGCAAACCGTCCCCGTACGAGTACCGGCAGGGCAGCGATGCCGCTGCAACGCCCACCGAGGGGCCGGACTATCTGTCGCGCATCGACAGCCGTGCGCAGTTCATGCAGCTGGCCCGGGTCTACAACCCCGGTACCGCGCTGGAGATGCCGAACCTGATCTTCGTGATCGACCGCCAGAACGCGGCGCGCATCTACTACATCAACACGCCGCGCTTCGCGCTGCACGAGCAGTTCGTGCGCCGCCAGCGGCTGGTGCGCAGCCTGGACAAGGCCACGCTCAACGCGCAGTACCGTGATCCGCAGCGGCGCTTCCTGTTCGGCACGCTCAGTTGGCAGCGCGACCTGCCGGGCTATACCTATGAGTTCTGGGAGGGCGACAAACTCAGCGCCGCCCTGCTGCGGCAGACCGATGAGGTGGTGCGCGCCTCGTTCCGCGACCCGATCCGCTTCAAGACCAACTCCACCCAGCATGAGCAGGTAGCCGGCAGCATGGGCCTGGCCCATGTCAGCCAGGAGGCGCTGCTGCGCGAGCAACGCTTCCTGCCACTGAACACTGGCCGCGCCGAGGGGCGGCTGCGCATCGTGCGTTCGGAGGCGCAGCTGCGCACGCTGTCGCCGCGCGACATCCCGGTGCTGGACGAGGTGCCCATCGCGCTGTCGCCGGTGGCCGGGCTGGTGACCCAGCGGCCGTCCACCCTGCTGTCGCACGTGAACCTGCTGGCCAAGGGCTGGGGCATTCCCAACGTGTACCTCCGCGACGCGCAGAATGCGCTGCGCGCGTACGACGGGCGCTGGGTGGCGCTGGAGGTCACCCATAACGACTATCGGGTGACACCGCTGACGCGCCCGGCCAGGACCCCGTCGCCCACGGCCAGTCGCCCGGCAGCGGCCAACCTGCCGCGCCCTGACCTGGGCGTGGTTGCGCTCAAGCCGCTGGCGGCGCTGCGCGCGCGCGACAGCAGCCACTGCGGCGTCAAGGCGGCCAACCTCGGCACCCTCAAGGCCGTGTTGCCCCCGGCCGCACGCGTACCCGACGGGTTCTGCGTGCCGTTCTCGCATTACCAGGCAATGATGCAGCGCCTGCAGGTGCCCGAGCGGCTGCGCGAGCTGCAGCGCAGGCCCGGCTTCGACACCGACCCGAACGTGCGCCGTGACGCACTGGCGGCACTGCGGACCGCGATCGCCACCGCGGTGCCCGATCCGGCCTTCGTGCGCGCGCTGGAGAGCCAATGGCGCGGCCAGCTGCAGGGCGCGGCGGTGTTCGTGCGCAGCTCCTCCAACTCCGAAGACCTGCCCGGCTTCAGCGGTGCCGGCCTGTACACCACCGTACCCAACGTGACCCGCGCCGAGGCCGTGGCCCAGGCCGTGCAGACCGTGTGGGCCTCGGTCTACAACTTCGAGGCCTACGAGGCACGCACGGCGGCCGGATTGCGCCAGGATGCGGTGGCCATGGCGGTGCTGGTGCAGCGGGCCGCGCCGTCGGACAGCTCGGGCGTGATGATCACCCGCGATCCCTTCGATGCCGCGCGCCGCCACATCACCTACATCTCGGCCAAGCGCGGCCTGGGCATCCGCGTGGTGGAGGGCAAGCGCCAGGCCGAGCAGGTGATGTACTCGAACTGGTCCAAGGCCGTGCAGGTGCTGAGCCGCTCGGCCGAAGATACCCAGCTGGTGGCCAGTGCCGGTGGCGGGGTGCGCGAGGTGCCGATCACCGGCTCCCGGCAGGTGCTCACCGATGCGCTCATCGCGCGCCTGGCCAAGGTCGGAGCCACCACCAAGCAGGCGCTGGGCGGCGTGGACCAGGACATCGAGTGGGCCGTGGTCGGCGACGAGGTGCTGATCCTGCAATCGCGGCCGTACGTGGACCGCAGCGCGCGATAGCGGTGTACATGCGCCGGGTGACCGGCGCACGCCTCACCCGTTGGCCAGCACCGCGCGTATCCGCGCGGCCAGCTCGTCCAGCGTGAACGGCTTGCCGATCACCTGCACGCTGGGGTCGAGCACGCCATCGCGCTCCAACGCATTGCGGCTGTAGCCGGTGGCGAACAACACCCGCAGGTCCGGCCGTCGCCGCAGCGCTTCGTCGGCCAGCTCGCGGCCGTTGACCTGCGGCATCACCACGTCGGTGAACAGCAGCGAGATCGCAGGATGCGCGTCGAGCAGGGCCAACGCCGTGTCCGCCCCTTCGGCGGCCAGCACCGGATAGCCCATTTCGCTGAGGGCGTCGACGGAGAACTGGCGCACGGCCGGTTCGTCATCCACCACCAGGATCAACTCGCGCCCGCCGCGGGCCGCCGCCGGACTCTCCGGCCCCTGCGCGCCCGTTGCGTCGGCCGTGTCCAGCACCGCCACCGGGCGCGGCAGGTACACCGTCACGGTGGTGCCCTGGCCGACCTGCGAGGCGATCCTGAGGTGGCCGGTGGACTGTTTGACGAACCCATACACCTGCGACAGGCCCAGCCCGGTGCCCTGGCCCACGCCCTTGGTGGTGAAGAACGGATCGAAGGCCTTGGCGACCACCTTGGGCGGCATGCCGTGGCCGGTGTCGGACACGCTGATCAGGATGTAGCGGCCCGGTGGAACCTGGGGATGCGCGTCGTCGCCTGGCGCATCGATGCAGCAGTTGGCCGTGGCGACCTTGAGATCGCCGCCCTCCGGCATGGCATCGCGCGCATTGACGGCCAGGTTGAGGATCACGTTTTCCAGCTGGTTGGCATCGGCGAACGCGGGCGAGAGGTCGGCGGCGAGCACGGTTTGCAGATGGATGCGGCTGCCCAGCGAATGCACCAGCAGGTCCGACATCCCGGCCACCAGCTGGTTCACGTCCAGCTGCACCGGCTGCAGCGGCTGCTGGCGCGAGAAGGCCAGCAGGCGCTGGGTGAGTTGTGCGGCACGGCTGGCACCGTCGATGGCCATGTCGATGTAGCGCGTGGCGCGCGCATCGCTGTCACCCAGGCGCAGGGCCAGCAGGTCCAGCGGGCCGATCACCGTGGCCAGCATGTTGTTGAAGTCATGCGCGATGCCGCCGGTGAGCTGGCCCACTGCTTCCATCTTCTGGCTCTGGCGCAGCGCATCTTCGACGCGGGTGCGCTCGGCCACTTCTTCGGCCACGCGGCTTTCCAGGTGCTCGTTCAATTCCTGCAGGCGCGCATCGGCGGCCTTGCGCGCGCTGATGTCGATGGCCACGCCCACCACGCGCACGCAGCGGTCGCCGTCGAACAGGCCCATGCCCTTGGCGGCCACCCAGCGCACCACGCCATCTTCCTTGCCGATGGTGCGGTACTCCACGTCGTAGCGCGCGCGCCGCGCCGGATCGGCCGCGGCGGCGAACGCGGCGCTGGTCATGGCCAGGTCGTCGGGGTGGATGCCGCCGTAGAAGTCGCGCATGGATACCGGCACATCCGGCGAGATGCCGAACATCGCCTTGGTCCGGGCCGGCCAGATCAACACGTCCTGCACCAGGTCCACGTCCCAGAAGCCCATGTCGCCAGCTTCGGTCGCCAGGCGCAGGCGCTCTTCGCTCTCGGCCAGCGCCGCTTCGGCGGCCTTGCGGCCGGACAGATCCAGCATGGCGCCAATCATCCGTACCGGTGCTCCGGCGGTGCCGCGCAGCACCGCGCCACGGTCGAGCACGGCGGCAAAGCTGCCATCGGCGCGCTGGAACCGGTACTCGGCTGACCACGTGTCGCCGTCGCCGTCGATGACGGCATGGATGCCGGCATCCACCCGCGCGCGGTCGTCGGGGTGGATGTGGTCCAGCCACCAGCGCGCATCGGTTGCGCTGTGCGCATGGCCGAACAGGGTGGTCAGCGCTTCGTTCCAGATCACGTGGCCGTCTGCGATGCGCCAGTCCCAGATCGCATCGTTGGTGGCACGCGCGGCCAGCCGATAGCGTTCCTCCACTTCCAGGTGGCGCGCTTCGGCCATCTTGCGCTCGGTGATGTCCAGCGAGGTGCCCACCAGCCCGACCACGGTGCCGTCGGCATCGCGCAGCGGCGACTTGGTGGACAGCCAGAACGCACGCCGGCCATCGGGAAAACTCACCTCTTCTTCGAGCTGTTCGCTGCGGCCACTGGCCATGACCCGTTCGTCGGTGGCCATCACCGTGGCGGCCTGGACCGGGTCGCCGAGCAGTTCGGCATCGGTGCGGCCCACGTAGACCTCCGGCGGTTGCCCGAGCAGCTCGGTGGTGCCGCGGTTGCCGATCAGGATCCGGCCTTGCCGGTCCTTGGCGTAGACCACCCCTGGCGCGGCCTCGACGAAGGAGCGCAGCAGGGTCTGCGCCTGGTCTCGCTCGGCTTCCACCCGGCGACGCTCATCGATGTCGATGAGTACGCCGGGAAAACCGACCGGCTTGCCTTCGGCATCGAGGTCTACCCGGCCGATCGCTTCGATCCACCGGTAGTGGCCGTCGGCGCTGCGGGTGCGGTACTGGTGCGCATAGCGGCCGCCACGCCGGACCGCCTCGGCGATCGCCTCGGCCAGGCCGGCACGATCGTCGGGGTGGACGGCGGCCACCACCTGTTCCAGGCGCAACTCGGTACGGGCCAGCGCGGGGTCCAGGCCATGCACGCGGGCCAAGGCATCGTCGACGGTGAGATTGTCCTGGGCCACGTCCCAGAACCAGGTGCCGATGATGGCGCCGGCGGCCAGCGCCATGTTGACCCGCTCGGTATCACGCTCGCTGGCAGGATCGGGGAGATGCGAAGCGCTCACGGGATACTCACGGTCGAAGGAGAGGCCCCAGACGTTCACCCGGTGGATGCAGCAAGGCGAGGTGCGGGGCGGCCTAGATTAGCGCCGCCGGACGCACCTGTGGAGCAGGGCCGGCGCGACCGCGGCGCGCCAGCCGCGCCCCGTGCACCTGCCCGTGATGGATGCGTACAGCGCAGGGGCGCCCGGGGCACGGCCCGGGCGCCACATGAGCTGCGGGAAAGCGTCCTCCGCGGACGCTGGAGTGGATCAGCCGCTGGACTGCTGCGCGCGACGCCTTCGCTCAGGGCTTGGTCTGGCCGGTCCAGGATTTGCTCATGATCTTCCACTGGCCGTCGGTCTTGAGCAGCACTACGTAGTCCACGCCATCCCAGCCGGGGTAGTCCAGCATCACCCGCACCGCGGCGAGATTCTGCGCGACATCCACGATCTGATAGCTGCGCTTGCGCTGGGCCTCGTTGGCGGCCGGCTTGCCGTCGAATCCTTCGGCGAACTGTTCCCCGGTACGCGTGGCCAGTGCCGGGCCACGCGCGGCCGAGTAGCCGATCATCACGCCATCGCCGCGGAACACCTGCCGGGCCAGCGTGTTGTCGGCGGTGGTGTAGGCGCGCATGAAGGTCTGCATGACCTGGTCCACCGCGTCGCGGTCACTGCGTGGGGCGTTGGCGTTGGCGTGGACGGTGACGGGGAGCAGCAGGAGCAGGGCGCTGGCCAGGGCAAACGGGCGAATCGGTGCGTTCATGGGTGTTTCCTCAAGGGTAGGGACGTGCGGATCTCGCCAGGCATCACCTGGCCAGGGGGGCTGCGGGGGATCAACGGGGTGCCGCGCCCTGCCCAGGTGCGGCGGCAGGGGAGTGCAGCAGCGCGACCACGGCCCGGGCGACCGCTGCGGCGGAGGCATAGTTCTGCCCGGTGACGATCCGGCCATCGATCTGGACATGCGGCTGCTCGCCGTCCACGGCATGGAACGTGCCGCCGCGTGCCTGGACGGTGCGGCGGATCAGGAACGGGAACTGCTTGAAGTACGCCGCGTCCTGTTGCTCGTGCTCCTCCGGGAACCCGCTGATCCGTTTGCCGGCCACCAGGTACTGGCCATTGGCAAGCCGCAGATCGACGATGCCGGCGGTGCCGTGGCATACCGCCGAGATCACGCCGCCGTCGCGCTCGTAGACCTGCATGGCGATGCGCTGGAGCTGCGGGTGCCCCGCGACGCCGTACATCGCGTTGCTGCCGCCCACGTAATACACGGCGCGGTAGCGGGCGGGGTCGATCTGGGCGGGGGTGGCGGTGTTGCGCAGTCCGCCCATGATCCGGGCATCGTCCAGGCGCGCTGCCACCTCCTTGCCGACGTAGTCGTCCAGGATCGGCACGGCGCCGCCATCGGGAGAGACGAAGTCCACCGCATAGCCGGCGGCGTGGAAGACGTCCCACGCATGGACCACTTCGCCGAAGCTGACGCTTGCCGGGAGCGTGGAGGTGCCGTGCACCCTGGCGCTGGCGATGATGAACAGAATGCGGTCCTGGCCGCCGCTGGCGGGCTGCCCGGGGATGGCCCTGGCGGCGGCATCGGGACTGCAGGCACCCCCCAGCCATACGCTCAGCATGAGCAGCAGGCAGGCGGCGAAAGAGCGGAACGTGTGCATGGGGCGGGCTCGCTGGAAGGAGCCAGTACCCTAGCCAATCTCTTTCAAATCAATATATTGGAGCGCGTTCCCGGAGTGCTGGAATCGGTTCTAGGAGCCCGGGCAGGCGGCGCGGAATGCTGCCGGGGTGACGCCCTCCCACTTCTTGAAGGCGCTGTGGAAGGTGGACATCGACTGGAAGCCGGCCTGCTCGGCCACCTGCTCCAGCGGCTTGGGCGGGACCTGTTGCAGCAGTGCCTTGGCTTCCACCACGCGCAGTTGTGCCAGGTACTGCTTGAAGGAGGTCTGGTTGTTGTCGTTCAACAACTGCGACAGGCGCGCCTGCGGCATGCCCAACCTCCTGGCCAGCCGTGGCAGGGTCAGGGCCGGATCCAGGTGCAGCCGCTCGGCGGCCATCAGCGCCGCGAGCGCCTGCAACTGGCCGACGGCCTCGGCGTCGGGAATCCGCCGGTCCTGGTAAGGCTCGATCGGCGCCTGGCCATTGCGCAGGCGCAGCCAGGCCACCACGCTCGCCGCCAGCACGAAGGTGAAGGACAGCGCGCCGACGATGTAGGACGTATAGCCGGCGGTGTAGTACGCCAGCCAGATGACCCAGATGCCGGCCAGCGCTCCCAGCAGCAGCGTGGCCGAGGGGCTGCCCCGGAGCCGCGCGCGGTAGGCGAACAACTGGGCCGAGCAGAGCAGCAGGTAGCCGAGCCAGGCGTAGTTGATGCCCGGGGTGATGCGGTGGCGCCACAGCTCAACGTGGGCGGAGTAGGGCAGCAGTACATTCACCGCGATGGCGATGAGCAGCAGCGCGGCGACGTGGCGGCGGTCCGCCTTTCCCGCATCGGGACCGAGGCCCTGGCTGGATCGGATCAGGAAGAACAGACAGGGGCCGATCATGAAGCAGGCGGTCAGGCCGAGCTGGAGGACGATCAGCGGGATGTCCGGCCAGAAGTGGAAGGCCACCGACTTCCCGGTCCGCACGCCGACGACCAGGATCAACAGCGCCAGCCAGCGCTGCGCGGGTTCGCCCTTGGCCCGCCACCACAGCACCGATGCTGCGACGATGCCGTTGAACGCCCCGAGCATGGCGAAGAAGAACAGGAAGTGTTGGCTCAGCATGGGCGCAGTATTGGATAAATCGGGCCTTCGTCAAGGGGCGGTCACTGCGCTCAACCGCGCGCGGCGAAGGTGCCATGGAAGCCCAGCGGTACCGCATACGGCAGCCATGCCTGCGCCAGTGGGCCCTCGTCGATGCGCCGGGCGTCGAGCACGGCGATGCCGCTGCGCTGGGTGGCCGAGTCGAGCAGGGTGCCCAGCAACCAGCCATCGTCGGCGCTGCGGCTGCCCGGGCGCGGCACGAACACGTGCTCCTCGGCCAGGATGTCACGGCCGTAGCGGTACACCTCGCGGCGGCCACGATCCACGTCGTAGCTGGCCACCGCGTTGAAGTACGGCGCGCTGGTCTGCCCTTGCATGGCCGGTGCATACAGGCGGGCGCCGCGGTGGCCGGCGCTGCGGGTATCGAACAGCGGGAACTCGATGCCGGTGATGCCGGTGTCTTCCCAGTGCGCCCTGCCGGTGCGCAGGTCCAGGTGCAGCTCGCGCAGCGAAGCATTCGAGTTGGCCGCGTGCGCGGCGTCGCCGGCCATCGCCTCGTGCATCGGCGACCGTGCTTCGTCGATGTCGTCGTGGCGTACGGTGCGCATGACGATGCGGCCATTGCGCTGGTAGGCATCGCCGAAATGGTAGGCGGCGGTGAACGCGGCTTCGAACCACTGCGCGGTGTCCGGCGCGGACTTGGGTACCACGGCGATGCGGCAGGGGCGCGCCGGGGCGAACGCCAGGCGCTCGAAGAACGCGCCGCCGCCCGGCTTGTAGTCGAAGGGCATCAGCATGAAGACCAGGTGCTCGTCGGTCATCGCGAAGGCGTGCAGGTAGCCCATGAACGGGGTATCGACCACGCTGGCCGAGCGCAGCTGGCCGTCCGCGCCGATCTTCCAGACCAGCAGGCCGGTCCCGCCCAGCAGCGACAGCGAGCCGAAATTCCACACGGTGCCGTCGCGGTCCACCAGCGGGTGCGCCGAGAACGGCACGCTGGCCAGGTCCGGGCGCCAGGTGACCGGGCCGAGCGTACCCAGCTCGTCGGGGTCCAGCTCGAACGCCGAGCCGGCCTCGCACAGCGCGAACAGGCGGCCGTTGATGCTGATCACCGAGGTGTTGGCGGCGTTGGCATCGTCGTTGTTGCGCACCGGCTGCATGTCCGGCACCACGGTGCCGGCGGCCGGATACAGGAAGCGCCCGGCCTTCTGTTCGCGGGTGAACTTGGGCGTGGCCACCATGCGCGCACGGTGGGTGAGGGTGCCATCGCCGTTGAAGTGCCAGCCGTGCACCATGCCGTCGCCATCGAACCAGTGGTCGTAGCGGAAGCCATTGCGTTCGGTCCAGGCCGGGCCGTTGCGGTACAGCGTGCCGGCCAGGCCCTGCGGCAGGCGGCCCTGCAGGGGCACCGTGGCCGGGCCCAGGGTCTCGGTGGTGACGCTGCGCCAGCCGGTCAGCCACGGGTGCTGCTGGCGGGCGGCGGCGAAGCTCGCCGCATCGCCGGCGAAGGCGGGCAGGCTGCGCAGCGCGGTGGCGCCGAGCATGGCGGTGGTGGTGGCCGTAAGCAGCGAGCGCAGGAAGCGGCGGCGGTCCATGCCTGGCCTCAGCGCAGCGCGATGTTGATCGCCGCGCCGGCGGCGGGCACGTGCACGCGGGCTTCGTCGAAGGTGGGCTTGCGCATCACCTGCGGGTTGTTGCTGAAGCCATAGCCTTCCACCGGGATGCCCACCAGGTTGGTGTCCAGCGTGCCGTTGTCGTTCTCATCGTGGGTGACCAGCACCGCGTAGTCGCCTGCGGGCAGGTTCTTGAACACCACGTGTGCGTCCTCGCCGCTGGCGGCCAGGCTCTGTGCCTGCACCGGGGCGGCCTGGCCGTCCCAACCGGCGGCGCTGTCCACCACGGCCAGGCGCACGGTGCCGGTGTGGGCGCGGATGCCGTGCAGGTCCACCTGCAGGTCACCGGCCGAGGCGGAGGCGGCCAGCAGCAGGCCGGCGAACGGGAGGCAGAACAGGGCGTTGCGGATCATGGCGGTGGCTCGGGTTGGGTGTGGGGCCAGTCTGCCCAGCCGGTCCGGCCAGCCCCATGCCCAGTGGTCATCGATCCGCAGTGCCGGAAGTCACTTTCTGCGCCGCACCCATTGCCGGGCAGGGCGCGGCACGGGCAGCATGCAGCCATGCCGACCTTCCTGCGCACCTTCATCAGCCCGCTCAGCCTGGCGGGCCTGCTCACCATTGCGGCGGTAGGCCTGTCGCTGGGCATGCCCGTTGATGTCGGTGGCGCGCTGCGCTGGGGGCTGCTGGGTGTGTTCATGGTGCTGTTCCTGGCTTACGACCACCTGCCGGCGCGCTCGCCGCTGCGCCTGGCCAGCGATGTCGTGCAGATGCTGGTTGCGCTGTGGCTGGCCTGGCTGGAGCCGCGGGTGGGCACCATGCCGGTGCTGCTGGTGGTACTGGTGGCGCACCTGGCCGAGCACTGGTCGCCACGCGCGGTGCTGGGCATCGCGGTGGTGCTCAACGTGAGCCTGTACCTGCTGCTGTACCACAGCGGCTTCGCCCGCCCGTTCCTGATCGTGGCGATCTATGCCGGGTTCCAGGCCTTCGCCGCGCTCACCGCGCATTACGCGCGCAGTGCCGAGCAGGCCCGCGATGCACTGGGCCGGGTCAACGCGGACCTGCTGGCCACCCGCGCGCTGCTGGCCGACAGTGCGCGCGATGCCGAACGGCTGCGGCTGGCGCGCGAGCTGCACGACGTGGCCGGGCACAAACTCACCGCGATGCGGTTGAACCTGCGCGCCCTCACCACCGATCCCGGCCTGGCCGACCGCGAGCCGCTGCGGCTGGCCGAGCGCCTGTCGGCCGAACTGCTCGGCGACATCCGCCAGGTGGTGCAGTCCATGCGCGATGATCGCGGACTGGACCTGGCCACCGCGCTGCAGGCCCTGGCCGCACCGTTCCCACGGCCGGGGCTGCGCCTGCACATTGGCGAGCAGGTACGCATCACCAACCCGCTGGTGGCCGACGCGTTGCTGCGGCTGGCCCAGGAAGCGCTGACCAACGCGGCGCGCCACGGCGACGCCGATACGGTGTGGCTGGACATCGACACCGAAGACCACTGCGTGCGCATCGACATCCGCGATGACGGCCAACGCGCCGAACGCATCCGCGAGGGCAGCGGCATCACCGGCATGCGCGAGCGCCTGGCCGCGCTGGACGGCCGCCTGGAGCTGGCGCGCACCGAGCGCGGCGGCATGCACCTCACCGCGCGGGTGCCGGCATGAGCGCCGCGGCGGCGGTGCGCGTTGCGCTGGCCGATGACCAGACGCTGGTCCGCGCCGGACTGCGTGCGCTGTTGCAGGGACTGGGCGTGCAGGTGGTACTGGAGGCCGACGACGGACAGGCGCTGCTGGACGGCCTGCTGCTGCACCCGGTGGACGTGGTGCTCAGCGACATCCGCATGCCCGGCGTGGACGGCATCCAGGCGCTGCGGCAGCTGCGGGACCGCGGCGACCGCACCCCGCTGCTGCTGCTCACCACCTTCGACGACAGCGACCTGCTGCTGCGGGCCAGCGAGGCCGGGGCGCAGGGCTTCATGCTCAAGGATGCCGCACCGGAAGATCTGTACGAGGCGATCTGCCGCGTTGCGGCGGGCGATACCTTGCTGCTGCCGGTCAGTACCGATCCGGTGCGCGCGCGCTACCGTTTCCACGACGAGGCGCCGCCCCGCGATACCTTCGGCGAAAAAGAGGTGGCCATCCTGCGGCTGCTGGCCGGTGGCTATTCCAACCGGGAAATCGCCCGCAGCCTGTTCCTGGCCGAAGGCACGGTGAAGAACTACGTCTCCACCATCCTGGACAAGCTGGGTACGCGCGATCGCACGCGCGCGGTGCTGAAGGCGATCACGCTGCGGGTGATCTGACTACAGCCTGCTGCTGTCCACCTGCAGGCGGCCTTCCTGGGTGAGGTCGATATCGCCGTCCTCGGCCTGGGCGGCATAGCCGGCCTTGACCGCCCAGGTGGCGTCGTCGGCGGACACCGGCCGGGTGGCGTTGATGTCCTCCAGGATGCGGCGCTGCGTATCGGTCAGGCTCATGTGGGTGACCGGTCCGCCCCGACCGATGCCACGTCCTGCCTGGCCCGGATGGCGCGACGGTGGTTGACCCACCACACCAGCCCGGGCAGTCCGTAGAGGACGGCCCCGACCAGCAGGAATATCTTGAATGCGGTGTTCATGGCGTGCCGATGCTTCAGGGCGACAGGCCTAGTTCAGCAGAGTGCTCGTGAAGCCCCCGTCCATCCTGCATGGCCGGCACCATTTCATGCCCGGCCCACATTGGATTCGTAGGCTGGTTGGCATTGCCGCTGCTTCCCGGTGGCGCCCGACTGGAGCCACGATGCCCGCCGAGACACGCTCCGATTCCCGCGTTGCCCCCTCCGCCCGGCGGGTGCGCCGTTGGCTGCTCGGCCCGGTCCTGCTGGCCCTTGCCGCGCTGGCCGTGGCCAGCCTGTGGAACAGCCGCTGGGCGCAGGTGCCGCGCACACTGTGGACGCTCTCGCGCATGCCCGCGCCCGCGGCGTTGCCGGTGCCGGTGGAGGGAGTGAAGGCACGCGGTATCGCCGATACCTTTGGCGCGCCGCGCGGTCGCGACCGCACCCATGCCGGGGTGGACATCTTTGCCAGGCGGGGCACGGCCGTGCGCAGTGCCGGCCCGGGGCTGGTGGTGGATATCCGCGAGGGCGGGCTGGGCGGGCGCCAGGTCTGGGTGTTGGGGCCGGCGCGCGAGCGCTATTACTACGCGCATCTGGACGGCTGGCGCGAGGGCCTGGCCCGCGGCGAGGTGGTGCAGGCCGGCACGGTGCTGGGCTACGTCGGCGACAGCGGCAATGCCAAGGGCACGCCGCCGCACCTGCACTGGGGCATCTATGGGCAGGCGGGCGCATATGATCCGCTGCCCCTGCTGCGGGCCTGGCAGGGCCCCGCCAGCGGTCCGTAGCTGTCCACGCGGGTTGCCCCGCCTGCCGCCGGGGACCCGCGCTCAGCGCGGCGGTGGGCCGGCGTGTGGTGCGGGCAGTGCATGCCCGAAGAAGCCCACGGCCTGGTCGATCGCGCTGCGATGGGTGGCCGGCCGCGGCACCGTGGATGCACACAGCGCACCCAGGCGCTGCTCGCCAAGCGCGGTACAGGTGGCGAGGAAGTCGTAGTGGCCTACGCCTGGCAGGGTCTGCAGCCGTGCGCTGGCCACCTCCCTGGCCACCACCTCGCCATTGCTGGCGGGGGGCGCGATGGCATCCCCGTCGCCGAGCACGATGGAGACCGGCATGTCGAGTGCGCGCAGGTCGGCGGGCGTGAACGCCTGCACGATCGCCGGCGCGATCAGGAACACCGCGCGCACGCCGGGAACAGCGTGATCGGCAGCGGCGCGCGCCATGTACGGTGCCAGCGCGGGTGATGCCGCCGCGGCCATGCGCGCGGCCAGGGTGGTCTCGGGCATCTCCGGCTGCGGTTGGCAGACGCCATCGTCGGGGTGCGCACGGCAGAAGGCGAGCAGGTGCTCCAGCGTGACCTGCGCGCCGGCTGCGGCCAGGGCAGTGAAGCCACCGGCCGAGAAGCCGGCCACGCCCAGGCGGCGGGCATCCACGTGCGCACCCAGTACCGGGTCGGCCTGCACTGCGGCCAATGCCGCCTTGAGGTCCTCGGCGCGCTCCCAGCTCAGGAGGCTGCCGGCCAGCGTCATCGGCTCCACCCCGTTGTTGCCGGGGTGGTCCACCGCGATCACCAGGTACCCGGCGCGTGCCAGTTCGATGCCGAACCAGCCCATCATCCGCGCGCTGCCGCCGTTGCCGTGGGACAGCAGCAGGGTCGGGCGCGGGCCGGGTGCGATGGCGGCATCGGCGGCCGCACGGCCGACCACGAACAGCGGCGCATCCGGTGGACCGATGGTGATCGCTTGCTCGACCGCGCCGACCGCGGCCGGGTACCACACCGTGTAGCGCAGTTCATCGCGGTGTGCGGCATCGCGCACGACGGCGCTGGCCACGCGCGTGGTGCCGTGGCGCTCACCAACGGCAGGGGCGTGCGGGGTGGCCATGGCCGGCGCGGTGGCCAGCCACAACAGCAGCCAGCAGCAGGGGTTCATGCGCATGTGTCAGGTCCGGGAGAAGGAGGGGGGTCGGCCAGCGGCAGCCAGATTTCCATGCCGCCGTGGCCGGTGTGCGGGTCAAAGCGCGCGTCGTAGCGCTCCAGTTCCGGTGCATCGGCCAGGCACAGGCCTGCCGCCGGCAGGTAGTGGTTGAGCAGCCAGTACCAGGTCGAGCGGATCGTGGCGATATGGCCGGCATGCCAGGCCACCACGTAGCGCCGGGCGGGAATCTGCACGGCCTGCCATGGGTGCGGCAGCGCTGCGGGGGTGGCCAGTTCGCGTCCGGCGATGTAGTCGAAACCGCCCTCGTCATCGTGGTTGCAGCACACCCCGTAATGGATGTCGGTACGCGCCGGGCCCTGTTGCGCCAGCTGCTGCCATTGCGCGGGAATGGCCGCCACCGAATCACCGCGATGGCGCGCAGCGACCCCGGCCACGCACAGCGCGCCGGCGTCGACCAGACGCGGTGGCTGCGCACACGGCACGGGCGCGTCGTCCAGGCGGATGGCCTGTACCAGGTTGATGCTGTCCAGGCCATGGGTGCGCACATGTTCCGGCGTGCGCCCGAACTGTTCGACGAAGGCACGGGTGAAGGCCGGGTGCGTGGCGTAGCCGGAGGCGAGTGCCACCTGCAGGATGTCGCGCGCGCCGGCGGCCAGCTGGTGCGCAGCCGCGCTCAGCCGTCGTCCGCGCAGGTGCCGCACCAGCGAGGTGCCGGTGCTGGCCTGGAACAGCCGTGACAGGTGGAACGGCGACAGCCCGACCACGCGGGCGACATCGGCCAGTGCGATCGCTTCGGCATGATGGCTCTCGATGTACCACAGGGCCCTGCGTGCCGCGCTCATCCGGCATTCCATGTCGGTGGACAGGCACGCAGGGTAGCCCAGTGGCGATACGCCCGCTTGCCCGTTCTTGCTGTGCCGGCCGCGTTACAGCGCCATGCTCAGCGCAACGAAGACGCTGCGACCGGGGGCCGGCGAAAACATCGGCTGGTTGTTGCCGCCCCAGAAGAAGGTGTCATACCACGCATAGGCGTACTGTCGGCCGGTGAGGTTTTTTACCTGCAGTTCCAGCGACACCCGTTCGCTCACCGCATACCCGGCGCTGGCATCGAGCACCGCAAAGCCGCCGTAGCGACCGTGCTGGTTGGTCTCTTCGATGAAGTAATCGCCCTGCATGCGGCCTTGCATGCCCAGCCGCCAGCGCGTGTCGGGGCGGTAGTCGGCGCCGAGGTTGGTGATGTAGCGCGGGGTCGCCATCACGTCGTTGCCCGCCAGCGGACGGCCCTCGGCGGTGAACGCGCTGACCACCTTGGCCTGCTGGAGGGCATGGGAGGCCCACACCGACCAGTGCTCGCCCAGGCGGGCAGTGAACTGCAGGTCGATCCCGCGCCGACGGGTCTGGCCCAGGCCCACGGTGGTGCCGGTGGCCGGCATGTTGGCCACCTCGTCGGTGGCGTCCTGCTGCCAGACCGCCAGGCGCGCCTCGGTGCCGGTGGCCGGCGTGTAGCTGATGCCCAGCTCCTTGCCGGTGTTGATCGAGGGCCGGAAGGCAGCCTGCCCGGGGGTCAGGTACGCCGGCGGCGTGGACCCGGTCAGCACCTGGAACGTGCGGCCCCAGTTGGCATGCACGCGCCATGACCTGCCCAATGCGTAGGCCACGCTGAGCTTGGGCTGGTGGATGGTGCCGTAGCGCTGCAGCGGCGCGCTCACCGCGCCGGGCAGGTGGGTATCGCCGGAGAAGCGATCCACGCGCCAGGCCGGCACGATCCTGAGTGCGTCAGTGGGCTGGATCACCGCCTGCAGATAGGCGCCAACGTTGTCCATCGCGTAGCGGTCATCGTTCTGGATGCGCGCCGGCAACGCGTCGAAGTCGGTGGGGATGGCATAGGGGTAACGCAGCCGCCGGTAACGGTTGTCCTGCTGCTCGACGTTGACGCCGCCGGCCACGGTGAGCCAGGCCGCGGCGCGCCAGGTCAGCGTACCGAGCAGACCGGTCTGGGTTTCGTCCCATTGCCGGCGCTGGCGCGGGGCGTTGCCCGGCACGTAGTCGGTAAAGGTGACCCGGCGGTCGTCCTGGTAGCGGTTGTAATACAGCTTGCTGCTGAGCTGCAGCGTGTCGGTGAGGCGTACGTCCAGATGGCTGGCGACGTGCTGCATCGTGCGCACGCTGCCGTCGTTGGCATTCCTGGCCGCCGACCCACGCCGCGCGGTGGCCAGTTCGTCGGCGGTGAGGAAGCCCGGCTCGTCCGCTTCCTGCCGGTAGGCGCGTGCAACCAGGCCGGCCTTGACCACGTCCTCCTCGCCGCCCACGAACCACTTGCCGCCCAGCGTGTACTTGTAGCCGTGGTCGTGGTCGCGATAGCCGTCGCTGGCCTGGGTGCCGACGAAGTAATTCTGCGCCAGGCCGTCGCCATCGCGGCCGACGGCAAGTTGCGCCTCGCGCGTGTTGAAGCTGCCATAGGCCAGGCGCGCATCGGTGTAGGTGCCGCCCTGGCGCGTGCCGAAATTGATGTTGCCGCCGATGTTGTGCAGCCCGTAGCGCGGGTCGTTGGTGCCGCGCACCACTTCGATGTAGTCGATGTCCAGCGGGAAGATCATGTCGATGAAACGCTGGTTGCCGCTGTTGACGTTGCTGGGGATGCCGTCGATCAGGATCTTGATGCCGTTGATGTAGCCCTCGCCATTGAACGCGCGGAAGGTGGCCTTGCCCGATTCGGCGCCCTGGCGTGTTTCGGTGAGTTGGATGCCGGGCATCTGCCCCAGCAGCTCCCAGCTGTTCATCACGTTCTTGTCGGCGATCTGCCCGGCGCCCATCACGTCCACTGAAGTCAGCACCTGCCGCGCGGCGAGCGGACCGCTGGCGCCGCGGCGTGCCTCCACGCGGCCCAGGGTGGGGGCCGCATCGGCCTCGGTAGCGGCGCCGGGGGCGGCGCTGGCATCGGGTGCGAACAAGGCCGCAACCAGGGCGGAGGCAAGGGCGTGGGATTTCATCGGCGGGCAGTCGTACGGAGGGAGGGCGCAGCAGCGCGCCGCCGATGATAATGAAAAGATATAACATTGCAATTGGGATCGCTGGGGTTGCGCGACGGCGCCGCCCCGCCGCGACCACCTCAGGCCGCGCCGCGCAGCCACGCCCCGATCGCCTCACGCAGGCGCGGGTGTGTCGGCGCGGTAATGCCGAAGTCCGCGCTCAGTACCTGCAGCACCTCGTCCACGTCGGCCAGCACACGCCGCTCGCTGGGCTGGCCGCGCCGATGGACCGTGTAGGCACCGGCGCCGATCGTGCGCCGCCAGCCCGGCCCGGCCAGCGCGACCCGCAGTTGCCCCGGGAATGACGAGGCCGGGTGCGTGCACACATACCAGTTGCCCACCACGTGGTCGATCGGCGCCTGCGGCTGCAGGTCGAAGCGGTACAGCGGCCGCCACTGCCCGCCGATCTCCACCTGCAACAGGTAATCGCCGTCCAGCAGGTCCAGCCGGTAGTGCTCGTGCGGCGTGGCCTGCGCGAAGCGATGGTCCAGCCGCAGCGGTCCGGTCGGGGTGTTGCCGCCAAAGCCCACGTCGGCGATGTAGTCCGTCGCCTCGATCCGCACCAGCACCAGCATGTGCGTGCGTGCCGTGGGGGCATCGTCGGTGCGGTCCATCACCACCCGCGCAGCCAGCGCACGCGCCTGGAAGCCCAGTTGCTGCAACAGCGCCAGGAACAGCCCGTTGAGCTCGTAGCAGTAGCCGCCGCGGCCTTGCTGCAGCAGCTTGTGCTGCACGCTGGGCAGATCGATGGCGACCGCGTCGCGCAGCAGCGTGGTCAGGGTCTCAAACGGGAAGGTGGCGTTGTGCCGCGCCTGCAGCAGGGCCAGCGTCTCCAGCGTAGGCGCCGGCGCGGCGTCCAGGCCGAGCCGGGCCAGGTAGGTACGGAGCATGTGCGGATCCATCGGCAGGCCATCACAAGGCAGGGGCATGCACTGTCGCAGCTCAACAGCGGTTGAGGTCAAGCGGCGCGGCCCGCCCGCGGCTGAATGCCCCGGGGGGTGTCCGCCAGCGGTCATCTTGCCGTCGCCTGCGCCCGCTACAAGGGGCAGGCCCACCGGACGTCGCCGATACGGCCCTCGCCTCGCCCTAAAGTCCCGGCCGTTGATGCCGATACCGATGCGTCATTCCGCCTGGAGTAGTCGATGTCGGTCGTCCCCCACCGCCTCTCGTCCACGTTCGCCCCGCTGGGCCGACGCCTGTCGTTCCGCCCGCTGCTTGCTGCGGCCGCGTCCGTGCGCCGGCTCAGTGTCGCACGCAAGCTCACGGCCGCGCTGGTGGTCTGCGGCAGCGGCCTGCTGGTCGTGGCCCTGGTCTACGCCTGGACCGGACGCAACAGCACACGGGCCGCGGCCACCTATGCCGCCCACCAGCAGGACGCGGCGCTGGCGGCCACGCTCGCCGCCGAAGTGGCCGAGGCGCGCCGCCTGCAGACGCGCTACGCGGTCAGCTTCGAAGACGCCGACCGCACCGCGCTGCACCAGGCCCAGCAGCAGTTGCAGCAGACGTTGGCGCGGCTGCAGCGCATGCCGCACGACGCAAGCAACGCCAGCGCCCTGCGCAACCTGTCTGCGCGTGCCAACGCCTTCGCCGAGGGCATCGCCGCGCTCAACGCCCGCGCCGACGAAATGGGCCGCGGCGATGCCGGCCTGCGCGCGCAGCTGGAGGCCAGTGCTGCCGCGGTGGAGGCACAGCTGGGTGACAACGCACCGCCGGCGCTGGCCGCGTACTGGCAGGGCATGCGGCGACAGGAGGCGCTGTTGCTGCTGAGCGGCGACTCCCGCCACACCGATCGCGCCAGCGAGGCCAAGCTGCCGTTCGAACTGGCGCTCTCGGCATCGACGTTGCCGGCCACCGCCCAGGACGCGCTGCGCGATGGCATGGAGCTCTACCAGGGCGCACTGCTGGCCTACACCGCCGCGCGGATCGGGCTGGACGTGGAGGCACAGGCCCTGGCCGATACCGCCGCGCAGATCGCACCGGCCCTGCACCGCCTGGAGCAGGCCCAGGCCGCTTCGCTGGGCGCCGCGCGCGCACGCCAGCAGCACCAGGCGCGGGCCATGACCCTGCTGTTCGGCCTCACCCTGGCGCTGGTGGCCGCGGTGCTGATCGCCAGCCTGGTGCTGGTACTGCGCGCGGTGCGGCGGCCGATCGCCGACACCCTGCGCTTTGCCGAGGACATCGCCGAGGATCGCCTGGACGCGGTCCTGCAGGTGCACAATCCGCACGACGAGATCGGCCAGCTCGCCCAGCGGCTGGTGCACATGCAGCAGCGCCTGCGCGAGCGGATCGAGGCCGAGCGCGCCACCGCACGCGAGAACGCACGGGCACGCCAGGCGTTGGACAGTGCCCAGACCGGGATGATGGTGATCGACCCGGAGGGCCGCATCGGCCTGCTCAACCGGGCCCTGCTGGGCGAGCTGGCAGCGGGCCAGGCCGACTGGCGCGGGCAGCCGGCGCAGGCGCTGCACCCGGTGTTCGCACGCATCGACAGTGCGCGCAGCGGCAACGCGCCGACGCTGCACGAGATCGAGTACGCCGGCACCCGCTTCCAGCTGGTGGTGACCCCCATCATCGACCAGGACCAGTGCCTGGGCGCGGCCGTGGAATGGCGCAGCCGCGCGCTGGAAACCACCGTGGAAACCGAGCTTGCCGCGCTGGTGGATGCCGCCGCGCAGGGCCAGCTGCATGGCCGCATCGGGCTGGAGGGCAAGCAGGGGTTCGTGCTGACCCTGGCGGTGAGCATCAACGGCCTGCTGGAAACCTTCCAGGGCAACCTGTCCGGGCTGCAGGGCGTGCTGTCGGCGCTGGCCCAGGGGGACCTGCGCGTGCGCATGCATGGCCAGTTCGACGGCGTGTTTGCGCGGATGCGCGACGATGCCAACGCCACCGTGCAGCAGCTCACCGACATCGTGGCGCGCATCCAGCATGCCTCGCAGGCGATCAACGGCGCCGCCGGTGAAATCGTGGCCGGCAACCGCGACCTGGCCGGGCGCACCGAGCGCCAGGCCGCACACCTGGAAGAAACCGCCTCGTCGATGGAAGAACTCACCGCCACCGTGCGCCAGAACGCCGACGCCGCCCAGCAGGCCAACCACCTGGCGCTGCAGGCCACCGGCATCGCCCGCCACGGCGGTGCATCGGTGGGGCAGGTGGTGGCCAGCATGCGCGAGATCGCACAGGCCTCCCACCGCATCGCCGAGATCACCAGCGTCATCGATGGGATCGCCTTCCAGACCAACATCCTGGCCTTGAACGCGGCCGTGGAGGCGGCGCGGGCCGGTGAGCAGGGCCGCAGCTTCGCGGTGGTCGCCGGCGAGGTGCGCCTGCTGGCCCAGCGCAGTGCCGATGCCGCGCGCCAGATCAAGGGCCTGATCCAGGCATCGGTGGAGACCGTGGCCACCGGCACGCGCCAGGTCGACCAGGCCGGCGCAACGATGGACCAGATCCTGGGCAGCGTGCAGCAGGTCAGCGCGATCATGGCCGGCATCTCTGCAGCCTCCCGACAGCAGAGCGCCGGCATCGAGCAGGTCGGCCAGACCCTGCTGCAGATGGATGGCAGCACCCAGCAGAACGCGGCACTGGTGGAGGAGGCCTCGGCCTCGGCACATGCGATGGAGCGCCAGGCCGGGCTGCTGTCCGAGGCGGTGGCGGCCTTCGTGCTGGCGTCGCCGGCAGCGCAAGGTGCGCCACGGTGGGTATCGGCGTAGCGCGCGCACACGCGGCGCTCACCTGATTTCACTGGCTGCTTGCGCAGGCGCTCTCTATCCTGCGTGGATGAGTACCCGTCGCAAGCCGCCCAACACCGCCGCCGCCGACGCC
>DJBL01000119.1:68665-69701 GCA_002435595.1 Stenotrophomonas maltophilia
AACACCGCCGCCGCCGACGCCTTCGTGCGTGTCCGCGGTGCCCGCGAACACAACCTCAAGAACGTGGACGTGGACATCCCGCGCGATGCGCTGGTGGTGTTCTCGGGCATCTCCGGGTCCGGCAAGTCCTCGCTGGCCTTCGGCACGCTGTACGCCGAGGCGCAGCGGCGCTACCTGGAATCGCTGTCGCCGTATGCGCGGCGCCTGATCGACCAGGTGGGCGTGCCCGACGTGGATACGATCGACGGCCTGCCACCGGCGGTCGCACTGCAGCAGCAGCGCGGTACCGCCAGCGTGCGCTCCAGCGTGGGCAGCGTCACCACCCTGTCCAGCCTGCTGCGCATGTTGTACTCCCGCGCCGGCAGCTATCCGCCGAAGCAGCCGATGTTGTTCGCCGAGGATTTTTCGCCCAACACCCCCCAGGGCGCATGCCCGAACTGCCACGGCCTGGGCCACGTGTATGAAATCACCGAGCAATCGATGGTGCCCGATCCGTCGCTGAGCATCCGCGAACGCGCCATCGCGGCCTGGCCACCGGCCTGGCACGGGCAGAACCAGCGCGACATCCTGGTCACCCTCGGCTACGACGTGGACATCCCCTGGCGCGACCTGCCCAAAAAGCAGCGCGACTGGATCCTGTTCACCGAAGAACAACCGGTGGTGCCGGTGTATGCCGGCTTCACCCCGGCCGAAACCCGTACGGCGCTGCGTCGCAAGCAGGAGCCCAGTTACATGGGCACCTTCAGTGGGGCGCGCCGCTACGTGCTGCACACGTTTGCCACCACGCAGAGCGCGATGATGAAAAAACGCGTGGCGCGCTACATGGTCGGTACGGCCTGCCCGGTCTGCAAGGGCAAGCGGCTCAAGCGCGAGGCGCTCTCGGTGACCTTCGCCGGGCTGGACATCGGTGCGTTGTCCCAGCTTTCGCTCACTGCGATGGCCGATGCGTTGCGCCCGGCCGCGGAAGGCCGCTTCGAGGCGCCCAGGGCCGGCGGCACGCGCAGCCGCGCGGCCGAGATCGGAAAGCGTCGTGTAG
>DJBL01000118.1:0-714 GCA_002435595.1 Stenotrophomonas maltophilia
CTGCCCACGCGCGGTGCGCGCGCCTGGGCCGGGGTGACCGCCCTGGTGGCGGTCGCATCGATCGCGTTGCAGTACGCGGTGCTGCTGGCGTCGACCGGGCCCGCCGGCAGCAGCGGCCAGGCGCTGCTGCGCCTGCTGGGCTACTTCACCATCCTGAGCAACATCGGCGTGGCGGCGGTGTGCCTGGCGCGCCTGCGCGGCCGCACCGACGGCATGGCCGCTGCGGCGCCCAGCGCCGCGGTCGCGGTGTACATCGGCATTACCGGGCTGGTGTACGTGCTGGTGCTGCGCACGCTGTGGCACCCGCAGGGCCTGCACTGGTGGGCCGACAGCGGCCTGCACTATGCGGTGCCGGCGCTGTACCTGCTGGGCTGGGTATCGGGACCCCATGGCCACCTGCGCTGGCGGCAGCTGCCGCCGACGTTGCTGTTCCCCGCCGTGTACCTGGGCTGGGCGTTGCTGGTGGGCCGTTGGACCGGCCAGTATCCGTATCCGTTCCTGGACCTGGCCGCGCTGGGGCTGGCGACGGTGGCGCGGAATGCGGCGGTGGTGGGGCTGGCGTTCGTGGCGCTGGGCGCGTTGGTGTGGCGGATCGACATGCGGATGGGTGCGCGATCGCGCACCGTGGGGTAGGTATCGACCGTTGGTCGATACGGTTTTGATGCCGACGTGCGATGGCAGCCACGCAACGGTAGCCAGGCCACGCAGCCGACC
>DJBL01000118.1:891-13173 GCA_002435595.1 Stenotrophomonas maltophilia
GACCAACGGTCGGCTCTACGTGGCGCCTACGCGGGCCAACTGGTCGCGCAGCGCCATCGCCGCGCCGGGATTGCGCTGCTTGGCCGCGCCGATGAACAGCATGTACACCTCGCGCGCGCCGCCGGACGGGGCCTGGGCCGCCACGTGCGGCAGGTCGGGGTTGTCCTCGCCGCGGGCCCAGCGCATGGCACGCAGGCACCACTGTTCCAGCGCCCGCTCCGGGTAGCCGGCGCGCAGGTTGGCGCGCGCATGCATCAGCCGCGCGTAGACAAAATCCGCGGTCGGATCGGCGAAGCTGGGGTAGTCGTTGGAGCCGCTGAACACCAGCGCCACGTTGTGCGCCCGCGCCACGCTCACCAGGTCCGGCGTCCACGCGGCGGGGTTGCGCACTTCCAGTGCATGCTGCAGCCGGCGCCCGTCGGCCCGCCGCGGCAGCGCCTGCAGGAAGGCGTCGAACTCCACGGCGGTGGCCGGATGGGTGTCGCCGAACTGCCACACCAGCGGGCCCAGCCGATCGCCCAACGCCACGATGCCCTCCACGAACGCCTCCACCCGCGTGCCGACGTTGGACAGGTCGTGGGTCTGGGTGATGGTGCGCGGCGCCTTGACTGAAAAACGGAAGCCCGGTGGGGTCTGGTCGCGCCACTGCGTGTAGATGGCCGGCTTCTGCGCCCGGTAGAAGGTGCTGTTGATTTCGATGCAGCCCAGGGCGCGGCTGGCGTGGGCCAGTTCCTCGCGTTGCGGCAACCCGACCGGGTAGAACGTGCCCGCGCGCCAGGCCGGGAACACCCAGCCGCCGATGCCGGTGCGGATACGCCCGGGCGCCGTCGTCATGCGCCGCCCGCGTGGGCGCGCCACGGGTCGTAACTGCCGAACCACCACAGATACCCTTCCAGGTCGCGGCAGGCGTAGCCACGGCCGCCGTAGGCCTGGTCGGCGATGTCCATCACCACCTGCGCCCCGGCGGCCACCGCGCGCGCGTAATGCGCATCCGGGTCGGCCACGATCACGCAGGCGCTCTGGGTCTGGCGGCCGCCCACCTCGTCGGGGTGCACGCTGTGGCGGCCCCACTGGCTGGCGTTGTCCACCGATCCCAGCATCACCATGCCGGGGCCGTACACCAGCTGGGCATGGTGGACGACCTCGCCTTCGGCATACACCGCCTGTGCCTGGAAGCCGAAGGCGCGCTCCAGCCAGGCGATGGCGGCATGCGCGTCGCGGTAGCGCAGGCAGGGGATGACGGTGCAAACGGTATCGGCAGGCGCGGTCATGCAGGTCTCCGGAGCGGGCCTCCTTCTGGCACAGGCGAGCCTGCCGGGGGCCGCGTTACCATCGTGCGAAACCCGGCGCGCCGGGCCCGCAGCGGCCCTCAACGCCCTCGCGACATGTACCTGGAGACACTGTTTGAACACATCCTGGATCGGAGGCGTCGTGCTGTTGGCATGCGCACCTTTGGCGTCGGCGGCGGTGCCGGCGGAACTGCAGCGGCTGGACGCCACCGTGGAACGCGTGCGCAGCCAGTTTGACGTGCCCGGCATCGCCGTGGCGGTGGTCAAGGACGGGCAGGTGGTGCTCGAACGCGGCTATGGCGTGCGCGAGCTGGGCAAGCCGGCGCCGGTGCAGGCCGACACGCTGTTTGCCATCGCCTCCAACACCAAGGCGTTCACCGCCACCTCGCTGAACCTGCTGGCCGAGCAGGGCAAGCTGAAGATGGACGACCGGGTGATCGACCACCTGCCCGGCTTCCGCATGTCCGATGCCTACGTCACCGGCGAGATGCGCATCCGCGACCTGCTGTCGCATCGCAGCGGGCTCAGCCTGGGGGCAGGGGACCTGTTGTTCTGGCCGACCACCTCCTACACCAACCAGGAGGTCGTGCAACGCCTGGCCAAGGTGCCGCTGAAGGCCGGCTTCCGCGACCGCTACGCCTACGACAACATCCTCTACGCGGTGGCCCAGCAGGTGATCGAGCAGGTCTCCGGGCAGTCCTACGCCGCCTTCCTGCAGCAGCACATCTTCACGCCCGTGGGCATGACCGGCACCCGCTACAACGCCGACCACCTGCTGCCCGGCGACAACGCCGCGGTGGGCCACGCCAAGTACGACTTCTCCACGCTGCGCACGGTCGCGCCGCTGACCTGGTCCAACAATGCCGGTGCCGGTGGCATCTACTCCAGCGTGCATGACATGGCGCGCTGGATGAACGTGCAACTGGCCCAGGGCAGACTTGAAAACGGGCAGGCCCTGTTCAGCGCCAAGAGCCAGCAGGGCATGTGGCAGATGATCACCCCGCAGGTGGTGGCCGAGCCCAGCGTGCCGCAACTGGCCGCCGCGCGCCCCAACTTCGCCGGCTATGGCGAGGGCTGGAGCCTGAGCGACTACCGCGGCCAGAAGCTGGTCTGGCACACCGGTGGCTGGCCGGGCATGGTCTCGCGCGTGACCCTGGTGCCCGAGCAGAAGCTGGGCATCGTGGTGCTGACCAACCAGGAGGTGGGCGCCGCCTTCAATGCGATCACCATGGACGTGCTCGATGCCTACCTGCAGGCGCCGCAGACCGACTGGGTCGGGGCCTACGCAGCAGCGGTGGCCAAGGCGCAGGACAAGGCCGACGAGGGCTGGGCCAGGCACCAGGCCGCGCGCGACACCCGCTCCCGCCCGTCGTTGCCGCTGGCGGCCTACGCCGGCGGTTACCGCGACGGCTGGTACGGCGATGTGTTCGTCGAACAGCAGGGCGGCAAGCTGCGCCTGCGCTTTGGCCGTACCGCCCAGTTGGTCGGCACGCTGGAGCACTGGCAGCACGACACCTTCCTGGTGCGCTGGGACGATCGCTCGCTCAACGCCGATGCGTTCGTGAACTTCAGCCTGGACCCGGATGGCAAGGTGCGCGAGGTGCGCATGCAGGCGGTCTCATCGCTGACCGACTTCAGCTTCGATTTCCAGGATCTGCTGCTGCTGCCGATCGCGGCCGAGGCCAAGGGCTGAACCGCATGCGCGGCGTGAGCCGCAGGTAAAGGCACCACGCAGGCCGCGATGGGATAATCGCGGCCTGCTTTGCTTCGGGGTAAGGGAATGTTCCGCTGGTTCGAATCGTTGATTCCGGTTTTTCCGCCCATCGACGGGCGCATGCCGCCGCGCAAGGTCGTACCGTTCTATATCCACTACCTGCGCCCGGTCTGGCCGGTGCTGCTGGCCACGCTGATCGCCGGCCTGCTGCTGGCGCTGGTGGAAGTGGCGATGTTCGACTTCCTCGGCCGCATCGTGGACATGGTGGCCGAACAGCCCGATGCCGGCTTCTTTGCCCGGCACGCCGATACGCTGCTGTGGATGGCGGCGATCACCGTGGTGGCGCGACCGGTCCTGGTCGGCCTGCACAACCTGCTGGTCAACCAGGCCATCGTGCCCGGGCTGAGCAACCGCTCGCGCTGGTTGATGCACAACTACGTGGTGCGCCAGAGCCTGAGCTTCTTCCAGAACGATTTCGCCGGCAGCATGGCCAACCGCGTCATGCAGACGGGCACCTCGCTGCGCGAATCGGCGGTGCAGATGGTCGACTCGCTCTGGTACATCGTGGTCTACACCGGCACCGCGCTGTACCTGTTCGCGCAGGCCGACTGGCGCCTGATGATCCCGCTGGTGCTGTGGCTGGCCGCCTACGTAGTGATCATGTGGTACTTCGTGCCACGCGCCAAGGAGCGGGCGTGGATCGCCTCGGAGGCGCGCTCCAAGGCGATGGGCCGGATCGTCGATGGCTACACCAACATCCCCACGCTCAAGCTGTTTGCCCACGGCGGGCGCGAGCAGGCCTACGTGGCCGAGGCCATCGAAGAGCTGGCGGTCAAGCACCGGCGCCAGACCCGGGTGACCACCGGCATGGACCTGACCATCGCGATCGTCAACGGCTTCCTGATCGCCGGTACCTGCGGCCTGGCGCTGTGGCTGTGGAATGGCGGGCACATCAGCGTGGGCGCCATCACCCTGGCCACGGGTCTGGTGATCCGCATCCACAACATGTCCGGCTGGATCATGTGGACCATCAACGGGATCTTCGAGGACATCGGCACGGTGCAGGACGGCATCACCACCATTTCCCAGCCGTTGACCGTGCAGGACCGCGACGACGCAACCGCGCTGCAGGTAACCCGCGGCGGCGTGCATTTCGACCACATCCATTTCCACTACGGCAAGAGCGGCGGGGTGATTGCCGGGCTGGACCTGGTGGTGAAGCCGGGCGAGAAGATCGGCCTGGTCGGCCCGTCGGGTGCCGGCAAGTCGACGTTGGTGAACGTGCTGCTGCGGCTGTATGACCTGGAAAGCGGGCAGATCCGCATCGACAGTCAGGACATCGCCAGCGTCACCCAGGAAAGCCTGCGCCGGCAGATCGGCGTGGTGACCCAGGACACGTCATTGCTGCATCGTTCCATCCGCGACAACCTGCTGTACGGTCGCCCCGACGCCACCGATGCGCAGCTGCGCGCGGCCGTAGCCAAGGCGCGTGCGGAAGCGTTCATCGACACCCTGCGTGATGGCGAAGGCCGCCAGGGCTACGATGCGCACGTGGGCGAGCGCGGGGTGAAACTGTCCGGTGGCCAGCGCCAGCGCATCGCGATCGCGCGGGTGCTGCTCAAGGACGCGCCGATCCTGGTGCTGGACGAGGCGACCTCGGCACTGGACTCGGAAGTGGAAGCAGCCATCCAGGACAATCTGGACGAGCTGATGGCCGGCAAGACCGTGATTGCCATTGCACACCGGCTGTCTACCATCGCGCGCATGGACCGGCTGGTGGTGATGGACCAGGGACGGATCGTCGAAACCGGCACGCATGCCGAGTTGATCGCCGCTGGCGGGTTGTACGCGCGGTTGTGGGCGCGGCAGACCGGTGGGTTCGTGGCCGCCGACGCGTAGAGCCGGGCTCTACCCGGCTCTACGCGCCACCGCAACGCCCACGGCAAACGCCATGCGCGCCCCGTAACCCAAAGAAAAAACGGCCCGGTTCGCACCGGGCCGTTTGCCTGTCCAGCGAGGAACCCGGCAGTACTTACTCGATCGGCTGGTCCAGCATCAGCTGGCGCGCGAAGCGCACCGGCGGGGCGCCGTAGGACAGCATCTGGTCGTGGTAGGCCTTCAGGTTGAACTTCGCGCCCTGCTTGTCCTGCACGGCCTTGCGGGTGTCGAAGTGTTCCTGCGCACCGACGAAGTAGGTCGGCAGCTGCGCCGAGGTCAGCTGCGCGCGCACCCACTTGCCCGAGGCTTCGCTCTCCTGCTGGAAGGCGTCGTGGGTCATCAGGTGCATCGCCTGCTCGCGGCTCCAGTTGTCCACGTGCACGCCCTGGTCGAGGATCGCGTTGGAAATGGTGCGCAGGTAGAACTTCAGCTGCACCAGGTGGAACAGCGGGTCGTTGTCCAGGTAGCCCTGCTCCTGCATCATCCGCTCGGTGTACACCGCCCAGCCTTCGGCAAACAGGCCCGAACGCAGCACCGCACGCAGCGTGGAGGGGAACTTGCCCGAATGCCAGCCTTCCAGGTAATGGCCCGGGGTGCCTTCATGGATGCTCAGCAGGTGGATCATGCGGCTGTTGTATTCGCGCAGGAACGAGTCGACCTGCTTGTCGTTCCAGTCGTCGGGAATCGGCGAGACCGCGTAGAACGTCTTCAGGTTCTTGTCCAGCGGGCCCGGCGAATCGCAGTAGGCCACGGCCACGCCGCGCTGGAATTCGGGCATCAGGATGATGTCCACCGGCGAATCGGGCAGGGTCATCAGGTCATGCTTGCGCACGAACTCGGTGGACTGGGCCAGCGCCGCCTTGGCATCGTCGACCACCTTGTCGCGCGCCGGCTTGTCGGCGTAGGCCAGTTCCAGCGCCGCTTCAATCGCCGCCTGCTGCTGTTCGTCGCTCGGGTTGGCCGGCAGTGCCGGGGCACCGGGCTTGTCCTTGAGCACGGTCTGCGCGATGCCGTACATGTCCTGGCGCACGCGCTTGAGTTCGGCGCGTGCACGCTCGCCGATCTCGGCGCGCGACAGCGAGGAGTTCAGCGCGAACTTCAGCTTCTGGTCGTACAGCTCCGCACCGATGCGGAAGTCGCCCTTGGCGTTGGGCACCAGGGTCTTGTCCAGCCAGGTCTGCTGTTCGTCGACGGCCTTCTTCAGGCCATCGATGGCTGCCTGCAGGCGCTTGCCGTCTTCGGCCGGCAGTTCGCCGATGTGCGGGGTGATGAAGGTATCAACGATGCTCAGGATGCCGCGGTTCTGCTTGGCCACCGTCTCGGCATGGATCTTCGGCACGCGGGCCGGGTCCAGGTTCTCGCGGGCCTGGGCGAAGATCTGCGGCAGCTTCTCCATGCGTGCGGTGGCCGACTTCAGGCGCTCGGGCAGCGGTGCGAACTCGCGTGCCATCAGGCCGTAGATCGCGCTGCCGGCGACGCCGTTGTAGATCTGCGGGTCCCACCTGGAGGACTGCAGCACCTCGGCGCTCCAGATCTCGGACTGCAGCTGGTTGCGCAGGATCGCCGCGTCCACCTGGTTCTCGCGCGAGAGCTTGCTGATGTCGATGCGGTCCAGGTCGGCGACAAGGCCCTTGTAGGCCGTCAGCATCTTCTGCTGGCCGGCGGCGCTGAGGTCGTCGATTTCGGCATCGTAGCGGTGGTCGCCGATCTGGGTGGCGCTGATCGGCGACAGCTGCATCCAGGTGTCCAGGGCGCGCTTGGAGAGATCGGCGAAAGCGGTGTCCACGGCCGCGTCGCCAGCGCTGGCGGGCGCGGTGGTACCGGTCGGGGCGGTCGGGGCATCGGCCTGCTGGCAACCGCCAAGGGCGGCGATCAGGGCGAGGGCGAGGAGATGCTGGCGCATCGGCGATCCTGTGCTGTGGTCAATCCCCGAGCATAGGCGGCCCGGCCCGATCCTGCCCGTGCCATTGGATTACCATGGCCCTTTCCCCGGGAGGGTGCGCCATGCAGTACGAAGGGAGCTGTCATTGCGGACAGATCGCATTCGTGGTCGAGGCCGCCGAGCCGATCGCCGAGGCGCTGGACTGCAACTGTTCGCTGTGCCGTCGGCGCGGCGGCCTGCTCTGGTTCGGGCCGCGCGAGGCGCTGCGGCTGACGACCGATCCGGCCGACGTGGCCACCTACCAGTTCCACCAGCACCATCTGCAGCACCACTACTGCCGCACCTGCGGGATTGCCCCGTTCAGCGAAGGCGTGGACCCGCGCAGTGGAAGCAGGATGGTGGCGGTCAACGTACGGTGCCTGCCCGGGGTGGACCTGGACGGGCTCACGATCAATCGCTACGACGGAGCAAGCAGATAATGAAAGGGACGATGTGGCACCCCAAGGGTGCGTGGGCAGGGATGCTGGTGCTTGGGCTGGCCGGGTGCGCGGCCCAGAATCACGGCGAAGCGGCGGCCGCTGCGGGCAGCGCCGGTGCCCTGGCCTCGCCGGAAGGGGCGATGCTGGCCTACGAGCATGATCTGGACATCACCCTGGACGCCGCCGGCATCGCGCCGCGCGTGAAGCAGATCGCCGAGGCGTGCCAGTCCGCGCGCTTCGGTGACTGCGCGGTCCTGCAGGTGGGCCAGCAGGGGGGCGAATACCCCAGCGGGTCGGTAAAGGTACGGATCGCGCCCAAGGGGGTTGAGCCGCTGATCGGCCTGGCCGGGCAGGGCGGTGAGATTGCCTCGCGCAACACCCACGCCGAGGACCTGGCCCAGCAGGTGGCCGATACCGCGCTGACCAAGGCACGCCTGCAGAAGGAACACGAGCGTCTGCTGGCCTACCAGGACAGCAAGGACATCAAGCTGGCCGACCTGCTCACCATCACCCAGCGCCTGTCGGAAATCGAGGCCGGGGTGGAGCAGGCCAACAAGGAAGCGGCCCAGCAGCACCGCCGTATCGACACGCAGTTGGTGACGATGCAGTTCCATACCCCGTCCGGGCAGCGCAGCCGCAGCCAGATCGGCGAAGCGCTGGGCGAGTCCGGCGCCGTGCTGACCACCAGCGTGGCCTTCCTGATCCGCGCCGTGTCGGCGTTGCTGCCGTGGGCCGTGGTGGCCTGGCTGTTTGCCTGGATCGGCAGCCTGCTGTGGCGCCGTCGCAAGCGCCGCCTGGCCGCGCGGGCGGGCTGACCCGGCACGGTGCGGTGCGGTGCCGGTCAAGGCCGGCACCGCGCGCGGATCAGCCTTCGTCGTGTTCGTATTCGACGAACACATCCAGCTCCAGTGCCAGCTCCTGCACGGCATCGCGCACGCGCTGGGCGGTGTAGGCGTTGCCCACCTCCACCTCCAGTTCGTGGATGCCCGGGCCGATGTCGTCGGAGAGCCCGGCCGAGCTGGAGTCATCGTCGTCCATGTGCGGCATCAGGTCGTCGGTTTCCTCGACGTGCTCGATGCCGTCGATGCTCTGCAACAGGTCGCTGATGGCACGCGCGTCGTCTTCGCTGCCGGTGATTCGGAGTCGCAACAGGGCCATGGAATGCGCCTTGGGGGAAAGGAACTCCAGCCTAGCCAGCGCATGGACAAGGGCGGGTGAGGATGGGCGCTAGCGCGACGGCGAAGGAGCGGGGCGGCCCAGCAGTTCGTCCGGCAATGCCGGGATCGGCGTGCGCTCGTCCAGCGCCTCGCGCTTGAGCCAGTCCATGAATGCCAGCGCCGTCGGGCTGAGCGGGCGGTGCTCGGCGTGCACCACGTAGTAGGCGTAGCGCGCCTTCAGCGCCGGGCCGGGCAACCGCACCAGTTCGTAGCGCTGCAGGTAGGGTTGGGCGATGTGCTTGCGTGCCAGCACCGCCCCGATCCCGTACACCGCTGCGCGCATCGCATCGGTGCTGTCGCTGAAGGTATGCAGCGACGGCAGCTCCATGCCGCGCACGCCGGCAGCGCGGAACCAGTCGCGCCAGCCCTGCGGGGACATGTCGCTGATCAGCGGCAGCGCGGCGATCTGCGCCGGCTCGCGCAGGGCCGATACGCCGGCCAGCGCCGGCGAGGCGACCGGGCACAGTTCGTCGTCCATCAGGTGGTGCGCGCGCAGGCCCGGCCATTGCCCCAGCCCGTAGCGGATCCCCAGCTCCGGCCCGTTGTCGTCGAAACGGACCAGCTCGGTGCTGGTCTGCAGCTCGATGCGTACCTGCGGGTGCCGGGCGGTGAACCGGGCCAGCCGCGGCACCAGCCAGCAATAGGACAGCGAGCGGATGGTGGTGATGCGCAGCGGCACGATGTCCGCCTGCGGATGCAGGTTGCCGGCCACCGCGTTGAGATCGCCCAGCGCGGCGGCCGCCGCGTCGGCGAGCTGGCGGCCTTCGGCGGTCAGCCGCACCCCGCGCGCGTGGCGCTGGAACAGCTGCGCGCCAAGCAGGTCTTCCAGCCTGCGCACATGGTGGCTGACCGCACTGGCGGTGAGGTGCAGTTCCTCGGCGGCATGGGCGAAGTTCTGGTGCCGCGCGGCGACGGCGAACACCCCCAGCGCGGGCAGCAGGGCGGGGCGCAGGATCATGGTCGAGACCCAAATGAGATTTGTGGCTTGCCCGGATACTACGCGCTTGTCGGTCTGTACCGGTAGGCGGATCCTGTGTCCCTGCCCCCCGGAAGTGCCCTCATGTTGCTGCCCACGATCGCTATTCAGCCACGCATCTGCCGGTTGCCCGGGGCGCGGCCATGAGCGGCGCGCCGCTGGCCAGTGCGGTGGTCGAACGCGACTGGCGTACCCCGCTTGAACTCACCGTGCTGGGCGCGATCTGGGGCGGCTCGTTCCTGTTCATGCGCGTGGCGGTGCCCAGCTTCGGCCCATACGCACTGGTGGAAGTGCGGCTGCTGCTGGGCGCGTTGGTGCTGCTGCCCTTCCTGTGGCAAGCCCGCGCGCAGTTCCCGGCGCGGCGCTGGCTGTGGTTGGCGCCCATCGGCGTCATCAACTCCGCGATCCCGTTCGTGTTGTTTGCCTGGGCCGCGCAACGTGCCCCGGCCGCGATCGGCGCGATCTGCAATGCCATGACCGTGCTGTTCGCCGCGCTGATCGCCTTCCTGTTCTTCGGCGAGAAGATCGGCATGCGCCGCGCCATCGCCCTGCTGGTCGGCTTCGCTGGCGTGGTGGTGCTGGCCACCGCGAAGGTGTCCGGGCTGAGCATCGGTGCGGCGGTCATCGCCGGCGCGTTGGCGGCGCTGCTGTACGGCCTGGGCGTCAACCTGGTCAAGCGCCACATGACCGGCCTTCCGCCCGCTGCCTCGGCCGGCGCCACGCTCGGGTGCGCGGCCATCGCGCTGCTGCCGATGGCGCTCACCCACTGGCCGACCACGCCGATCCCCACCGTATCCTGGGCCTGCGCCATCGCCCTGGGCGTGGTCTGCACGGGCCTGGCCTTCCTGATGTTCTACCGCCTCATCGCCCGCATCGGACCGGCCCGGGCCTCCACCGTCACCTACCTGGTGCCGATGTTCGGTGCGCTGTTTGCCTGGCTGTTCCTGGGCGAAGCGGTGACCTGGGCGATGGTGGTGGCCGGTGCGTTGATCCTTGGCAGCGTGGCCGCGTCGCAGAAGCGGTAGGCCGTGCGTGTGCCGTTACCTCACCGGCACCGGGATGTTGCACAGGTCGATATGCCCGGCCGGGCGCTTGTAGAAGTCATCCACCCGGTTGCGGCGCGCCTCCACCACATCGGCGAACGTCTTCGATTCAGTACGCAGCACTTCGAGCTTCGGCCGCTGCGCCGCCGGCACATCGCTGGCGCGCTGGATCGACTGGATCGCCGTGCGCTGCGCCGCGTCGGCATAGAAGCCCATCGGGGCCGGCCCACGCGGCAGCGCGCTCAGCAGCTCCATGCCCTGCAGCACCCGCCCCACCACCGTGATGTTGCGGTCCAGCTGGCGCGGTGACTGCCCCGTCACCACGTACAACTCGGCGCCGATGCTGCTGTCTTCCTCGTTGCTGCGGCCCGCACCCAGCGTGCCGTAGCAGTGCGCCAGCCAGGTCTTTCCGTCCTGCCGGTCCTGGCCCACCGCGAAACCCTCGACGAAGCCGGTCTGGTCGGCCCAGCCGTCACGGTCGGGCAGCACGCTTACCTTCAGCCCCTTGCTGTCGCGCTGGAACTCGGCCGGGAGCGTGCGCCTGGCGCTGCCGAGCGGCTTGGCCTTGGCCGCGTCGTCGGCATCGGCGTCGCCGAACTGCACCACGAAGTTGTCCTGCGCCCGGTAGATGCTCTGGCCATCCCAGAAGTGCTCGTGCGCCAGGGTCTGGATGTTGGCCACGTGCTGCGGCGCGAATGCCGGGGCCAGCTCGATGATGACCTGGCCCTTGTCCAGGTTCATGTACAGCAGGTTGGCCGGGTCGGGCGTGCGCCAGTCGCTGGCCGGCGAGGCGTCCAGGATCTGCTGCGGGCTGCGGTAGGGCGTGGCCGCGCTCGCCGCCAGGGGCAGCAGGGCACAGGCCAGGGCGAGGGCGAGCAGGGCAGGACGACGTGGCGACATGGCGGACCCGATCAGGAATGTCACCCGATTCTGCGCGATGCCGGCGCCCGCCCGCCACCCATGTCCATCGGCAGCGTGACTAAGGGCACATTCGCTATACCGGACTTCACACTAGTGTTGACTTCAACGTAGTGGAGGACCAGCCATGACCGATGACGAGGTCTACCTGAAGAAGTTCCAGAAAGAGCTGAGCGCAGGCACCGTGTCGCTGGCGATGCTGGCCGTGCTGGCCAAGGCCGGCGAGCCGCTGTACGGCTATCTGATCGCCAAGGAGCTGGAGCGGGTCGGCGAGGGCGTGCTCAGCGGCAAGCAGAGCGCGCTCTATCCGGTGCTGCGCAACCTGGAAGGGGCCGGGTTGCTGGAGAGCCATGTCGAACCGTCGATGGCCGGACCGCCGCGACGCTACTACCGCATCAACGAACGCGGCCGCCAGGTGCTGGAGCAGTGGACCCAGGCCTGGCGCGCCACCCGAGATTCCGTCGATTCCGTGTTGGAGGGGGTACTGCAATGAACGACCAGACCATGACGGGCAGCGGCCTGCCCACCACCATTCCGCAGTACCTGGCGCAGTTGCGCGCGGCCCTGCACGACGCCGATCCGGCGATGGTCCAGGATGCCCTGTATGACGCCGAGGAGTACCTGCGCTCGGAACTGGCGGCCCAGCCCGGGCGCAGCGAGGCCGAGGTGATCGCCGACGTGGCCGGCAGCTACGGCGCGCCGGAAGAGGTAGCCGAGATCTACCGCGAAACCGAGATCACCGTGAACCGCGCGCTGCGCACGCCGAGCGCCGGGGCCGCACCGTTGCGGCGCGTACCGGTGGTGGCCGGCGCGGCGGCGGTGGCCA
>DJBL01000117.1:0-4727 GCA_002435595.1 Stenotrophomonas maltophilia
GCTGGCCTTGGCAGCCGGCGCGGTCCCGGTCTGCTCCGGGGCGTCCACGGCGGCGACGGTGGCCATCACCGCGGCGCTGGCATCCACCGGCGCATGCGACGCCGGCGCCAGCACGGTGACCTGGCCGCTCGGGCGGCCCTTGCCGCTGGCCAGGGCGGGGTTGAGCCGGGCGATCCGGGCCGGGTCCAGTGCGCGCTGTGCGGCCCACTGCTGGACGCTGGTGCCGGCCGGCAGGGTGTGGCCCTTGAGCACCGGCACGGTGCGGTCCAGCGAGGCCATCACGCCCGGCTTGGTCTCGGCGTTTTCCAGCACGCAGGCCAGCGCATGCAGCTTCTCGACGTAGGCATAGGTGATCGGCGACAGGCCCGGCAGTTCGGCCGGGCGCGCGTTCTGCGCATTCATCCCGGCCTTGCGCAGCGACTGCAGCACCCGGTACTCGCCGGCGTTGTAGGCCATGGTGGCCAGGCGCCAGTCGCCGCCGAACATGCCATGCAGGGTCTTGAGGTAGCGCACCGCGGCCTGGGTGGAATCGACCGCGGACAGGCGCCCGTCATAGCCGGCGGTCATCTGCACGCGGTGGTTCCTGGCGGTGGTGGCGATGAACTGCCACAGGCCGGCCGGGCCGCTGCCGTTGCGGGCGTTGGGACGGTAGCCGCTTTCCACGAACGGGATCAGGGCGAATTCGGTCGGCAGGTCCGACTTGCGCAGCTCTTCGACCACGTAGCCAAACAGCACCAGCGCATCGTCATCCTGGTTGGCCAGGCGCGAGGGGGCGTGGGCGAACTGCTTCTGCCAGCGCGGGCTGGTGGCCTCGGCGTTGCAGGTGGGTTCGGCCAGGCCCTCGCGGAAGCTGGCGAAGATCTCCTGCCCGTTGCGCACCGAGACCGGCGGCAGGGCGCTGGCCTCCAATGGCAGTTGCGACAGGCCGGCGACGTTCTGGGACATCCCGGCGCTCAACGACTGGGCGCTCGCGCCGCCGGCGAGGGAGAGCCCCAGGCCGAGCGCGAGCGGCAACAATCGCCGGCTCATGTACGGAATCCGTCTTTCCAGCCGCGCAGACCTGCGACGACATCGACTTCATCGGTGACGGGGCGACCCAGGTGGGCACTGACGGCCTGCTGGATCGAGGGCGTTCCGGTACGCAGGAACGGATTGCACTGGAGCTCGCTGGCCAGTGATACCGGCAGCGTGGGGCGTTCATCGCGGCGCATGGCCAGGGCCTCCTCATGGCGCTGCAGCAACGCAGCGTTGGTGGGGTCGACATGCCGCGCGAAGACGGCATTTGACACGGTGTATTCGTGCCCGCAACACAACAGCAGGTGCGGCGGCAGGGACGCCAGCTTGTGCAGGGATGCCAGAAGCTGGGACGGCGTACCTTCGAACATGCGGCCACAGCCCAGGCTGAACAGTGCGTCGCCACTGAAAAGATGTTCAGCGGTGTGAAACGCGACATGCGAGCGGGTGTGACCGGGCACGGATACTACGTGGAACCTTTGGCCCAGTGCCTGAACGGGTTCATTTTCTGTCACCCGGTGGGTCGCCATGGGGATGCGCGGATCGGCCGGTGCATGTACCTCCAGCCCCGGAAACCGGGCCTGCAGCTCGGTCACGCCGCCGATATGGTCATCGTGGTGGTGGGTGAGCAGGACGGCCCGGGGAACCCATCCCTGCTGCGCTGCGGCAGCCAGGACGGGGGCGGCTTGGCCGGGGTCGACCACGACGGCCTGGCCGTCATCGGCGACCAGCGCCCAGATGTAGTTGTCCGCAAATGCGGGTAGGGCAGTGAGTCGCATAGAATTGGACCATGCCCGCCGCGTCGAGCCCCCGTCAAGCGTCAGTCGCATCCTGGTTTGATACTGAACCGGCACAAGTGCTGTGCCAGTTGGAGTTGCAGCGGCTGACGCCCTTGCTGAACGAGCGCCCGATCACGCCGTGGCTGTGGCTGGCGCCAACGGCGGCCTGGACGGCGCTGGCCGATCTGCCAGGGCGTGGACTGCGCCTGCACCGCGACGGCGCCGGCTATGCCGGCGACACCCGCTGCGCGCTGCCATTGCCGCTGCCCAACGAGAGCGTCAATGCGATCGTGCTCCAGCACGTGACCGCCCGCGATGCCGAACAGCTCATCGCCGAGTGCGAGCGCGTGCTGATGCCGGGTGGCCGGCTGTGGCTGTCCACGCTCAACCCCTTCAGTCCGTATCGCAGCCAGTGGCGTCAGCACGGGCTGGTGGTGCGCACGCCCCAGCGCCTGCGGCATACGCTGGAGGGGGCGGGCCTGGCCTGCGAGCAGATGGATTACCTGGGGCCGATGTGGCACAACCACGCGCCGGGCCGGCGCAGCCTGGCGCTGCTCCGCGCGGCCTGCCTGTTCACCGCCGAGAAACGCATCCTGGCCCTGCCAGGACCTACGCCACTGCCGGTCCGCCAATGGCACGGCACCGTGGCGACCTGATCTGGACTGTAATGAAGACAATTGAGATACACACCGACGGTTCCTGCCTGGGCAATCCCGGCCCGGGCGGCTGGGCTGCCCTGATGCGCTACAACGCGCACGAGCGCGAACTGAGCGGCGGTGAAGCCCACACCACCAACAACCGGATGGAGCTGATGGCCGCCATCTCCGGGTTGGAGGCGCTGACCGAGCCGTGCAACATCGTGTTGTTCACCGATTCCCAGTACGTGCGCCAGGGGCTGACCCAATGGATGCCGGGCTGGATCCGCAAGAACTGGAAAACCGCTGGCGGCGATCCGGTCAAGAACCGCGACCTGTGGGAGCGCCTGCATGCGGCCACCCTGCGCCACCAGATCGACTGGCGCTGGGTGAAGGGCCACTCCGGCGACCCGGACAACGAACGCGTGGACCAGCTGGCGCGCGATGCGGCGGTCCGGATCCGCGCCACCGGCCCGGTACACTGACCCCATGCGTCAGATCATCCTTGATACCGAAACCACCGGCCTGGAGTGGCGAAAGGGCAACCGCATCGTCGAAATCGGCTGTGTGGAACTGCTTGAGCGCCGGCCCAGCGGCAACAACTACCACCAGTACATCAAGCCGGACTGCGAGTTCGAACAGGGCGCGCAGGAAGTCACCGGGCTGACGCTGGAGTTCCTGGCCGACAAGCCGGACTTTGCGCAGATCGCCGATGAGTTCCTGGCCTTCATCGACGGCGCCGAACTGATCATCCACAACGCCGCCTTCGATATCGGCTTCCTGGACAACGAGCTGTCGCTGCTGGGCGACCACTACGGCCGGATCACCGACCGCTGCACGGTCGTGGATACGCTGAAGATGGCACGCGAGCGTTTCCCCGGCCAGCGCAACTCGCTGGATGCGCTGTGCAAGCGGCTGGGCGTGGACAACGCCCATCGCCAGTTGCATGGCGGCCTGCTCGATGCGCAGATCCTGGGCGATGTGTATATCGCCCTGACCTCGGGCCAGGAAGAAATCGGCTTCGGATCGGCTGACGAAGCCAAGGGCGGTACCGCCCATGCGCAGGCCTTCGATACCTCGCGGCTGTTGCCGCGCCCGCGGGTGGTGGCCACCGCCTCGGAGCGGGAGGCGCACGAGGCGCGGCTGGCCAAGCTGCGCAAGAAGGCCGGCCATGCCATCTGGGATGGCCCGAAGGTCGAAGAGGCGGTGGCGTAGGGCATCACGACCAACGGTCGTGGTCCGCGCAGCTTGGGTGATCCGCGCAACGGTGGTGTTCCACCCACGCAATGAACCGGCCGGTCACGACCCTGGGTCGTGACCGCGGGCAATCAATGGCACCGCACCAGTATCACGGTAATGTTGTCCGACCCGCCGCCATCCAGTGCGGCCGCCACCAGGGTGTCCACGCATTCCTGTGCACTGGCGTCATCAAAGGCCAGGGTACGGGCGATGCCGGTGTCTTCCACTTCCTCGGTCAGGCCGTCGCTGCACAGCAGCAGCTGCATGCCCGGGCGCAACTCGCCGGTGGTGGTGGCCACGTTCAGATGCGCCGGGTCGGTAACGCCCAGTGCCTGGGTGACCACGTTGCGGTGCGGGTGCGCGCGGGCTTGCTCGGCGGTCAGGTTGCCCTGGGCCACCATTTCCTGGACCACGCTGTGGTCCTGGCTGAGCTGGGCCAGGGCGCCGTCGCGCCACAGGTAGGCACGGCTGTCGCCGACCCAGGCCACTTCATAGCGGTTGCCCTGGACGCGGGCGGCCACCACGGTGGTGCCCATCGGCAGGCTGTCGTTGCGGCGCCGCGACGTGCGGATGATTTCCTCGTCGGCCACCCGGATCGCGTGCGCCAGCGTGGCGCCCTGGCGGATCTCGCGCACGATCGTCTCGCGCGCCAGCGCGCTGGCGACCTCGCCACAGGCATGCCCGCCCATGCCGTCGGCCACCAGCCACAACGCCAGTTCGCCATCGCCGTAGTAGGTGTCCTCGTTGAGGTCACGGCGCAGGCCGGGGTGGGTCAGGTGTCCAAATTCGATCATGAGCGGGGGGCAGCCAAGGGGACGTTGCGGGGAATAACGGCATGATCGCGGCCCGCCGGACATCCGGCAAGGCGTGCATGCAGAAGAAATTCACTTCTGCGGTGATCCAGAGACTTGTCGTCGGCGCATCCTGCCCGTATCATTCGCCTCCCGGTTCGCCGGGACCATCTGGAGAGGTGGCAGAGCGGTTGAATGTACCTGACTCGAAATCAGGCAGGCGTTTATAGCGCCTCGGGGGTTCGAATCCCCCCCTCTCCGCCAGACAC
>DJBL01000117.1:4927-14459 GCA_002435595.1 Stenotrophomonas maltophilia
GTGTCTGGCGGAGAGGGGGGGGAAGCGAAGACACGCCGGGGTTCGACGGATTCGTCTGGAACGAATCCGGACAGCCGAACGGCTGGCCCTGGAGCGCGCAGCGCGGAAGGGCTGGGCCCATGGATGGGCCCAGCAATCCCGGCAATGACGCGGCCACCCTCGTTCCGGGTTCGACCCGCCCGCAGGTGAGGCAATGCGGGGCCGCCCTCCTCGGCCGGGCGACGCCACCCGATGGCGAGCGTTTCAGTTGGCGTTTGCGAACGATGCCACCTGTTGAAGCAGCAGGCAGGAACAACCGCCCACCTGCCTTCCACGCCACCTCCGTTAAACTGGCTGCCACCTGTAACGGATGGCCCCCATGACCGCTGAAATCCTTGTCCCCGTGTCCTTTGGCGAGCTGCTGGACAAGATCTCGATCCTGCAGATCAAATCCGAGCGCATCGACGATGCCGCCAAGCTGGCCAACATCCACGCCGAGCTGAGCGCGCTGGACAAGACCTGGATGGCGCACCCGGCCGCGGTCAAGGACATCGCGCGCCTGCGTGCCGACCTGAAGGCGGTCAACGAACGCCTGTGGGATATCGAGGACAACATCCGCCTGCAGGACAAGGCGCAGGCCTTCAACGAGGACTTCGTCGCGCTGGCCCGCAGCGTGTACCTGCAGAACGACGAGCGCGCCCGCATCAAGAAGGCCATCAACCTGGCGCTGGGCTCGGGTTACGTGGAAGAGAAGTCGTACAAGGATTACGCGCCCAAGGGCGCGTAATTCCCCTGCTGCCGGCCCGCGGTCGGCATGGGGGGTTACCCGGGGCGGTGATCGGCGACGTAGCGTTCGAAGGCGGCGATCCCGTCGTCCACCGTGATCAGCTGCATCACGTCGTCGAACTCGACCTTGGCGCCCCATTTCAGTTCGCTGGCGGGCTTGCCGAGGAACTTGCGCGCGGCATCGTCGTAGCGGTCCACGCAGTAGCGGCGGTCGGAATAAGGGCCGCTGCGGTGGGGATTGCTGGCCGCATGCAGGCCCAGCACCTTGGTGCCCATGGCATTGGCGATATGCATCGGGCCCGAGTCGGGGGTCATCACCAGGGCGGCACGGGCCAGCAGGGCCGGCAACTGCTTGAGCGTGTCCTTGCCGACCAGGTCCAGCGCCGGCACCTGCAGCTGGGCCAGGATGGCATCGGCCATGTCGCGCTCCAGCGCGCTGCGCCCGCCGCACAACACCACCCGCCAACCGCGGGTGCTGGCGTGGTTGGCCACCGCGGCGTAGCGGTCGGCATACCAGTTGCGCCGCACATGGCTGGAGCAGGGCGAGATCATCAGCACCGGGCGGCCATCGTCCTGCCACTGGGCCTGCGCCCAGTCCACCGCCGCAGCGGGCACGGCCAGGTCCCAGCTGACCTCGGTCTGGGGGATGCCCAGCGGTTCACCAAAGCTGCCGATCGCATCCAGCACGTGGATGCCCGGACGGTCGGGGATGCGCTCGTTGATGAAAAGACCGTGAAGATCCTTGGAACGGGCCTTGTCATAGCCGATCCGGCGCCGGGCCGGCACGAACGCAGACAGCACGTTGGCGCGGAAGGCCACCTGCATCTGCAGCAGCGCCTCGAAACGGCCGGGCGGGAAGGTGGCCTTGAGCGCGCGCATCCCGGCCAGCCCGGTCGTCTTGTCGTAGGGATGGAACACCACCCCGGGCAGCCCATCGAGCAGCTTGTGCCCGGCCTTGTCGATGATCCAATGCAGCGGCGTGCCCGGCCTGGCCTGCTGCAGGGTCCTCACCAGCGGCACCACGTGGGTGACATCGCCCAGTGCGGACAAACGCAAAAGACACAAGGAAGAGGACGCTGATGCCATGGTGTTGTTAGACTCGAAGGAATGGTCGCATTCGACGCCACTGAAGCGCTGACGCCCTGCCGCGATGGACGCGGCATGGGTGCCATTCTGTTCGACCGCGAACGGCTGCGGCAAGCCGAGATCGGCCTGTTCTCGCCCGCGCACTGGGCCGAGCGGGCGCGACCGGTGGGCGATGGCGGCCGTGGTGGGGCCTGGTTCGTGGATGCGCCGTTCGGCCAGTGCGTGCTGCGCCAGTACCTGCGCGGTGGCATGGCGGCCAAGCTCAGCCGCGACCAGTACCTGTGGCGCGGCGCCAACCGCACCCGCAGTTTCGCCGAATTCCGCCTGATGCGCGCCCTGCGTGCGCTCAAGCTGCCGGTGCCGCAGCCGATCGCCGCGTTCTACATGCGCGATGGCATGCGCTACCGCGCCGCGATCCTGATGGAGCGCCTGGAAGGGGTCCGGTCGCTGGCCGACCGCGCGCTGGTTGCCGGGCGGGGCGCCCCCTGGGAAGAAACCGGGCGGCTGATCGCGCGCTTCCATCGCGCCGGCCTGGACCACGCCGACCTCAACGCCCACAACATCCTGTTCGATGCCAATGGCCACGGCTGGCTGATCGATTTCGACCGCTGCGTGCAGCGCATCCCGGCCACCCGCTGGCGCGAAAAGAACCTCAAGCGCCTGCAGCGTTCACTGATCAAGCTGCGTGGCGAGCGCAGCCACGAAGACGTGGAAAAGGATTACGCGCGGCTGCGCCGCGCCTACGACCTGGCCTGGAACCGGGGTTATTGATGGACTGGGCGCTGCGCTTCATGGGGGTCGGCAATGCGTCGGCCGTGCAGCTGGGCTCGCCGATGGCGGTGATCGAGCGTGACGGCCGGCCATGGCTGACCATCGACTGCGGTGGCGAAGGCCTGACCGCCTTCCAGGCGCACTACGGCCACCTGCCGCAGGCGCTGTTCGTCACCCATGTGCACCTGGACCACGTGGCCGGTTTCGAGCGCTTGTTCGTGGATGCCTACTTTTCGCCGCACCGGCGCGGGCGCATCCGCGTGTATGTGCCGGCCACGGTGGTGCCGCTGCTGCACAAGCGCGTGGCCGACTACCCCAACGTGCTGGCCGAGGGCGGTGCCAACTTCTGGGATGCCTTCCAGCTGATCGTGGTCGGCGATGCGTTCTGGCACGACGGGGTGCGCCTGGAAGTGTTCCCGGTGCGCCACCACTGGCCGGAAACCGCCTATGGCCTGCGCCTCAAGGGCGCGGTGACCTGGAGCGGCGATACCCGCCCGATCCCGGAAATGCTGGCCCGCTACGCCGACGACAACGAACTGATCGCCCACGACTGCGGCCTGCACGGCAACCCGTCGCATACCGGCGTGGACGACCTGGAGCGTGAGTACAGCGGTGAGCTGCAGGCACGGATGATGCTGTACCACTACGCCAGCGAGGCCGATGGCGCCGCGCTGCGCCAGCGCGGGCATCGCGTGGCGCTGCCCGGCGAATGCGTGGCGCTGGCCGCGCCGACCGCCCTGCACGTGCTGGCGCAGGATCCGCCCTGAACATGGCGCAGGCAGCGGACCTGACTGCGCTGGCCGTCCACCTGGAAGCGCTCGAGCGCGCACTGCATGACCCGGTAGTGCGTGCCGATGCCGCGCGCCTGGCGGCGCTGCTCGATCCGGACTTCAGCGAAATCGGCAGCTCGGGCAGCTGCTACGGGCGTGCCGCTGCGCTGGTCGAGATCCCGGCCGAGCGCGCCGGGGTGGAGATCGTCTCGGACGACTACCGCGTTTGTCTGCTGGCCCCGACCGTGGCCCAGGTGCGCTATCGCAGCTGGTATGTGGTTGACGGGGTGCGCCAGCGCGCGGTGCTGCGCAGTTCGCTGTGGCGGCTGCACGACGCGGCATGGCGAGTGCTGTTCCACCAGGGCACGCCCGCGGCGTAGAGCCGACCGTGGGTCGGCTGACGTCGATATCCGGGGAGCGTTGAGGGCAGCCGAGCAACGGTCGGCGGTACGCGCGCGATGGCGGGGGCCCAAAAAGGTGGCGGCCCCGCCGGCTGACCTCGGCGCCCGCGTCGATCGATACCGTTGCTGCCTTCCGGCCCTGGCGGGATTTTCGACCTAGCGTCGCGAGGGGCCGACGGGGCCACCATAGAGACGTTCCTGGCACCGGGTGATCGAAATCATCGGGTGCCGGAGGTGCAGTGCAGGGACAGCCCCGCAGTGCAGTCGCGCATTCTAGCGCATGCGCCGTATCCAGTGCCAGCGGCGTGCGCCTCAGCGGGCACGCTGCCAGAGCAGCTGGAGGTCGCCATCGACAAAGCCCAGGCCGATGCCGTCCACCTGCGCGGTCAGGCGCGGGCCGAAGCGGGGCGTGGCCAGGGCCTGCAGCAACTGTCCGCGCACCGCCACCAGACACGCTTCCCAGCGTTGGCCGGTCACTGCATACGGCAGCTCGATCTCGCGTTGCGGCGGCGCCCAGATTTCATCGCAGGGCCAGTCGCTGTCGCCCGCATCGAAACGGTCGGTACCGACCAGTTCGATGCAGAAGCCGGCATCGTCGCCGGCCGCGCCTTCGCTGAGGTTGAAGGCCAGGCCCACCACCGCTTCGGGCAATGGCCCCTGCAGCGCCTGTTCCAGCCAAGGGGCGAGCGTCGAATCCAGCGTCATGCAGGGCGTTCCTGTGCCAGGGCGGGGCAGGATGCCACGCCTGCCGTGCGCCGCGTGGCTGAATCGCCCGTAGCCGGGGGCTGAACCCCGGCGAACGTGGCGGCCAGGCGGGTGCCGGCCTTCGCGTGGCGTTGCTAGAATCCGCCCCAGGAGGAACGACCTCCCCCGCAGCGGGACACACTGACCAGGACGGCCTGGCCCCTATCAAAGGAGGGCCACATGGCCTGGATCTATCTGTTGGCAGCCGGCGTCCTGGAAATCGTCTGGGCGTTCGCGATGAAGCAGTCCGACGGCTTCAGCAAGCTCACCCCCACCCTCATCACCCTGGTCACCATGATCGCCAGTTTCTGGCTGTTGTCGCTGGCCATGCGCACCCTGCCGCTGGGCACCGCGTACACGATCTGGACCGGTATCGGCGCGGTGGGCGCGTTCGTCATCGGCATCACGTTCCTGGGCGAGCAGGTGAGTGCGATGCGCATCGCCGCGGCGGTGTTGATCGTGAGCGGGCTGGTGCTGATGAAGCTGTCGAGCAGCTGACACCTGGCTGTGGCCACGCAATGCGTGGCCGTACGGCGATACCGATCGCGCCGCTCAGCGCAGCGCCATCGAGCGTTCCATATGCACCGCATCCAGGCCGGGGCCGTGACCATCGGGCACGATCCCGGTCACCCCGAAGCCGTGCGCGGCGTAGAAATCCCGGGTGTGCTGGCTGGTGCTCAGAGTCAGGCGGTGCACCCCAAGCGCGTGCGCACGTTCCACCCGCGCCTGCGCCAGGGCATTGCCCAGGCCCTGGCGGTGCAGCGTCCTGTCGACCATGCCCCAGCAGAAGGCCGCGGTGTCCGCGTCGACCCGCATCAGGCCGCCGCACGCGACGACCCGGCCATGGCGCTCGATGACGAGATAGTCGCTCTCACGCTCGGAGTGCAGCAGGTAGCGGTAAAAGTCCGCGCGTTCGTGGGCGCCGAAGTAGCGCGGCACGTTGCTGTCGAACAGGGCCAGGCAAGCGCTGGCATCGGTGGGATTGAACGTGCGCAGGAGTGTCATGAGGTCATGTGGCGGGGGAAGGGCGTCAATGACGCCGGAGAACCGGGAGGGCAACTGCCGGGGCGGGGCGAATGCGTCGGAGCATGCGCGCCTCCCCAGGCCATGCCGGGCAACAGGACGTCGATTACCACCTCGACCGGGACGGCTGACTATATCTATCCTGCCAATAGCCATCGCTTGACGTCAGTTGATGGAGAGGCGCGCAGCTACGATGCTGCTGGGAATACCACGAGCGTTGGCAGCCGGGCTTTCAGCTACAACGATGCCAATGGCGTGCACCGCGTGAAAAGGAGGTCTGTGCTGGTTGAAAGCTACGGCTACAATCACCGACGGGAGCGGGTCCTGCGCATTCCAGTCGCGGGTGAATTGCAAATCACGCTCTATGACGAAGCCGGGCAATGGATTGGCAACTATGGCGGCGACGGGCAGGCCCAGCAGCAGGCGATATGGCTCGATAACTACCCGATTGCAGTCATGAACGCGCCGAGTGCAGGTGTTCCGGATCTGGCTTATATCCAGCCTGATCACCTGGGAACACCGCGCGTGGTGATTGACCCGCTGTGGGATGTTGCGATCTGGAATTGGAGCAGCCAGACCGAGGCATTCGGCAACCGGGGGCCGGCAAATGACCCCGATGGTGATGGCGCGGTCTTTGATCTATCGCTGCGGTTCCCAGGGCAGCAGGCCACGGCTGCCAGCGGCCTGCTCTATGACTATAAGCGGGAGTACGACCCTGTAGGCTGGTAGATACTCCCAGAGTGATCCGATTGGTTTGATGGGTGGGGTGAGCACCTTTTGCTACGTGGGTGGCAACCCGATAAGCCTGATTGACCCGCTTGGTATGGCGGGTAAGCCGGTTGATCTTGGTGATGGATTTGTAGGTCGCGTGGATGCGTTCAACTATCAAGGCAGTGCATCTTTCGAAATCCATGTCTACGACCGGCGCGGTAATGAAGTCGGCGTTTACGGGCGGGAGGGATGGATCGATAAGCACGGCTTCAAGGGCTCCCCTGTGAGTGTGCCTGGCGGCGTGGGGGAGCGTTGTGCATCTGTCGCAGCTGACTGTTCGAGCAGGATGAGTGGGCATCTTGACAGGGCTACGAAGCGATCTTCGAAAATGAAATCAGTGCTACGTGGCTGGCCTTTGATCGGTCCGCTGATTGAAATGACCCAGCCCAGTCCTAAGAGGGTTTGCGATAGCATTCCCGACTATTCAGGTTGTGAGGACATGTGAGCAAATTTGAAAAGATCTACCATGATGGGTTCGCTTGGAACCTCACGGACTACTTTGAATATATAAAGATCGTGGCTGATGAAATGCCACCGTCCTTGCGGGATTTTGCCGGAGACATCGAGAGCTACTGCCTTCATGGGAACAAGACCTTGCATGATGCAAGGGTCTTGTCCGTAGTTGTGTCAAAGAGCTATGGCGCTCTATTCACCAACGGTAGGACCTCGATAGAGGTGAGCCTTATAGATCAGCGTTTTGAAGGGAAGACGACGCTGAGTTATGGAGGGGTCTCCAGTTTCATGTTCAGCGATCCTGATATCCAGACGCATGGTCATGCGGATATCCTTCTTCATGAGTTCACGATTGTCCGTCCTGGTGTTTTCAAGCACCACATCGTTTTAGATCACGGCGGTGAGATTCATATTGAGTTCGAAGATTTTTTGCACGAATGGAATCAGCTGTCGTCGTGAGCATCTGCGAACTGGTTGTAACCCCCGCATGGATGTTGATGAAGCAGGCCCCGCCAGAGACGGCGGGGCGTTCGCCTGCCCGCTAATGCAGACGCTGATGCCCTCGCGTTTCAAGACTCGGTGGTTTGCTGGTGAGCGTTGAGGGGACACTTCTTTTGCGCTGAAAGCGGCACAGGCGTTCGAAGCCTGGTCCTTGTCAGCGTGGACCGGGACGGTGTGCAGGCTGACAGCGGTCTTGACCCGCTGGTGCTCGCGCTTGTCGGAGATCTGGATGCATATGAAGCGACGCCCTCCGCCGTGATGGGCTGGCCTTTGGTTGCGCTCTCTGCGGCGGAGCCGGCACCGCCCGCCACCGCCTTGACCACAGTCTGTATTGCAACCGCACGCCCTACCGAAATCGTGCCGGAACCGACTGCAGCAACGGCCAGTCCACCAGCGCCTCCGAAGACAGAGCCAACGGCGGCGGCAATGCCAACCTCCACTTTGTCGATTGGCTTACCCGGATTCATGGCTTCTGCACCGCGATGTCTCTCTTGCGACTGCCGTGAGCGGCACTCATACGCGCTGGTCGCGCTGCAGAACGGCCGGCAATCAACGGATTGACGACGTATGGGGCTACATGCGAACCAGAAAGCGCATTAAATCAGTGGCTTAGTTCGCAACTTGGCGGGGAGCGGGGGGCGGGTGCGTCCTCCCCCCGGCCCTTGCGCGCGGTGGGCTGCAGGGCCAGCCTTCGGCTGTCCGGATCCACTCCTGCAGATCCGTCCAACCCCGGCGGGGCTGCTCATCTGCCGCTTTCCCCGGCACACAAATAAAAAGGGCCACCCGATGGGCAGCCCTTTTCATGTGTGTGGCGGAGAGAGGGGGATTCGAACCCCCGAAGCGCGGTTTAGACGCTTACACACTTTCCAGGCGTGCTCCTTCAACCGCTCGGACACCTCTCCGGACCTGCTGCGATAACCCGCTGCAGGGGCGCAGATTCTAGCGGGGGAATTCCAATCGCACAAGCGGTACGAACCGGAGGGCAGGGGGGCTGGACAGGCGTGGCACAATGGACGTCCCGATGAAGACGGTGGCCTGATGTCCTATCTCGTCCTTGCCCGCAAGTGGCGTCCGAAGCGTTTTGCCGAGCTGGTGGGCCAGGAACACGTGGTCCGTGCGCTCAGCAATGCGCTGGACAGCGGCCGGGTGCACCATGCGTTCCTGTTTACCGGCACCCGCGGGGTGGGCAAGACCACCATCGCGCGCATTTTCGCCAAGTCGCTGAATTGCGAGCAGGGCACCAGCGCCGACCCGTGCGGCCAGTGCCCGGCCTGCCTGGACATCGACGCCGGGCGCTACATCGACCTGCTCGAGATCGACGCCGCCTCCAATACCGGCGTGGACGATGTCCGCGAGGTGATCGAGAACGCCCAGTACATGCCCTCGCGCGGCAAGTACAAGGTCTACCTGATCGACGAAGTGCACATGCTGTCCAAGGCGGCGTTCAACGCGCTGCTGAAGACGCTGGAAGAGCCGCCGGAACACGTGAAGTTCCTGCTGGCCACCACCGACCCGCAGAAGCTGCCGGTGACGGTGCTGTCGCGCTGCCTGCAGTTCAACCTGAAGCGGCTGGACGAGGACCAGATCCAGGGCCAGATGACCCGGATCCTGGCCGCTGAAGAGATCGAGTCGGACCCGACCGCGATCGTGCAGCTGGCCAAGGCCGCCGATGGCAGCCTGCGCGACGGCCTGTCGCTGCTCGACCAGGCCATCGCCTATGCCGGCGGCGCGCTGCGTGAAGACGTGGTGCGCACCATGCTGGGCACGGTCGACCGCACCCAGGTGGCGGCCATGCTGGAGGCCCTGGCCGATGGCGACGGGGTGCGCCTGCTGCAGGTGGTGGCCGCGCTGGCTGAATTCTCGCCGGACTGGAGTGGCGTGCTCGAGGCGCTGGCCGAAGCCCTGCACCGCATCCAGGTGCAGCAACTGGTTCCCGGCGCCGCGGCCGATGGCGAAGGCATCGACGCCGCCGCCTTCGCCCAGCGCCTGCGCCCGGAAGTGGTGCAGCTCTGGTACCAGATGGCGCTGAGCGGCCGTCGCGACCTGTACCTGGCGCCCAGCCCGCGGGCCGGCTTTGAAATGGCCGTGCTGCGCATGCTGGCGTTCCGTCCGGCGGCCGCGGTGCCGCCGGTGCCGCGTGATCCGGGCACCGGCACCGAAGTGAACAGCGGAGCGGGCAGCAGTGCCCAGGGCAGTGGCCTGGCCGCTGCCCCGGCGCAGGTGGCCGTCCCCGCTGCGGCCGTGGTG
>DJBL01000116.1 GCA_002435595.1 Stenotrophomonas maltophilia
CAGCGCCGCCGCGGCGGACGCGGCATCGCCCCCGCCGACGCTGCCGGCATCGGGCGCATGGTCCTGGGCCTGCACCCAGGCCAGCGCATCCTGGTAGGCCGCGTGCAACTGCTGGAAGGCCGCCGCATCGTCCTCCGGCCGGGTCACCCGCAGCCGCTGCGCATACGCGCGTTTGACCGCACGCACGTCGATGGGCGTGTCGCCGTCCAGGCCCAGCCAGGTCAGCCCCCAGCGCATGGACGCATCATCGGTGCACGACCTGGGTCATCGCATCCACCGCCCAGGCCAGCAAGGCGCCGACCACGGCGATCTCGCCGAACAGCAACGCCAGGCCCATCAGCTTCAGGAACGGCCACATCGCCAGCAGCAGCCAGCCGTTGAACTTGAACGCGTAGCCGCCGCGCACCCACCAGCGCCGCACCGCGATCCCCAGTGTCAGCCAGGCCAAAGCACTGCCGGCGATGCGTGCATCGGCCAGGTGGATCAGCAACACCGCCGACACGGCCAGTAGCGGCACCAGCCAGAGCTTGAGGCGGCGCCAGCGCGCCGACGGGTCTTCATCGGCGGCCTGCCATTGTGCGATGGCCCGCACCGCCGGCAGCAGCGTGCCCAGCACCACGACCGCAGCAGCGGCGATCAGGCCCATCCGGGTGAACTCGAGCACGCCCTGCGGCGCGACAACACCGCCGCTGCGTCCGGTGGGGGTGAGATTGGTCAGCACGCCGAGCAGCGGCGCCGCGGCTACCAGGGTCGCGGCCACCAGCGTGCTGCGCAGCAGCGCCAGTTGCAGGCGCGCCCAGCCCAGGCGGCTGCGGTCGGCCAGGGCCAGCCAGAAGGCGACCTGCTGGCGCTGCAGCGGCGGTGGCGCGTCGCTGGCATCGTCGATGCCCAGCCGGGCCAGGGTGGCGCGCATATCGCTGACGCGGTCGGTCCAGACGGCGCTCCACAGTGCCTGCCAGCGCGACCACGGGCGGGTGAGGCGATCGAGCTGCACGCGCGCCTTCTCCGGTGCCAGCGGCACGCCATCGCGGTGCAGGAAGCGTCCCAGCGCGGCGTGGTTGCGTGGCTGCAGCACCCACAGGCGATGCAGCCGCAACCGGCACTCGTCGGCCACGTAGGGGTCCAGCCCGCTGCCAACCTCGTTCCAGCGGAAACACTGGGAGAGCAGATCGAAATTGCCGATGTACAGCGGCAGCTCGCTGGACAGCAGCACGCTGAGGACGGCGTCGCCGATCAGGGGCTTGTCCTGCAGCGACCACAGCTCCGGGCGCAGTTGCAGCCAGCGTTCGAACGCGTCCGGCTCGCACTGCTGCGCCTGCTCGATCACCTCCCGGGCGAACGCGTCCGGATCCACGCGCGCGGGCGTGGCGGCGGCATGGGGGGGCGCGGCCACCGGCGCGCGCGGCGGGGCATCGGGGTACTGCGTGTGGGCGCTGTCGAGGATGCGAGCCGGATCGCGGGCGTCCGGCTCGGCTCCCCCGGGCGGCGCCGGCGCGTTGTCCTGCGAAGCCACGCCTGCCAGTGCCTGGTCCAGCTGCAGGGCCTGCGCGACGCCGGTGGCCACAGGGCCGGACAGCGCCTGCCCGTCATCGCCGTCATCGTCATCCTCGGCCTGCCATTGCGCGCGGTAGCGCGCCCACTCCAGCGCGGCCTGGTAGGCCTCGTGCAACTGCTGGAACGCGGCCGGGTCGTCGTCGGGGCGGGTGCTACGCAGGCGCCTGGCGTAGGCACGCTTGACCGTGCGCTCGTCGGCGTCCTCGTCCAGCTCGAGGGCCGCATGGCCCCAGCTCATGCGTCGCGTTCCAGCGCGTCCATCGCCGCGGACAGCTCGCCGCGGTGCTGGTCGATACGCCGGAGGTCCTGGCTGTCCAGCGCATGCCGGAACTGCTCCAGCCACCCCTGCAGCAGGTCGCGCTGGTCCAGGTATTCCTCGTACAGGCGCTCGGCACGGGCCATCGTGGCCAGGTTCTGCTGCTGGTCGCGCGGGTGGATCTTCAGGCCCTGCAGGGCCTGCAGGCGCTCGCGGATGTCCTGCGCCGAGAGCAGGCCCGGGTTCTGCTCCAGGATCAGCTCGTGGCGGGTGCCGCTGGCATCTTCGGTCACTTCCACCTGCAGCAGGCCATTGACGTCGTAGGTGAAGCGGGTGGTGATGCCCTTTTCGGCGGCCGTGCCCAGCCGCGACAACGGCACCCGCAGTTCGCCCAGCTTGATGTTCTTGTCCACGGTGGGGCTTTCGCCCTGGTAGATGTCGATCAGCACCTCGCGCTGGTCGTCGCGCATGGGATAGAAGCGGTCCTCGCGGCTGACCGGCACCACGCTGTTGCGCTGGATGATCGGGTGGAAATAGCCGCCGCGCTCGCTGCCATCCGGGCCGCGCCGCGACACCTGGGTGCCCAGCGTGTACGGGCAGACATCGGTGAGCACGATCTCCTGCAGGCTCTGGTCGCGAGCCTTCAGCCCCGCCGCCACCGCCGCGCCCAGCGCGATGGCCTGGTCGGGGTGGATGTGGCGCAGCGGCAACCGCCCAAACATGCGGGTAACCAGCCGGCTGATCATCGGCATGCGCACCGCGCCGCCGACCAGCACGATGTCGTCCAGCGCCTCCGGCTTGAGCCGGGCATCGCGGATGGCGCGTTCGATCGGTGCACGCATGCGCTGCAGCAGCGGCTCGCACAGTTGGGCGTAGCGGGTTTCGTCCAGCGCCCAGGCCAGCTCCCGGCCGGCCAACGGCAGCGCCAGGCTGCCATTGCCCTGCTGGCTCAGTTCGCGCTTGAACTGCTCCAGCCGACGCTGCAACTGGGCCTGCTCGGCACTGGAGAGGCTGGCCGGGTCCAGGCCCTGGTCGGCATGGAAGGCCTGCACCAGCACCTCCAGGAAGTCCTCGCCACCGAGGAAGTTGTCGCCGGCGCTGGCATGGACCTCGATCACGCCCTCGAACAGCTCCAGGATCGACACGTCGAAGGTGCCGCCGCCCAGGTCCAGCACCAGCACGCGCCCCTCCTCGTCGCGCTGCTGCAGGCCGTAGGCCAGCGCGGCGGCGGTGGGTTCGTTGATCAGCCGCTCCACCCGGATCCCGGCCAGCTCGCCGGCGGCGCGGGTGGCCTTGCGCTGCGCATCGGAGAAGTAGGCCGGCACGCTGATCACCGCTTCCTCCACCTTGTGCCCGAGGGCGGCCTCGGCATCGCCCAGCAGCGAGCGCAGCACCAGCGCGGAGAGTTCTTCCGGGCGGAACGCGCGTCCCCCCAGGCGGACCTCGCGGTCGCTGCCCATCCAGCGCTTGAAGTTGGCCACGCTGTGCTGGGGGTGGCTGACCAGGCGGTCGCGCGCCGGCTGGCCGACCAGCACCGCATCGTCGACCAGACTCACCACCGAGGGGGTCAGCAGCTCGCCGTGGGCGTTGGGAAACAGCCGCGGACCGTCCGCGGCGTGGACACCGATCAGTGAATGGGTGGTGCCCAGGTCGATACCGACGATCATCTGCGTCCGTCCGTTGTGTGCAGAAAAACGCGATTGTAGGAGCGCCGCGCACCCCTGACCATCGGGCGTTGCCCCATCCGGCCCCAATGGCTATGGTGCCCGCTTGTTCTGACGTACCGGATCTGCCCATGCTGTGTCGCAACGCCCTACCCACCGCGCTGGCCCTCGGCCTGACCCTCGCCGCCGGCGCCCACGCCGACGAAGGCATGTGGATGCCGACCCAGCTGCCGGACCTGGCCAAGCCGCTGAAGGCGGCCGGCTTCAAGGGCAACCCGGCCGACCTGGCCAACGTCACCGCGCCACCGCTGAGCGCGGTGGTGCGTGCCGGTGGCGGCACCGGGTCGTTCGTCTCCGCCGACGGCCTGCTGCTGACCAACCACCACGTGGCGATGGGCGTGATCCAGTACAACAGCTCGCCCGAGCACAACCTGATCGACAACGGCTTCATCGCCCAGGGCCGCAGCGACGAACGCGCGGCCAACCCGGACTTCCGCGTGCTGGTCACCACCGGGTTCGACAAGGTCACCGAGCAGGTGCTGGGCGCTGCGCGCGGCAAGACCGGCCGGGCCTATTTCGACGCGGTGGACCGCGCCAGCAAGCAGCTGGTGGCCGACTGCGAGAAGGAAGGCAATGTGCGCTGCAGCGTGGCGGACATGTACTACGGCACCGATTTCTATCGCATCCGCCAGCTGGAGCTGAGCGATGTGCGGCTGGTGTACGCGCCGCCGCGCGCGATCGGCAACTACGGCGATGAGATCGACAATTTCATGTGGCCGCGCCACACCGGCGACTTCACCCTGCTGCGTGCCTATGTGGGCAAGGACGGCAAGCCGGCGCCGTACAGCCCCGACAACGTGCCCTACCAGCCGCCGGCGCACCTGAAGATGGCCATCGATGGGCCGAAGACGGGCGACTACGCGATGCTGGCCGGCTACCCGGGCATCACCTACCGCCACCGCACCGCGGCCGAGTTCGCCGGCCAGATCGATGCGGTGCTGCCGCGCCGGGTGGCGGTGTTCCAGCAGATGATCGACACCATCGAGGCGGCCACCGCCAAGGATGCACAGGCGCGCACCCGCTATGCCTCCCAGCTGCAGTCGCTGAAGAACAACCGCAAGCGCGCCGCCGGCGAGCTGGAAGGCCTGCTGCGCAGCGATGCCAAGGCCCAGCGGGCCAGCGACGAGGCGGCCATGCTTACGGCGACCGATGCGCGCTACCAGGGCGATATCCAGGCCCTGCTGGGCTCGCTGTCGCAGGGCGCCTCGGTGGGCGAACGCGACCTGCTGCTGGACCTGCTGTCGGCGCAGAGCCAGCTGCTGCGTTCGGCACTGACCCTGGAGCGCCTGCGCATCGAATCGGCCAAGCCCGACGCCGAGCGTGAGAGCGGCTTCCAGCAGCGCGACCTGGCCTTGATCGAAGGCACCTTGAAGCAGGTTCAGCGCCGTTATTCGCCGGCGGTGGAGAAGGCGCTGCTGACCGCCCTGCTGACCCGCTACCAGCAGCTGCCCGACGCGCAGCGCGTGCCCGAGTTCGATGCCGCCTTCGGGCGCACCCCGGCGGCGCTGGCCAAGGCGCTGGACGGCCTGTATGCCAGCACCGTGCTGGGTGAGGAGGAGCAGCGCCTGTCGCGCTTTGCCGCCGCCCGCGAGGGCAAGCCGATGGCGCGAGATCCGCTGATCGACCTGGCCGGCCCGCTGGTGGCCGCCCAGCTGCGCCTGGACGATGAAAGCAAGACGCGCGCCGGTGAACAGCTGCGGCTGCGCCCGGCCTACATGCAGGCGCTGTTTGCCTGGCGCGCCAAGCAGGGGCGCGCGGTATACCCCGACGCCAACCGCACCCTGCGCATCAGCTACGGCAAGGTCGAGGCCCTGTCGCCGCGCGATGCGGTGCACTTCGACCCGGTGACCACCGTGGCCGGCATCGTGGAGAAGAACACCAACGCCTATCCGTTCGACGCGCCCAAGCCGCTGCTGGCGGCGATCGCCAAGGGCGATTTCGGCTCCACCGCCGATCCGGTGCTCAAGACCCAGACGGTCAACTTCCTGACCAACCTGGATACCACCGGCGGCAACTCCGGCTCGCCGGTGCTCAATGCCAGGGGCGAACTGATCGGGCTGAACTTCGACAGCAACTGGGAGTCGGTCAGCGCCAGCTGGTGGTTCGACCCGCGCTACAAGCGCGCGGTGCACGTGGACATGCGCTACCTGCGCTGGCTGCTGGCCAAGGTGTACCCGGCCCCCGAGCTGCTGAAGGAAATGGGCGTCCCGGCCGAATGACCCGGGGTGGTCACGGCCCACGGTCGTGACCTGCCGGCCGGGCCGCTGACCGGCAACGGCCGGAACATCGGCAGTTGGTCGCCCCGCAGGCTGCGGCTAGACTGCGGCCTGGCTCTGGGGGAGCGGGACACGACGTGGCGGCAGCACAGGATGAGAACACCGGCGTAGCGCCGGTGGCGGGGCAGACAGAACTGCAGGGGTTGCGGGTCTGGGTGGTGGAAGACGATCCGGAGCTGCTGGCCCTGGGCGTGGACGACCTGCGCTGGCGCGGGGCCGAGGTGCGTGGTCTGGCCAGCGCCGAGGCGCTGTACCGCGCGCTGGCGGTGGACCCCTGCGACATCGTGGTGCTCGACGTCGGCCTGCCGGGCGAGGATGGCTACAGCGTGGCCCGGCACCTGCGCCGGATCGCCGATATCGGCATCGTGATGCTCACCGGCCGCGGCAGTACCCACGATATGGCGCACGGCCTGTCGCTGGGTGCCGATGTATATCTGGTCAAACCACTGGATGGCGACCTGCTGGCCGCGGCGTTGTCCAGCCTGCGTCGCCGCCTGCGGCCGGCGCTGCCGATCGCCCACGCCGCGCCGGTGCCGGTGCCGGAGCGGTGGCAGCTGCAGGCCGATGGCTGGAACCTGTGCGCCCCCAACGGTACGGTGCTGGCGCTGACCAGTGCCGAGCGCGGCTTCCTGCGTGCGTTGCTGGCCACGCCGAGCACACCGGTCGAACGCGAGGCACTGATCGCGGCCGTGACTGACCAGCCCTGGGATTTCGATCCGCACCGGCTGGAAGTCCTGGTGCACCGCCTGCGCACGCGCGTGCGCAGCGGCGTCGGCCTGACCCTGCCGGTGCGCGCGCTGCGCGGCGCTGGCTACCTCTGGACCGCCGACACCGCCACCGTGTGACCGCGGTGCCACCGCCTGCGTGGCACATCGCCGCCTGCACCGCCACCGCGCCGCTTGCCCACCACCGCGCGTGAGCAAGTGTGAGCCAGCGAGAGGCGCTGGCACTGCCTTTGCTCGGCGCGCTGCGCAGAATCCCCGCCGCCTCCGGCCGTCCGGCCGGGGTCGCGCGTCCGTCGTCGATGGATGCCATGAACGCCAGGGATTGCGTGCCTGAACCACCACGGCCGATGCCCTGGCTTTGTCGCCAGCAGGGGAACAGTCGTGCACAAGCAGCAGGTTCGGACGGATGCCGTCGCAGGCATCGCATCGTCGTCGGGTGGGTCGTGGCATGCACGTGTCTGGCAGCTGCTGTGCGGTGTGCTGCTGGCCGGCCTGCTGGTTCCCTCGGCGATGGCGGCCAACCTCAGCGTGTCCCAGCTTTCGGACTCCACCAGCGGCTGGCTGCGCGGCGATGGCTCGGCCTCGGGCAATGCCAGCAGCGATCCAGCACCGGTTGGCGCGATCGTGGTCTACGACGTCAGCCTGTCCAACAGCGACAGCACCACGGCCAACAACGTGGCGGCGATCTTCGACCTGCCCGCGGGCACCCGCAGCTACCAGCTGCCCAGCGAATGCACCGCCGAAACGGCCACGCGCATCGTCTGCCGTTTTGCCAGCTTCGCCGGCAACGGCAGCCGCACCTTCCAGCTGAAGGTCGATACCCAGGGCGCGACCCCGGGAACCACCCGGGTGGTGGGCGCAATCGGCAGCCAGGCCGCGCTGCCGGCGGCCACCACGCCGATCGCCACCCTGACCGACAGCGATCCGTTCTTCGCCGGTGACAGCAACCCGGCCAACAACCGCCTGGAGCAGAACACCACCCTGACCGCCGCGGCCGACCTGGCGGTGACCAAGAGCGGCAGCCCGGCCTCGGTGATCGCCGGTGGCGAGGTGACCTACACCCTGGCCGTGCGCAACCTCGGGCCCAGCAGCTCGACCAATTTCCGGGTGATCGACACTCTGCCGGCCGGCTTCAGCGTGGTCGCTGGCAGCTTCAGTGGCAGCGGCTGGACGTTCAACGCCGGCAGCACCACCGCCACCCATGCCGGAGCGCTGGCCAACGGCCAGACCGCCACCTTCAGTTTCCGGGCCAAGGCCAACGTGGCCAGCGGCACGGTCACCAACGCCGCGCGCGTGGTGGCCGTGGGCACCCCCGATCCACGGCCGGACAACGATGCGGCCACCGCCGATACCCTGATCACCACCGGTGCCGATGTCACCCTGAGCATGGTCGCCGCGCCGGCACCGGCGGCCACCGATGCCGCGGTGACCTTCACCCTGACCGCCGACAATCTCGGGCCGGAGTCATCCAGTGGCGTCACCGTGGCCGGCGCGCTGCCGAACGGCTTCACCTTCACCGGGACCGGCACCCTGCCCAATGGCTGGACCTGCACCAGCCCCACGCCGACCACCTTCAGCTGCAGCCGCAGCGGCGCGATGCCCGGCGGCGGCAAGGAGATCCTGCAGATCCAGGCCACCGCGCCGTCCACCCCGGGCAGCTACCAGGCCACCGCGCAGATCCAGTCGGCCACCACCCCCGATCCCAACGATGCCACCAACGGCACCAACAACAACATCGCCAGCACCGCGCTGACCGTACTTGCCGATGGCGCCGACCTGCGCCTGTCCAAGCGCAAGCTGGGCAGCAGCGACAATGCCGAGGTGGTGCCGGTGGGCACCACCTCGGCCAGCAACATGACCTCGACCCTGCGCCTGTGGAACAACGGCCCGGCGCGGATCACCGGCAATGCGCAGATCGTGGACGTGCTGGCCGAGGGCGAAGAGTTCATCGGCGCCAGTGGACCGTTCAACTGCTCGGTATTGCCGGCCGCCTACACCGTCGGCACCCCGCAGGTGGTGACCTGCGACTACACCGGCAGCTATCCGGTGGCGGTGGCAGCCAACGCCGCCGACGGCAGCGCCTTCGCTACCCTGGTCATGACCACCCGCGCACGCGCGGCCGGGGTGCTGACCAACAACGCCTGCACCGGCGGTTCCAGCCCGGCCGGTGGCCCGGCCTCGGCCGAGCCGACCACCGACAGCGGCGTCAACCTGGACAAGATCCCCGGCAACGATTGCAGTGGCAGCGGCATCCGCGCCACCGACGACGCCGCCAACCTGTCCATCAGCAAGGTCGCCAGCACCCAGAGCGGCGGCGACAAGGTGGTGGGTGTCACCGAGAGTTGGGCCGAATACCTTCTGACCGTGCGCAACAGCGGCGCGGACACCACCGGCGTGGTGGTCAACGATCCGCTGCCGGGCTACCTGGACAACAACCGCACCAAGGTCGACATCACCGTACCGGCCGGCTGGCCGGCCGGCAGCTGCCGGATCAACGCAGGCAGCCTGATCTGCGAATCGGGCACCACCGTGCTGGCGCGCAACGCCACCGCCGTGATCCGGCTGCGCCTGCACAACGCCGACAACAGCCCCGGCTTCCTGTTCGACAGCGTCGGCAAGACCGCGGCCAGCAGCGCCAACAGTGCCTGCCAGGCGGCCGGCACGGTGCCCGGCAGCGGCCACTTCCACTGCAACCGCGCCGGCGTCGGCGTGGATGGCCGGGTCGTCGGGTCGGTGGGCGAATCGGACTGGAACGACAACTTCGCCACCGATTGGCTGCGCGTGGACCGCGTGGCCAACATGCAGACCACCGAGAAGGTGATCACCAGCGGCGACAACAGCGGCCGTGCCGGCGTGGTCGCCGACTACCGCATCCAGTACCGCAACCAGGGCCCGTCGGCGATTCCGCGCGTGGCCTTCACCGACACCTTCACCCTGCCGGCGGGCGACAGCGGGTTTGTGCTGGTCAGCGCACGGCTGGCCTCCACCGGCCAGGCCTGCACCGTCAGCGCAATGGACCCCGGCATCACCTCCAGCACCACCGCCGGTGGCATCTCCTACCGCAACACCGATGCGGCCAACCCGCGCGGCCTGACCTTGACCTGCCAGGCGGTGGCATTGACCAACGGCCAGGTGGATACGGTCAACCTGAGCATCCGTCCCAACGTCAACGCCAGCAACACCGGTCGCGTGTTCGACAACGTGGCCGGCTTCAGCTTCCCCGATGGTGCGGTCGGCAGCGATGCCAACGGCGACTGGAACTACAACCTGGTCAGCACCTCCGATGACGACACCAAAAGCGCACGCCTGACCTTCGGCGAAGGCCGTGTCGATCTGCTGGTGCAGAAGAACGACCAGGGCTTCACCGGTGGCGTGGATCCGCTGGGCTTCGACCCGCAGGTGCCGGCCAACAACTACCTCACCTACCGCGTGCGGGTGACCAACCAGGGCCCCTCGCTGGCCAGCGACACCCGCATCCGCGACAGCCTGGTGCCGCCCGCCGGGCGCACGGTGACCTTCATCGGTGTGTCGGCCTCGCCCAGCGGCACCTTCAGCAGTGCCGGCTGCACCGTGAGCGGTGGCACCAACCCGTTCACCGGCGATGGCAGCAGCGCCCTGGTACTGGATTGCCTGATGCCGGGCGCCGGCTTCAGTGGCAGCGACGAAGCCGGCACGGTGGCCGCCGGTGTCGACAGCGAGCTGTTCCTGCGTTACCGCTATGACACCGCCCCCGGCGGCGGTGGCGACACCCTGCGCAACACCGCGCTGGTGCATTCGGCCGAAACCCGCCAGGGCACCGACCTCACCGTCGGCGACGCCAACGGTGCCGACAACAGCACCACCGAAACCACCAGCGTGTTCATGCGTTCGGACATGACCGTGCGCAAGACCATGCTCGGCGTGTTGCCGCCGGCCGCGCCCAACGTGGCCCTGCCGGCCAGCGTGGCCAGCGTCACCGTGCGCCAGCCGTTCTGGTATGTCATCACCGGTCTCAACAATGGCCCGGGCCAGAGCCTGTCCAAGGACCGCAGCCCGGCCTCGCAGCTGCGCGGCACCGGCACGGTGGTGGTCGATACCCTGCCGGCCGGCGTGCAGGTCACCGGCGCGGTCACCTGGCAGAAGCAGGGTCCGGCCTACCCCGGCGCGACCGCCGATGGCAGCGGCACCTGCGCGGTGCTGGACCGGGTGATCACTTGTGAAGTGGGCGACACCACCTATGCCAACGGCAACCCCGGCCAGGTCCGCATCCTGGTCCCGGCGCTGTGGCCGCAGCTGCCTGCCGGCAGTACCGCGCCGCGCGGCACCTCCAGCAACCAGGCCGCGATCAGCACCGAACAGGTCGATGAGAACCCGGGCAACGACACCGTCGCCGTACCGCTGGACGTGGTCAACCTGTCGCTGTCGGGCAAGGTATTCGTGGACAGTGACCAGAGCGCCGGCAACGGCGGTATCCCGCAGGCGGGCGAGGCCGGCATTGCCGGCGTGTCGATTCGCCTGACCGGTACCGACGCCTACGGCCAGCCGGTCAATCTGACCACCACCACGTCCGCCAATGGCGACTACCGCTTCGACAACCTGGCCCCGTCCGATGCCACTGGCTACACCGTGCTGGAAGTGCAGCCGGCCGGCTACGCCAACGGCCGCATCGACCCGCCCACCAGTGGCAGCGCCGCAGCCACCTTCGATCCGGGCAGCTACCAGGCCGGCACGCCGGACAGCCGTTACCGGGTCCTGCTCGGCGCGGACGTGGCCGTTCCGGGCGGCACCATCGGCAGCCAGGGCGCGATCGCGCTGCACTACAACTTCCCCGAAGTGCGCCGCCCAAGCCTGTCCGGCTACGTGTACGTGGATCTGGACTTCAACAACACGCGCACCCCCGGCACCGACAGTGCGATTGCCGGCGCGCTGGTTGAACTGCTCGATGCCGACACCGGGGCGGTGCTGCTCAGCACCCGGACCGATGCCAACGGCCAGTACCGCTTCGACGACCTGGACCCGCACGTGCTGTACAGCGTGCGCGAGCCGCTGCCGAGCGGGCCCTACACCAACCGCCCGGGCGCGGTGAACCCCGGCACCTTCGGTGGCCTGGCATGTGCGCCCGGCGACTGCGTGGCCGCCACCGGTGTGACCGCACCGGGTGGCCCGGATACAGCCAGCACCGATCGCCTGTCGCGGATCGACCTGGGCGCCGGCGTCGATGCGGTGGACTTCAACTTCGGCGAGAACCCCAACGGCAGCGCCATCTCCGGCCGGGTCTGGCTGGACCTGGACAACGACGGCGTGATCGACCCCACCGAAACCGGCCTGGGCGGGGTGGAGATCGTGCTGACCGGCACCGACCGCAACGGCCAGCCGGTGCAGTTGACCACCCACACCGACGCCGATGGCAGCTATGCCTTCGTCGGCCTGCTGCCGGGCACCTACGTGGTGACCGAACCGACCCAGCCCACCGATACCCTCAACGGCATCACCGTGCCCGGCGACAAGGGCGGCACCGCCACGCCGCCGTCCACCGTGCCCTCGGCGATCAGCAGCATCGTGCTGGGCGCCAATGAAGCAGCAGTGGCCTACAACTTCGGCGAGATCCCGATCGCCTCGATCCGCGGCCGGGTGTACTACGACAACAACGACAACGGCAGCATCGACGCCGACGAAACCGGCATCGCCGACGTGCAGATCGTGCTCACCGGCACCGACGACGCCGGCCAGCCGGTGAACCTGAGCGTGCGCACCGACGCGCAGGGCAACTACAGCTTCCCCAACCTGCGCCCGGGCACCTACGTGGTGACCGAGCCGGACCAGCCGGCCTACACCACCAACGGCATCACCAGCCCCGGCACCGTGCAGGGCAGTGTGCTGGGCGTGGCCACCGACCGCAGCCGCGTGCCCTCGGCGATCAGCCAGATCGTGCTGGGTGCCGGCACGCAGTCGATCGCCAACAACTTCGGCGAAGTGGCCGATACCCCGGACCTGGTGGTGAGCAAGCGCGCCACCACGGCGGTGTTCACGGTCAATCATCCGGCCCAGTACCAGATCCAGGTGCGCAACATCGGCCCGCGCCAGACCCTGGCCGGCTACGACGTGCACGACCGCCTGCCGCCTGGGCTGACCCTGCTGGAAACGCCGACCGGCACCGGCTGGCAGTGCCAGGGTGCGGTCGGCGCGGACCGCTTCAGCTGCCGCGCCAGCACGGTGATCGCCGCCGGTGCGACCCTGGCCGACACCATTGCCGTCAAGGCGATGGTGGGCGCGGCGGCGGTCAACGGCGGCACGGTCAACAATGCGGTGCTGGTGGAGGGCGGCGGCGAAGACGGCCCGCATGCGCCGTCCAGCACCGAGCGCGCCGCCTTTGACGGCGATGTGAGCGGCCTGCCCGAGTGCGACCCGGCGATCAGCCACAACGCCTGTCGCGTGCCCAGCCGCGTGCAGCTGTCGGCGTCGGTCGGCGGCACCGTGTGGTACGACCAGGGCAGCGATGACCAGCTTCTCGATGGCGGCGATCAGCGCCTGTCGGCATGGATCGTCGAACGGGTCGACCCGGCCAGCGGCGAGATCGTGGCCAGCACCGTCACCGCCGCCGACGGCAGCTACCGCTTCGACGACGTGCTGCCCGGGGTGAAATGGAACATCCGCTTCCGTGACCCGCGCTCGAACATCGTCTGGCCGTTCCCGGTCACCCGCGAAACCGTGGCCGGCGTGCAGGTGGCCTGCGACGCCGCCGCAGCCATCGCCGCGGCCGGCAGCAGTGCCTGCCAGCGCAACGACAACGGCAGCAGCGTGCTGGAAGTGGTGCTGCAGCCGGGCCAGCACCTGCCGCAGCAGAGCCTGCCGGTGGACCCGTCCGGCGTGGTCTACGACGCGGTCTCGCGCGATCCGGTGCCCGGTTCGATCGTGACCCTGGCACCGGTCGGAATCTGCGCCGGTTACGACCCGCGCACCGCGGTGCTCAATGCCACCGCGGGCGGTTACCGCATCGAAGGCAATGCCATCTCGATGACCGTCGGCAGCGAAGGGTTCTACCAGTTCGCGCTGGGCGCGGCCGCCCCGCCGCGCTGCGAGTTCCAGCTCAGCGTGACCCCACCGGGCGGTTACCAGTTCGTTTCCAGCCTGATTCCCCCCCAGGCCGGGAGCCTGTCGCCGGTCGGTGGCGGCGGTGCCAACCACGTGGTCCAACCCAATACCCGCGCGCCCACCGCTGCGGTCGGCGCCGCCACCCAGTACTACCTGAGCCTGTTTGCCGGTTCGGACACCGCCGCGATCGTGCACAACCACCTGCCGCTGGATACCGCGGTGGCCACCGGGCTGGCGATCAGCAAGCGCGGCGACCGCCAGACCGCGGAGATCGGCGACACCGTGCAGTACACCATCACCGTGCGCCAGACCGCCGGCAGTGCGCTGCGCACGGTCAACGTGGTCGACCGCCTGCCGCGTGGCTTCACCTACATCGAAGGCACCGCACGCGCCGATGGCCGCGCCGTGGCCGAGCCGCAGGGGCGGCCGGGGCCGTTGCTCGGCTTCACCCTGGGCCCGATCTCGGTCGGCGCGCAGATCGTGCTGAGTTACCGCGTGCGGGTGGGCGTGGGTGCGCAGCAGGGCGACGGCATCAACCGCGCACAGGCCTTCGGCTGTGCTTTCGACGGCGGCTGCGTCGCTGCCGACGGCCTCACCCCGCTGCCCGGCGCGCTGCCCTCCAACCGCGCCGAGTACCGCGTGCGCGTCACCGGCGGCGTGTTCACCGACCAGGCCTGCGTGCTCGGCAAGGTGTTCGTGGACTGCAACAACAACCATGTGCAGGACCGCGAAGAGCTGGGCATTCCCGGGGTCCGCCTGTACTTCTCCGACGGCACCTGGCTGATCAGCGATTCGGAGGGCAAGTACAGCTACTGCGGCCTGGAGCCGCAGAGCCACACCCTGAAGGTCGATGCCAGCACGCTGCCGGTGGGCGCGCGCCTGACCACCAGCAGCAACCGCAATCTCGGCGATGCCGACAGCCTGCTGCTGGACCTGAAGAACGGCGAGCTCCACCGCGCCGATTTCATCGAAGGCAGCTGCGCCAACCCGGTGCTGGAACAGGTCAAGGCACGGCGCACCCAGGGCGAGGTGCGCGCCCCGGAAACCGAACCGGGCCAGGCGCCCCTGCGCTTTGAAAGCAAACCCGCGCGGGCGCCGCAACAGGCGACCGACTCGGCCAACCAGAGACCGATCGTGCAGCCCAGAACCACCCCGCCTGCCGCAGGCGCCGTGACGGAGGGCCAGCCATGAGCCGCGCCCTGCCGTTGTACCGCCTGCCGCGCCTGAGCCTGTTGGCCTGCGCGCTGGCCACCGTGCCGGCGATGGCACAGACCGTGGGCAGTCCCGGTCGCTTCACCCCGGTGCTGGGCGAGGCCACCAGCCTGTATCCGCGCAGCGTGGCGGGCACCGATGCGGCTCCGCGCGCGCTGCAGGACACCGCGCCGGGCACCCTGGAGCGCATCGTGGTCGAGCTGGACCGCGATGGCGTGCCGGCCGATGGCCAGAGCGCGGTGCATGTGCGCGTGCAGTTGCTGGACGCGCAGCAGCGCCCGTTGCCCGGCATCACCCAGGTGACCGTGGAAAACAGCGGCGGTCGCATCCGCCTGCCGGGCTCGCGCACCGACGAGCTGGGCCCGGGCGCGCTGGATGCCGACACGCTCACTCCCGGCGTGCAGTTGCAGGTAGTCGATGGCGTGGCCACGTTCGACCTGCTGGCCCCGCATGACCCGCAGGACGTACTGCTGCGGCTGACCGCCGGGGCCCAAACCGCACAAGGCAGCATCGCCTTCGTGCCGGAGATGCGCGAGCTGCTGGCCACCGGCGTGATCGAAGGGGTGGTCAACTTCCGCCGCCGCAACACTGCCGGCCTTGTCGCCGCCGTGGACCGTGACGACGCCTTCGACCGCGACATCCGTCGTTGGGAGCGCCAGTTCAACAACGGCAAGGCCAATGCCGCCACGCGTACCGCGTTCTTCGTCAAGGGCCGGATCAAGGGCGAGTACCTGCTCACCGCCGCCTACGACTCGGACAAGGACACCCGCGGCCGGCTGCTGCGCGATATCCAGCCCGAGGAGTTCTACCCTGTCTACGGCGATGCCGCGCTGCGCGGCTTCGATGCGCGTTCAGCCGAGCGCCTGTACGTGCGCATCGACAACAAGCGCAGTTACCTGCTGTACGGCGACTTCCAGACCGGCGACGGGCTGGCCACTGCGACCGGCATCGGCGGCAGCGGCGCGCTGCCGCAGCGCAGCCTGGGCACCTACAACCGCACCGCCACCGGGCTGGGCTGGCATTTCGAAAGCGAGCGGCTGCGCGGCAACGTGTTTGCGATGCAGGATTCGCTGCGCCAGGTGATCGAGGAGTTCCGCAGCCAGGGCAGCGGCCCGTATGCATTGCGCAACAACGCGGTGCTGGAGGGCAGTGAGCGGATGGAGGTGATCGTACGCGACCGCAACCAGCCCACCCGCATCGTCTCGGTGCGTGCGCTGGCGCGGCTGGTGGACTACAGCTTCGAGCCGTTCTCCGGGCGCATCCTGCTCAACCAGTTCCTGCCGGCCTTCGACAGCGACCTCAATACCGTCTCGCTGCGCATTACCTATGAACTGGACCAGGACACCGAAAAGTTCTGGGTGGTCGGCGCCGATGCGCAGGTCAAGCTGAGCGACCGCCTGGAAGTAGGCGCGGCCGCGGTCGATGACCGCAATCCCTACGCAGCGTTCAGCATGGGCAGCGCCAATGCCAGCTACCGCTTCGGTGAAGCCACCGCGCTGGTGGCCGAGTTCGCGCGCACCCGCAGCGAGGTCAATACCAACACCCTCAACCAGATCACCTCGCAGGGGCTGAAGGACATCACCGGCGACGTGGAAGGCGATGCCTGGCGCGTGGAATTCGCCCACGACGGCAAAGCGCTCGCCGCGCGCCTGTTCGCCGCGCGTACCGACCGGGCCTTCAACAACCCGGCCGCGCCGCTGTACGGCGGCCGCGGCGAGTACAACGCACGCCTGGGCTGGCGCCTGGGGCCGCGGCTGGAGCTGTACGTGGAGGGCCTGCGCAGCGAGGACCGCAATCCCGACGGTGGCAAGCGTGATGCCGGCAGTGCCGGCGTGCGCGTGAACGCCAGCGAGCGGCTCACCGTGGACCTGGGCGTGCGCAGCATCCGCGAAACCATCGGGCTGACCTCGCCGTGGTCCTCGGGCGTGCCTTTCGGCAATGCCGGCGGCCTCACCGGCGGGATCGCCACCGGCAGCGGCGGCGGTGCGCTGGGCTATGGCCAGCAGGCGCTGGATCCGCTGACCGGGTTGATGGTGATCAACGGCAGCAGCAGCGGCAGCCCGATCACCAGCGACCTGCCGGTAGGCACCGAACTGGAATCGGACAGCGCCCGCATCGGCCTGGGTTACCGCCTCAGTGAGCGGCTCAGTGCCGGTGCCGAAGTCGAACACAGCGTCAGCGGCGAGGACCGCCGCCGCCTGGCTGCCGGGCTGGACTACCAGGTGTTCGAGCGCAGCCGTGTCTACGGGCGCTACGAGAAGCAGACCGGCCTGACCAGCGCCTACGGCATCACCACCACCGACCGCGAGGCCGACGCGCTGGTGTTCGGCATCGACAGCACTTACCTGCGTGATACCCAGGCCTTCAGCGAGTACCGGTTGCGCGACTCGATCAGCGGCCGCGACGTCCAGGCCGCCTCGGGCATCCGCAACACCTGGGACATCGCCGAAGGCCTGCGCCTGGGCAGTTCGGCCGAGCACGTCACGGTCATTGACGGCAGTGCCGGTGACAGCACCGGGCTTGCGCTGGCGCTGGACTACAGCGCCAACCCGCTATGGCGCGGAGCGGTGCGCGCGGAGCACCGCATCTCCGATGACGTGCCGCACACCGATGCCAACGAGGCGTTCAACACCACTCTGCTGCAGTTCATGCTGGCCCGCAAGCTCAGCCGCGACTGGACCCTGCTGGCTCGCAACTACCTGCTCAGTACCCGCTACGACGCGCGCGGGGACGTGCTGCAGGACCGTTTCCAGCTCGGGGTGGCCTATCGCGATACCGACCGCAACCGGGTCAACGCGCTGGCCCGCTACGAGTACAAGCTCGAACGGGACGACAGCGGCCTGACCCTGCTCGATGGCCAGGCAGTGGATGGCAGCAGCCAGGACGTGCGCACCCGCGCGCACATCGTGTCCACGCACGCCGACTGGCATCCGTCGCGGCCGTGGTGGCTGACCGGCCGGGTGGCGGGCAAGTGGCAGCAGGACCGCTTCGCCTACGCCGATGGCGGCCGCGTGGACAGCCGCTTCCACGCGGTGCTGCTGTCCGGGCGGGTGGTGTATGACATCACCGAAAACTGGGATATCGGCGTACTCGGCTCGGCCTTCCGTGGTCAGGCCAACGCCAATCAGTACGCCTGGGGCGTGGAAGTGGGGCGCCTGCTGCGCCAGAACCTGTGGTTGTCGGCCGGCTACAACTGGAGCGGCTTCGAGGGCGACCGCGACCTCAACGGCTACGAGTACACCCAGCAGGGCGTGTTCGTACGCCTGCGCTTCAAATTCGACGAAGACCTTTTCCGGCTGGACCCCGTCCGCTACCGCGACCCGGCACGCTGAGGATGCCCTGATGAACCCTATCCATTCGATCCAACGCCTGGCCCCGTCGTTGCTGTGCAGCGCACTGCTGCTGGCTGCCACCGCCACCGCTGCAGCGCCGCCGGCGCGCCTGCTGCCGCAGCAGCAGCGCATCACCGATGCCGCCATCCAGGCCGACCTGGCCACCTACCAGGCCACCCAGGCGCGCATCCAGGCGCTCAATGACGGTGGTCGCCCGATCCGCGATTACCACCTGTCCAAGGCGCAGTGCTGGCTGGACGTGTCCTTCCACGAATACACCCGCAACGACCGCAGCGACTTCCCGCAGCAGGCCCTGGCGGAAGCGGACACGCTGCTGGTGGGCATGGAACAGGGCGTGCAGCCGCTGCCCACCGACACCCCGCTGGTCAACCAGGCCAAGTACCTGCGCGATGACCTGTGGCAGCGCCTGCGCGTGCTGCAGCAGGCACCGGGCTTCAGCTGCGCGCAGCAGCAAGCCGCCTGTGGCGAGGTGGAACTGGTGCATGCCGGCAACGAGTTCAACCAGCAGCAGTGGCGACACGCCAAGCCCTACATCCAGATCGCCGAGGAGCTGGTCAACGACGCCGAAGCGGCAGCGCGCCAGTGCGCGGCGGCGGGCCCGGCGGCCGCGGCGGCGCCCGCCACGCTGGTGGCCAACGTGCTGTTCGAGTTCGACCGGGACCGCTACGCCGACATCCGTACCTATTCGCTGGAGAGCGTGGACCGTGCCCTGGCCAGCGTGCGCAGCGAAGCGCTGCACCTGCGCGGCATCGTGCTGGTCGGGCATGCCGACCGCATGCAGGGCCGCGGTTTCGATGCCAACCAGGGCTTGTCCGAGCGTCGCGCGCGCACCGTGCGCGCGCTGCTGATCGGCCGGGGCATTGATCCGGCGCTGATCCGCTACGAGTACCGCGGCGATACCCAGCAGGTGCAGCAGTGCGACGGCGTGCACCCGCGGGCGGCGTTGCTGGAGTGCCTGCTGCCCAACCGCCGGGTGGAAGTCCGCCTGGACGTGGCCCGCTGAGCCAGCGTGGCCGGCGCCGGCTTCAGTGCCGGTGTTCGGCGCGCGTGGCCGCGCCGGCATCGGCCGGCCCCTGTCGCGCCGGCTCGGCGCGTGGCGGCGTCCATGGCATCGGCCGGCTGCCAGCCAGTGACAGCCATCCCTGGGCCATCGACTGGGCCGGGTCGTGCAGCAGGCTGTAAAGATCCACCGCGTGCCCGGCGGCCTCGCCCCATACGCTGGCCCAGGCGTTGTGCCCGCTGCGGCGCGCGCTCTGCAGGGCACGGTCGGCCGCGCGCAGGCTGTCATCCAGTTGCGCGGGACGGTCGGCAAACAAGGGCAGCGGGGCGATCCCGATGCTGACGGTGAGGGTGACCGGTTCGCCGGGCCGCACTTCCACCACCTGGCGCTCGATGCTGGCCCGCAGGTGGTTGGCCAGCGCCTGGGCGGCCGCCGGGCCGGTGTCATGGCGCGCCACCAGGAAGCTGGCTCCGCCCCAGCGCGCCACCAGGTCGCGGTTGTCCACCGCCTGGGCCAGGCAGCGTGCCACCGCGCGCAGCAGGTCGTCGCCGGCCGCCTGGCCATGGCGATCGTTGAGGGCCTTGAACGCGTCGATCTCCACCAGCAGCAGCGCGTTGCGCGGCGGCCCGGCGTGCGCCGGCGTGCTGCCCAGCCGGCGTTCGGCCTCGGCCCGGTTGGGCAGGCCGGTCAGCGCGTCAGTGCGGCTCAGCCGGGCCAGCTCATGGCGTTGCCGGCGCAGGCGCAGCACCAGCGTGGTGGCGATCAGCAGCACCGCCAGCAGGGCCACCACCGCCCCATTGCGCAGCAGCCGCACGCGACCCAGGTCCTGTTGCGCGTTGACCTGGGCCGGTTTGATCTTGCGCTCGGCAGTAGCCTGCAGCCGGGCGAGCTGGTTGAGGGTGTCGCCCGTGCTGCGTGCCTGGTCCAGTTCGCGCGCTTGGCGTGCGACAGCCAGCGCCTGCTGGCGGTGGCCGAGCAGGGTGTGTGCATCGCCCAGCAGATCCAGCCCCTGGCGCATCTCATCGGTGAAGTGGCCAGCCTCGGCCAGTTGCTGTGCCTGCTCGGCCAGCGCCAGGCCCTGGGCCAGCTGGTCGCGGTCCAGCGCCAACCGGGCCAGCCGCTGCAGGGTCACAATCCGGCCCTGCTGGTCGCGCGGCGCCTGCCAGGCCAACGCCTGCTGCAGCCCGGCTTCGGCGGCGGCAAGGTCGCCCCGTGCGCGCTGGATCTCGGCTCGATGGCTGGCGATGCGATACAGCACGAGGTCCTGATCATTGAGCCGCGTGCCGATCGCCTGCGCACGGTCAAAGGCGGTCAGCGCTTCCTCGTAGCGTTGCATCGACAACAGCGCATAGCCCACGTTGTACTGGATCATCAGGTCGCCCGGGTTGGGCGGCCGGCGCAGGTGCTCGCTGAGCTGGGCCGCCTTCTGCAGGTAGGTCAGCGCGCCCTGCGCATCGCCCATGGCATCGCCGCGGATCATCGCGATCTGCATCAGCGCGCTGATCTGGCCCTGCACGTCGCGCGTGCGTACCGCTTCTTCGAGGAAGTCGCTGGTCACCTTCAGCGCCTGGGCATGCTCGCCGCGCCACAACAGCAGGTGCGCGGCCATCGATTTGGCGCGCAGCTTGTCCTCGGCGCTGGCGTCGGCACGGCTGGCGGCAGCCAGCAGCCGCTCGGCCAGCCCGGTGGTCTGGGCCAGCCCGCCCTGCGCCCTCAGTGCGATGCCCAGGCAGCCGACCGCGCCGATCTCCACCGCGGTTGGCAGCGCCGGCCGTGCAAGCAGGGCCCGCGCCAGCTGCACCGAGGTCTGCGGCGCCGTGGTCAGCAGCGCGTGGCACTGCTCCACCTGCGGCATCAACGGAGCGTTGTCGCCCGGGCGCTGGGCGTGCGCCGGCAGCAGGCCCAGCAGGGCCAGGCAGGCCAACGCAGGCAGGCGGCAACGGACAAGCGACAAGCTGGGCATGGTCAAGGCGGTCCTGGCAGCGATCGGGCGTAGTCGTGGCCGGCGGCAGCGGCGCTGCAGCCGGAGGAGACCGGATCGTGGAAGGCTAATATACCGTTGTTGCCGACAGCGCTTGACGTTATCAGGCCATTGAGACCGCTCCGCATGCCTCAGTCCTCCCTCGATGTCTCCCGTCTGGCCACGCCGGAGGCGCTCCCGCGCAGCCTGGGCACGCGCACCGATGCCATGCTGCGCGGCCTGTGGCTGCTGCTGTTCGCCTTCCACCTGCTGATGGCCGCCTGGCAGGTACGCGGGCCCGGGCCCGGCGTGGATGCGATGGTGCCAGTACTGGCGATGGCCCAGCTGCTGCTCTGTGCCGGTTGCCTGGTGGCCCAGCGCCGCGGCCACGGGGTGCGCGCAGCCACCGGGTTCGTGGTGGGTCAGGTGCTGCTGCTGGCGGTGGCGCATGGCTACTGGGGGCTGGCCACGCAGTCCCGCCAACAGGTGCTGCAGGGCATGCCCATGTTGCTGGTCGCCGCCGTGCTTGGTGCCCGGCCCCTGCGTTGGGCCACCCTGGGGCTGTGCCTGGCGCTGCTGGTCGGTGCCTGGATCGACCTGGCCGGGGTGCTGTTCCGCGCCGACCGCGTGCCGCATGTGGTCACCCAGCTGGGCACCAGCGTGTTCGGCAGCGTGCTGCTGGCCTGGCTGCTGCATCACAGCGTGACCGGCCTGCGCGAAAGTCTGCAGACCGCTCGCCAACATGGCATCGAGCTGGCCCGCAAGCGCGACGAACTGCAACTGGAGATGCAGGCGTCCGAGCGCTCGCGCGACCAGCTGGTGCATGCGATGAAAATGGAGAACGTAGGCCGGCTGGCCAGCGGCATCGCGCACGATTTCAACCACCTGCTGGCGTTGATCCACGGCTACGTGGGCAAGGCCCGGCGCAGCCCGGATCCGGCCGTGGTGGCCGAGGCGCTGCAGGGTGTGGACTCGGCCGCCCGCCGCGCCAGCGCGGTCAGCCGCCGCCTGCTCGACTTCAGCCGGCTCGAGGCCAGCCGACCGCAGCTGCTGGATGCGGCCCAGACCATCGCGGCGATGGCGCCGATGCTCCAGCAGGTGTTCGATGCGCGCACCCGCTGCGAGGTGGACACCGCGCAGGTGCGCTGCCGCATCCACTTCGATCCGGCGCAGCTGGAGTCGATCCTGCTCAGTCTGGCGGTCAATGCCGCCCAGGCCATGCCCGAGGGAGGCCGCTTCACGCTGGCGCTGGCGTCCTTGCCGGACATCGGCGAGCTGTCCATCCGTGCCATCGATACCGGCCAGGGCATGAGCGAGGACGTGCGCGCGCGCTGCCTGGAGCCGTTCTTCACCACCAAGCCGGTGGGCCAGGGCACCGGGCTCGGCCTGGCGGTGAGCGCCACGCTGGTGGCCGCGGCCGGCGGCCGCATCGAGGTGGGCAGCCGCAGCGGCCACGGCACCTGCATCGAGATCCGCCTGCCGGCGCGTCCGCTGGCCACCGAAGCGGCCTGAGCCACGCCGCACCCGCTGCCGCCGTCACCGCCGGCGGCGGTGCTCTACACTGCCTGCTGCCCTCACGGAAAACGCCCGTGGTCTCCAGCTGGATCCTGCTGTTGGTATCGGTGGCCTATGCCGCGCTGTTGTTCGGCGTGGCGTGGTGGGGCGATCGTCGCCCGATGTACCCCGACCGACCCTGGCTGCGCCCGGTGGTCTACAGCCTGGCCCTGGCGGTGTATTGCTCGTCCTGGACCTTCTACGGGGCGGTGGGCACGGCGGTGCGCAACGGCATCGGTTACCTGCCCATCTATCTGGGGCCGCTGCTGCTGTGGCTGTTCGGCTGGCGCATCATCGAGCGCCTGGCGCTGATCGCGCGCAGCCAGAACGTGGTTTCCATCGCCGACTTCATCTCCTCCCGCTTCGGCCGCTCGCGACGGCTGGCCGCGCTGGTGGCGGTGATCGCGCTGATCGGCATCGTGCCGTACCTGGCATTGCAGTACAAAGCCGTGGCGATGAGCCTGCAGGTGCTCACCGGCAACGTCGGCCCCACGGGCTTCTTCTCCGATCCGGCGCTGTACGTGGCACTGCTGATGGCCTTGTTCGCCACCCTGTTCGGCACCCGCCAGGTCGATGCCACCGAACACCACCACGGCATGATGCTGGCCATCGCGCTGGAATCGATGATCAAGCTGATCGCGATGGTGGCACTGGGCCTGTTCGCCTACCTGTGGCTCAACGACCGCACCGATGCGGTGCTGCAGTCGGCGCATACCTTGTTCAGCGGCCTGCCGCCGGTCGGCTTCATCTCCCAGACCCTGCTCAGTTTCCTGGCCATCATCTGCCTGCCGCGCCAGTTCCACGTGGCCGTGGTGGAGTGCGGCGATGTGCGCGATATCCGCCGCGCCCGCTGGATGTTCGGTGCCTACCTGGTGGTGATCTCGGCCATGGTGATCCCCATCGCCACCGCCGGCGTCACCCTGTTCGGTACCGGCGGCAGCGTCGCCGACGACAGCATGGTGCTGGCCCTGCCGCTGGCCGAAGGCCGCAAGTTCCTGGCACTGGTGGCCTACGTGGGCGGTTTCTCGGCCGCCACCGGCATGGTCATCGTGGCCTCCATCGCGCTGGCCACCATGGTCAGCAACGACCTGGTGATGCCGGTGCTGCTGCGTCGCAGTGGCGACCACCAGGAGGCGGCCGACGTGGCCTCCCGGGTGCTGTGGATCCGCCGTACCGCGATCCTGCTGCTGGCGCTGGTGGCCTACAGCTACTACCGCGGCAGCAGCAACGACAGCACCCTGGCCTCGTACGGGTTGATGGCCTTCGCCGCGGTGGCCCAGTTCGCGCCAGGCCTGATCGGCGGGCTGTACTGGCGCGGGGCCAGCCGCAAGGGCGTGGAAGTGGGCATGCTGCTCGGCTTCGGCACCTGGGTGTACACGCTCCTGCTGCCCGCGCTCACCCACGCCGGCTGGATGGACGCGGCCTGGCTGGTGCAGGGGCCGTTCGGCATCGTCTGGCTGCAGCCGCAGCACCTGTTCGGCATGAGTGGCTGGGACCCGCTCACCCATGGCACGTTCTGGTCGCTGCTGGTCAACGTGGCGGCGATGCTGCTGGTCTCGGTACGCTGGCGCCCGGGCGTGGACGAGCGCCTGCGCGCGGCGCCGTTCCTGGACCCGTACGCGCAGCGCCCGTCGGTGGCCGGGGCCTGGCCGGGCCATGTGCACGTGGAAGACCTGCTGGCGCTGGCCTCGCGGGTGGTGGGCGAGCGTCATGCGCGGCGCTCGTTCTTCGAGCAGGCCCAGTCGATGGGGCGCGAGCTGCAGGCGTCCGCGCCGGCCGACCGCGCCTGGGTGCAGTTCACCGAGCGCCTGCTGGCCGCCTCCATCGGCGCGGCCTCGGCGCGCCTGCTGCTGACCAGCCTGCTGCGTGGTTCGGGCATGGACCTGGGCGAAGTGGTGGCGGTGCTGGACGAGGCCGGGCAGGAGCTGCGCTTCAACCGCGAGATCCTCTCCACCACGCTGGAGAACATCAGCGCCGGGGTCAGCGTGGTCGACCCGGACATGCGCCTGACCGCCTGGAACCGCCGCTACCAGCAGATGTTCGGCTACCCCGACGGCATGCTTTACGTGGGCCGCCCGGTGGCCGACCTGATCCGCTACAACGCCGAGCGTGGCGAGCTTGGCGAGGGCGATATCGAGGTGCAGATCAACCGCCGCATCGGCTACATGCGTGCCGGCTCGCCGCACATCTTCGAGCGCACCCGCAGCGACGGCAAGGTGATCGAGATGCGCGGGCAGGCCCTGCCCGGCGGTGGCTATGTCACCAGCTACAACGACATCACCGATTACAAGCATGCCGAGAAGGCGCTGCTGGAGGCCAATGAAACCCTGGAGCAGCGCGTGGCCGAGCGTTCGCACGAGGCGGAGGTGGCGCAACAGTCCAAGACCCGCTTCCTGGCCGCGATCAGCCATGACGTGCTGCAACCGTTGAACGCAGCGCGGCTGTTCGCCTCGGCGTTGCGCGACAGCCACCAGAACAACGAGGAACAGCGGCACCTGGCCGAGCGCGTGGATGCCTCGCTGCGCGCGGCGGAAGAACTGCTGGATGGCCTGCTGGACGTATCGCGGCTGGATGCCGGCGGCCTGCATCCGGTGATCGGCGATTTCGACGTGAGCCTGCTGATGCGCGAGCTGGCCGCGCAGTACTCGCCGGTGGCCGCCGGCCGCGGCCTGCGCATGGATCTGTCCGCGCGCCCTGCCTGGGTACGCAGTGACCGCCGCCTGCTGCGCCGGGTGTTGCAGAACTTCCTGGCCAACGCACTGCGCTACACCCGCCAGGGCCGCATCGTGCTGGCGGTGCGCCATCGTGGCCAGGAGGTGGAACTGCAGGTCTGGGATACCGGACCGGGCATTCCCGAGCACCACATGCAGCAGATTTTCGATGAGTTCCACCGCTACCAGCAGCCCTTCGACTGGGGCGAGCAGGGCCTGGGGCTGGGCCTGTCGATCTGCCAGCGCATCTCGCGGCTGCTCGACCACCGGCTCAATGCACGCAGCCGCGTGGGCACCGGCAGCATGTTCTCGATCATGCTGCCCAAGGTGGCCGCGCCGGCCTTGCCGCTGGCGGCGATGCGTGCGCCCACCCCGGCGCCTGCCCGCACCGATTCGCTGGCCGGCATGCGCGTGCTGTGCGTGGACAACGACCAGGAAATCCTGGATGGCATGCGCGCGCTGCTGGGCCGCTGGCAGGTGGAGGTGATCACCGCCAGTACCGTGGACCAGGCGCTGGAGAAGGTGGACACCCATCCGGACGTAATGCTGGTGGATTACCACCTGCACGATCGCCTGGACGGGCTGGATACGCTGGTGGCGTTGCGCGACAAGGCCGGTCGCGCCATTCCCGGGGCGCTGCTCACCGCCGACGGCCGCGATGAGCTGAAGCGGATGGCGCGCGAGCGCGGCTACCGCCTGCTGACCAAGCCGATCAAGCCGGCCTCGCTGCGCGCCTTCCTGGCCGCCTTCCACGCGCCGCGCGGGGACATGTAGCCGCGCGCTGCCGGAACGGGCGCATCAGGCCATCGCACCGCTGAGATGTTCGTACAGGATAGTGGCGCCAATGATGATCAGGATGATGCCGCCAATGATCTCCGCGCGCTTGCCCACCATGTTGCCCACCACGCGGCCGAGCATCACCCCGGCAGTGACCATGCTGAAGGTGCACAGGCCGATCACCAGGGCCATCACCCCGATGTGCACGTCCATGAAGGCCAGGCCGATGCCCACGGCCATCGCATCGATGCTGGTGGCAAACCCAGTCATGGCCAGGCGCCAGAAGCCGTGGTGCCTGCTGGTGTCCTCGTCCTGGTTTTCGCTGTCGGGACGGATGCCGTTGATGATCATGTGCACGCCGAGCGCACCGAGCAGGCCGAACGCGATCCAGTGGTCGAATGCTTCCACGTACTGCAGGGCCGCACGCCCCAGCAGCCAGCCGATGACCGGGGTGATGGCTTCGATGACGCCGAAGATGAGGCCGGCGCGCAGGGCATCGGTGAAGCGGGGCTTGCGCATGGCAGCGCCTTTGCCGATCGCCGCGGCGAACGCATCGGTGGACATGGCAAAGCCGATCAGCAGGATCGAGACGGGGGACATTGGGGGACACGGCAGGTCGGGCGAGTGCGAGCAACGGACCGCGTTCGCGCCCAACCTGTCGTTGCGCACGCGGACCGCTGGTCTCGCCAACCATCATGGCTGCCCGCACCACGGCGCACTGGCCGAGCATGTTGATACGGGCGTTTCCTTCAGTAGGAAACAGGCTACTCCCCAAGGGGACGCGAAGCTTAGCACCGGGTGCGCCGATTGCAGCGTTCACAGCCAAATGCGCAGGCAACGCTGGCATTCATAGCCCGGGCTATACCGGCGCGGGTGGACTGCGTTATCCACGCGTGGCGTGGATAACGCAGGCTTAGTGGTGGCGATGGGGCGCGGGTGCACGTCGATTTTCTTGCGGCGGCGTGGCGGCTTGGGAACTCGCTGATCCACGCCGTGCGTGGATGCGCTTCGTTCGGGCACCGCGCTATCCACGCGTGGCGTGGATAACGCAGGCTTGGCGGTGGCGATGGGGCGCAGGTGCACGTCGATTTTCTTGCGGCGGCGTGCCGGATTGGGAACACGTAGATCCACGCCATGCGTGGATGCGCTTCGTTCGGGCACCGCGCTATCCACGCGTGGCGTGGATCTACGCATGCTTGGCGGTGGCGATGGGGCGCAGGTACACGTCGATTTTCTTGCGGCGGCGTGGCGGTTTGGGAACTCGCTGATCCACGCCGTGCGTGGATGCGCTTCGTTCGGGCACCGCGTTATCCACGCGTGGCGTGGATAACGCAGGCTTGGTGGTGGCGATGGGGCGTGGGTACACGTCGATTTTCTTGCGGCAGCGTGGCGGCTTGGGAACTCGTAGATCCACGCCATGCGTGGATGCTCTTCGTTCGGGCACCGCGTTATCCACGCGTGGCGTGGATCTACGCAGGCTTGGTGGTGGCGATGGGGCGTGGGTACACGTCGATTTTCTTGCGGCGGCGTGGCGGCTTGGGAACTCGCTGATCCACGCCATGCGTGGATGCGCTTCGTTCGGGCACCGCGTTATCCACGCGTGGCGTGGATCTACGCAGGCTTGGTGGTGCCGATGGGGCGCGGGGATACGTCGATTTTCTTGCGGCGGCGTCGCGGCTTGGGAACTCGCTGATCCACGCCATGTGTGGATGCGCTTCGTTCGGGCACCGCGCTATCCACGCGTGGCGTGGATCTACGCAGGCTTGGTGGTGCCGATGGGGCGCGGCTGCACGTCGATGTGCTTGCGCTGGTGTTGGCGGCTTGGGAACACGTAGATCCACGCCATGCGTGGATGCTCTTCGTTCGGGCACCGCGTTATCCACGCGTGGCGTGGATCTACGCAGGCTTGGCCGTGCCGATGGGGCGCGGCTGCACGTCGATGTGCTTGCGGCGGCGTGGCGGTTTGGGAACACGTAGATCCACGCCATGCGTGGATGCGCTTCGTTCGGGCACCGCG
>DJBL01000101.1 GCA_002435595.1 Stenotrophomonas maltophilia
GGGTGCTGCGGGCTGACCACCACGCCCACCCGCTCCGCGGCCAGCGGGCGGACCTGCCAGCCGCGCGGCCACGGAGGCTGTGCCAGCAGCAGCACCGCGTCGAGCGCCTGCTGGGCGTCGGTGAAACTGCCGTCCTGCGCCGACCAGTGCAGCGGCACCTGCGGCAGCTCGGCCTGCAGGGCCTGCAGCCTGGGGATCATCCAGCGCGCCAGGATGCTGCCGCTGCAGCCCAGCACCAGGGCCTCCGGACGTTGCTGCCGCTGCAGCGTGGCCACCGCCTCGCGGATCTGCCCGAACGCCCCCGCGCAGGCCTGCTGCAGGGTCGCCCCCGCCGGGGTCAGGCGCAGGCCGCGGCCGTCACGCGCGAACAGGGACACGCCCAGATGCTCTTCCAGCACGCGCAGCTGCCGGCTGATCGCGCCATGGGTGACGTGCAGGGCCTGCGCAGCGCGGCCAACCCCGCCCAGGCGCGCGGTGGCCTCGAAACTGCGCAGCGCGTTGAGGGGCGGCAGGGAGGGGGGGCTCATGTGAGTTTTCCTGACCAATCCGTGCAGATATTATCGATATTGCTGTCATGACATGTGCGTTAAATTGTCAGCCTGTCTCCACCGGCTGTCGCACCATGTCCGCACCCCCCATTACCGATTTCCACGCCTACCCCGACGCCAACGGCCATTTCGGCCGCTACGGCGGCAGTTTCGTGGCCGAAACCCTGATCGGGCCGCTGCAGGAACTGGCCGCCGCCTATGACCAGGCGCGTCGTGATCCGGCCTTCATCGCCGCCTACGACAAGGACCTCACCCATTACGTGGGCCGGCCCAGTCCGATCTATCACGCCGAACGCCTGAGCCGTCAGGTCGGCGGCGCGCAGATCCTGCTCAAGCGCGAAGACCTCAACCACACCGGCGCGCACAAGATCAACAACACCATCGGCCAGGCCCTGCTGGCCGCGCGGATGGGCAAGAAGCGCATCATCGCCGAGACCGGTGCCGGCCAGCACGGGGTGGCCAGCGCCACCGTTGCCGCGCGGCTGGGACTGGAATGCGTGGTCTACATGGGCGCCACCGACATCGAGCGGCAGAAGATCAACGTCTACCGCATGAAGCTGCTCGGCGCGACCGTGGTGCCGGTCACCTCCGGTTCGGCCACGCTCAAGGACGCGCTCAACGAGGCCATGCGCGACTGGGTCACCAACGTGCGCGACACCTTCTACATCATCGGCACCGTGGCCGGCCCGGACCCGTACCCGCGCATGGTGCGCGACTTCAACGCCATCGTCGGCCGCGAAGCGCGTGCGCAGATGCTCACCGATTACGGTCGCCTGCCCGATGCCATCACCGCCTGCGTGGGCGGCGGCAGCAATGCCATCGGCCTGTTCCATGCCTTCCTCAATGATCGCGACGTGCGCATCGTCGGTGCCGAAGCGGCCGGCGACGGCATCGAGACCGGCCGCCATGCCGCCTCCATCGCCGCCGGTCGCCCGGGCGTGCTGCACGGCAACCGCACCTACGTGATCTGCGATGACGACGGCCAGATCATCGAAACGCACTCGGTCTCGGCCGGCCTGGACTACCCCGGCGTCGGTCCCGAGCACGCCTTCCTGGCCGATGCCGGCCGCGCCGAGTACGTGGGCATCACCGACGACGAAGCGCTGGCCGCGTTCCACCAGCTGGCCCACAGCGAAGGCATCCTGGCCGCGCTGGAGTCCAGCCACGCCGTGGCCCAGGCGATCAAGCTGGCGCGCGAGCTGCCCAGCGACAAGCTGGTGCTGTGCAACCTGTCCGGCCGGGGCGACAAGGACGTGCACACCATCGCCGCGCGCGAGGGCCTGATCCTGTGAATCCACTGCTGCGCCAGGGAAGTGCGCTGCTGATCGTGGTCGGCCTGACCGGGTGCGCCGCACCGGATCCGCCCGTCCTGGCGGCCGCGCCGGCGACGCCGGCGGCGATCGCCCCGGCCCGGGTGCCGGCGAGCAACGATGATGACATCGCCAATCGTCCCATCCAGGACGATCCCGAGCCGGTGCCGGAGGAAAGCGATGCGCCTGCCCCTGCGGTGGTCTCGGTGGCCCTGGACCACGCCGGTGACATGGTGGTCGGGCAGCGTTTCACCGCCGCCGACGCCGACGCGCAGTGGCACTCGGCCGGCCTCAGCGATGGCGGCCGGCTGGGCAGCTGCGAGTACTACGAACGCGGCAGCCTGCCCGAAGGCATCTCGATGATGGTCGATGACGACCACGTGCAGCGCTTCGACCTGACCCTGCTGGATGGCTCGGACGAAACCATTACCCAGGCCGGCCCGTTCGGGCTGCGGCTGGGCATGTCGCGCGCCGAGGCGCTCAAGCGGCTGCCCGGCGGCAGCACCAGCACGCCACATGCCTACGACCCGGAAACCGGCGAGTACCTCACCTGGCAGGACCCCGGCTCGGATCTGGCGATCCGGCTGGAGATCTTCGAGGGCAAGGTGTCGATGTTGTATTGGGGCGCCAGCGGCGCCGTTGAACTGATGGAAGGATGTGCCTGAAATGTCCGTGGACCGTATCGATGCCTGTTTTTCCCGCCTGCGCGCTACCAAGCGCCAGGCGCTGATTCCCTTCATCACCGCCGGCGATCCGGGCCTGGAGGCGACCGTGCCGGTGATGCACGCGCTGGCCGCGGCCGGGGCCGATGTGATCGAGCTCGGCGTGCCGTTCTCCGACCCGATGGCCGATGGCCCCACCATCCAGCGCAGTTCCGAACGGGCCCTGGCGCGCGGGGCAGGGCTGCGCTACGTGCTCGAGGCCGTAGCCGCCTTCCGCCGTGACGACGCCACCACCCCGGTGGTGTTGATGGGCTACCTCAACCCGGTGGAGATCCACGGCACCGCGCGTTTCGCCGCCGCGGCCATCGCTGCCGGCGTGGACGGGGTGCTGCTGGTCGACCTGCCGCCGGAGGAGGCGGCTGAAACCCGCGACATCTTCACCGCCGCCGGGCTGGCCTTGATCCTGCTGGCCTCGCCGACCACGGCCGATGCACGCCTGGATACCCTGGCCGCGATGGCCCAGGGCTACCTGTACTACGTCAGCTTTGCCGGCGTCACCGGCGCCTCCGAACGCCTGGACAGCAGCGCCGCCAGCGCCCGCCTGCGCGACCTGCGCAGCCGCTCCACCGTCCCCGTCGTGGCCGGCTTCGGCATCAAGGACGCCGCCAGCGCCGCCGCCATGGCGGTGGAAGCCGATGGCGTGGTGGTGGGCAGCGCGCTGGTCGCCGCGCTGGGTGAGGCGGCCGATGCTACAACGGCCGCCATTACCGCCCGAACCTTCCTCGCGCCATTGCGTGCCGCGCTCGATAAGGCCTGATCAAGCGGCGCCCCCGCTCTCCGATCCGCATACGTGAAACCGTGCAGCGGCAGGCGGGCAGCGGCGCCCGCGCCCGTTGGGCGCCCTGGATGGCGCCCACCTGCCCCCATGGACGGGTTTGCGTGCCTGTCCCGGGCCCGGCTGCCGGCCTGCCTCCCACGATGCGATCCAGGCGCGGTCGTTGCCTTGGGAGGATCGGAATCCCGGCCGGAGAGCGCCGTCGCCTGCCCGTAAACATACGTCACAGCACGGTTTTACCGTTCGCCGTCGCGCCCGGCAGGGGGTGCACGGGTGGGGAGGGCCTGAGCTAGACTGTCCGCCTTTGCGGCCTTCGGGCCGCCCTGAACGGAAGTAGCATCCCGCATGAGTTGGCTCAGCAAGTTGATGCCGTCTGGCATCCGCACCGACAATGTCCCCAGCAAGAAGCGCAGCGTCCCCGAGGGCCTGTGGGAGAAGTGCAGCAACTGCGGCAGCGCGCTGTACGGTCCTGAGCTGGAAGAGAACCTGGAAGTCTGCCCCAAGTGCGGCCACCACATGGCCATCCGCGCCCGCGCCCGCCTGGCGGCGCTGTTCGATGCGGACAGCACCACCGAGATCGCCGCGCGCCTGGGGCCGACCGACCTGCTCAAGTTCAAGGACCAGAAGAAGTACAGCGAGCGGATCAAGGCCTCGCAGAAGAACACCGGCGAGTACGACGCGCTGATCGCCATGCAGGGCCTGCTCAAGGGCCGTCCGCTGGTGGCCTCGGCCTTCGATTTCGCCTTCATGGGCGGCTCGATGGGCTCGGTGGTCGGCGAGCGTTTCTCGCTGGCTGCGGAAAAGGCCGTCGAAATCGGTGCCCCCTACGTCTGCTTCTCCGCCAGTGGCGGCGCGCGCATGCAGGAGGGCCTGTTCTCGCTGATGCAGATGGCCAAGACCTCGGCCGCGCTCGGCAAGCTGCGTGAGGCCGGGCTGCCCTACATCTCGGTGCTCACCCATCCGACCACCGGCGGCGTGTCGGCGTCGTTTGCGATGCTGGGCGACATCAACATCGCCGAGCCGCAGGCGCTGATCGGCTTCGCCGGCCCGCGCGTGATCGAGCAGACCGTGCGCGAGAAACTGCCGGAAGGCTTCCAGCGCTCGGAGTTCCTGCTCGAGCACGGTGCGATCGACCAGATCTGCGACCGCCGCGAGCTGCGCGAGCGCCTGGCCGACCTGCTGGCCATGCTGGGCCGTCAGCCGGCCCCGGTTGCGGACGAGGCCGCCTGATGGGGGCGCGCAAGTACTTCGGCACCGACGGCATCCGCGGTCGGGTCGGCCAGGGCGTGATCTCGGCCGACTTCGTGCTGCGCCTGGGCAATGCACTGGGCCGGGTGCTGAGCGAGCGCAACGGGCACCGTCCCGGGCACCGCCCGGTGGTGGTGATCGGCAAGGACACGCGCATCTCCGGCTACATGTTCGAAGCGGCGCTGGAAGCCGGCCTGGTCGCCGGCGGCGTGGACGTGCAGCTGCTCGGCCCGATGCCGACCCCGGCGGTGGCCTTCCTGACCCGCACCCTGGGCGCCGATGCCGGCATCGTCATCAGTGCCTCGCACAACCCGCATTACGACAACGGCATCAAGTTCTTCTCCGCCGATGGCGAGAAGCTCGACGATGCCACCGAACTGGCGCTGGAGGCCGCGCTGGACGGCACCTTCACCACCGCCGAGTCGGACCGGCTGGGCAAGGCGATGCGCGCGCGCGATGCAGTGGGCCGCTACATCGAGTTCTGCAAGGCCAGCGTGCCGCGTGCGTTCGACCTGCGCGGCCTGAAGATCGTGCTGGACTGCGCGCACGGTGCCACCTACCACATCGCCCCGCTGCTGTTCCGCGAGCTGGGCGCGGAGGTGGTCACCATCGGTGCCGAGCCCAACGGGGTCAACATCAACGACGGCGTGGGTTCGATGCACATCGACAATCTCGCCGCCAAGGTGCGTGAGGTGGGTGCGGACCTGGGCATCGCCTTCGACGGCGACGGCGACCGCGTGCTGATGGCCGACGACCAGGGCAACCCGGTCGACGGCGACGACCTGCTGTATGTGCTGGCGCCGTCGTGGCAACGCAACGGCCGCCTGCGCGGCCCGGTGGTGGGCACGCTGATGACCAACTTCGGTCTGGAGCAGGCACTGCAGCGCATCGGGCTGCCGTTCGTGCGCAGCAACGTGGGCGACCGTTACGTGCACCAGGCGTTGGTGGAAGGCGGCGGGGTACTTGGCGGCGAAGCGTCTGGCCACCTGCTCTGCCTGGACCGGGCCACCACCGGCGATGCGATCGTGAGCGCGCTGCAGGTGCTGGAAGTGCTGCGCCGTGAGGGCCGGAGCCTGCGCCAGTCGCTGGAGGGCCTGCACAAGGTGCCGCAGAAAACGGTCAACGTGCGCCTGGGCGATGTATCGGCCAAGGCGACGGTACAGGCCGAGACCGTGCAGGCCGCGCTGGTGGCCGCCCAGCAGGCGGTTCAAGGGCGCGGTCGCGCGTTCCTGCGCCCGTCCGGGACCGAGCCGGTGGTGCGCGTCACCGTCGAGGCCGATACGGCCGAGCTGATGCAGTCCACGCTGGACAGCCTGTCCAGCGCGGTCAAGGCGGCCGCTGCCGCCTGACGCCAGCCTGGCACCACGGTCAGGCGGGCCGACACACAAAAACGCCCCGGGTGTCCGGGGCGTTTTTTTTATTCCCTGAGCCTCCTGCGCCGGCGCCGTGCGCAGCACCGATTCGCGTTGCGCGACCGCCAACGGGAAGGGCCGTGCACTGGCGGCCTACGGCCCCGGCACCATCTTCTTCTGCCTGGCCTTGAAGCGATTGAACAGCGGCCCGATCAGCGGGTGGTAGCTCCAGGCGATGCGCTTGCGCAGCCAGCTGGCCGGACGGTTGCGGATCGCAAAGCGGTAGATGTGCTCCGGATCGCCTCCCACCACGTTGCGCCCGAACGGGTGCGTGGTGTGGAGGTAACGGAAACCCTGCGCGCGTGCCACCGGCAGGTAGTCCTCGTCGAAATCCCCGTACGGCCAGCACAGCGTGTCCGAGACTTCGCCCAGCTGCTGCTCCAGCACGTGGCGCGCCATCGACAGGTCACGCGTGATGCCTTCGCGCTTCTGCTCGCGGCTGATGTCCTGCTTCATCCAGCGCGTATGCGTATGCGTGTGGCAATGCACCTCGAAGGTGCCCGCGGCGATCATCGCGCGTGCCTCGCTCCAGCGCATCATCACATCGTCGGCGCGATCCTCGCGCAGGATGGCCGCCTCGCAGCCGCGATGATCCGGCGTCTGCGGCAGCGTCGCACCGGCCTGGCCGGCGTGCGGGCGGACCGGGCCTTCGCCCATCCAGCCGGTGACCACGAACACCACCGCGTGCATCCCGTACTTCTGCAGGATCGGATGGGCGTAGACCCAGTTGTCCAGGTAGCCGTCATCGAAGGTGATCACGATCGACCTGCGTGGCACCGGCGCGCCCGCCAGGAACCCGGCGTACTGCGCCAGCGTCAGCGAGGTCCAGCCATTGCGGGCCAGCCAGGCGATCTGGCTTTCGAAGTTCTCCGGCGACACCGTGATCATGCCCGGCGACGGGCTCACATGGTGGTGCATCAATACCGGCACGGATCTAGCGTTGGCCATGGCCCAGTTCCTTCAACCACTGGTGGTAGTAGTGTTCGGTCGCTTCGGTGTGCCCCGACGGGGTGAAGCGTTGCGCGGTGCGCATCCATTCCCAGCCGGCGCGGCCCATGCGCTGGCGTTGCTCGGGGTTTTCGACCAGCGCCTGCAAGGCACCGGTCAGGGCGTCCCGATCGCCCAGCGGGGCGAGCATAGCATTGCTGCCTTCCAACACCATTTCCGGTACGCCGCCCACCCGCGTGGCCACGATCGGCACGCCTACGTGGGCCGCCTCCAGGAACACCGTGCCGGCCGCCTCCTTGTGCGTGGCCAGGGCGAAGATGTCGAACGCCGCCATCAACCGGCACGCCCCCAGCCGGTAGCCGAGCAGGTGCACCTGTGCCTCCACGCCCAACTCGCGGCGCAACGCCACCAGCTTGTCCATCACCGGCTGGCCGTCGCCCACGATCACCAGGTGCAGGTTGGGGTGCTGGCGGCACAGTGGCGCGATCGCATGCAGCAGGTCCACGTGGCCCTTGGGCTCGCGCAGCACCGCCACGCAGCCGACCACCACCTGCGCCGCGTCGAAGCCGAGCTCGCGGCGCACGTCCGCGCGCGTGTCCTGCACGCATTGCCACGGATCGTCGCAGTCGATCTGCGACCACTGCGGTGGCACCGCGATCGGCGGCACGATGCCGATCCGGCCGTCGTCCACCCCGCGGCTGACCAGCAGCTGCTTGACGTAACTGCTCACCGTCATCACCCGGTGCGGCAAGCCGGTGTAGGTCAGCAAGGAGTTCACCGGGCTCATCAGGTGGCGCGAGCGCACCACCAGCGGGGTGCGGCCCAGCCGCGCGCCGGCCGCGGCGATCAGGCTGTCGCGCCGGCTGGTGGTGTTGACCACATCGAAGCCGTGGCGTGCCACCAGCCGCTTCACCGACACGATGCCGCGCAGCAGGCGCAGCACGCCGCCCATCTTCAGGTCATGCACGGTGAACCCGGCCTCGCGCGCGAGCTCGCCCAGGCGCGCGCCGGGCTGGCACAGCAGCGACACGTCGTGGCCACGGTCGCGCATTGCCAGCATGTGGCGATAGATGTAGATCTCCTGGCCGCCGAATCCCTTGGCGGCTTCGGTGTGCAGGATCTTGAGCGGCACACCGGCGGCGGGCGTGGGCGGGGAGGGAATGTTCATCGATGAACGGTCCATGCGGGGGGCGGCCGGGTCAGTGCCGGCGGAAATGGGTCAGCGCGTCCCAGGCCGCGCGCACGGCGCCGGGGTCGGGAGGCTGGTGGAGCAACGGCAGGTAGTTGCGGTCCAGCGTGGTGGCATTGCCGAACGTGTCGAACACATAGGTGTGCTGGCCGTGGCGGATACCGCGCTGGGACCAGCTTTCCACCAGCAGCGGACGATCGGCCGGGGCCGGGTCGAACAGGTCGCGGCCGGTACTGAAGTCGGCCAGCGCGTTCTCGCAGCCCAGTCCGTGACGCAGCAGGGTGGGCACCCAGTCCTCGTGGCTGGTGCTGCCGGTGCGCGCGGCGGCGGCACGGCCGGGCCAGTGCAGCACGAACGGCACGTGCATCTGATAGTCGGAGAAGTTGCCGTTGTGGCCCCAGTAGTTCAGGCCCAGGTCGTTGAATTCCTCGGCATGGTCGCCGGTGACCAGCACGATGGTGTTGTCGGCCTGGCCGCTGTCGCGCAGGGTCTGCAGCAGCTCGCCCAGCAACCCGTCGGCGTAATGCACCGCGGTGCGGTAGCGGTTGCGCTCCGGCGTGGCCACGTGGTCCTTGCCCAGCGCCAGGAAGTCGATGTCGGTGGCCATCGGCGTGGCCAGCGGCGGGTAGTCCGCCGGCAGGTGGTACGGCGCGTGGGTGCTGTCGAGGAAGACGAAACCGAACCAGTGGCCGTCGCCGGGCGCGGCGATGTCCGCGCGCAGCGCATCGATGATGTGGCGGTCGCGCGCGGCCACCGGCAACGCCGACGGCGCGGTGTGCAGCTGCGCGCGCACCTGGGCGAAGGCGGTGCGGTCGAACTCGGGGCTGTGCAGCGGCGCGCTGCCATACAGGTGCAGGTCGTAGCCCTGCCGACGCAGGACGTCGAACAGCTGCGCACCGCGCTGCTCGCTGAGCATGCTGTCCCAATACCCGCCGGGCAGGCCGTAGAGCAGGCCGAACAGCCCGTAGCGGGTGGCGTTGCCGGTGCTGTAATGCCCGGTGAACCGCTCCGACTGCCGGGCCAGCGCCCAGGCATTGGGCATGGTGGTCTCATCCAGGGCGTCGGCGCGCAGCGACTCCATCACCACCATCAGCACGTTGGGCTGGGTGTGGCTCTGGCAACGCAGCGGCCGCAACGGGTACTGCAATTGACTGTGGCGCGGGTCGGGCAGGCTCGCCTGGGGCAGGCTGCGCACCCCCAGCTGGTTCAGGTGGCCCTTGGCGGTGATCGGCTGGGCCCACGGCAGGTAGGTCCATTGGCTGGTCACCGCACGGTCGCCGCGCGCGTCGTAATAGGCCGTGGCCGCCTGCCCGCAGGTCATCAGCAGCAGGCCGGCCGCCCACGCGACCAGCACCGGGCGGCGCCGTCCGCTGGCCGGCCGCAGGCGCCAGCAGGCCCATGCCAGCAGGCCCTCGGCCAGCAGCACCACCACCAGGATGGCCGCCGACTGCACCCAGGTCTGCCAGGACAGGGCGACCTGGTCCTGCAGCGCGCCGCCGAACACCATGTTCACCACCATCGCGTTGAGGTGGAAGCGGTACAGCGCGAAGACCTTGGCATCCACCAGCAGCAGGCACAGCCATAGGGCCTGCAGCAGCACCGCAACGACGGTCAGCAGGCGCGGGCCCGGCCGCCACAGGCCCAGCAGCAGCGGCAGCGCCGACACCAGCGCGCCGAAGGCCAGGAAATGCCCGGGCAGGGCCACGGCCAGGTAACCCAGTCCGAGTCGGCCGCCGGGGTTGTCGCCGACGGGGATGTTGCCCAGCGCGATCACGATCGCGGCCACGGCGTTGACTGCGGTGAACAGGGTCAGCCAGGCCAGGCGCTGCCAGCGCGTGGGCAGGAACGATCCGGTCGGGCCGGGTGGGGAAACAGAATGCGGAAGGGCGTCCATGGAGCGGGTCGGGCGGCGCAGGAGGGGAGGGGACGTGGCGGCGGCAGCTGCGTCGGTGACCCTCCCAAGCGGGCAGGGCGCGCGCATTGTATCGGTTTGTATCTTTGTGTCGGCGGTCCTGGCGGTCGGATCTGGCACAATGTTCAGCCGGGCCACAGTGGTGGCCTGCGACCCACCCGAACTAGCCAGGAACCGCTGTGAGCCAGATCCCGACCCTCGACATCACCCGTTTCGACAGTGACCGCGACGCGTTCGTCGCCGAACTGGGCGCGGCCTACCGCGAATGGGGATTCGCCGGCATCCGCAACCACGGCATTCCGCAGGCCGACATCGACGCCGCCTACGAGGTCTTCAAGGCCTTCTTCGCGCTGCCGGAGGAAACCAAGCGCGCGTACCACGTGCCCGGCAGCGGCGGCGCGCGCGGCTACACCGCCTTCGGCGTGGAGACGGCCAAGGGCTCCCAGCACTTCGACCTGAAGGAGTTCTGGCACATCGGCCGCGAGATCCCGGACGACTCCAAGTACCGTGACGTGATGGCCCCGAACCTGTGGCCGAGCGAGGTCCCGGGCTTCCGCGAGCGCGGCTACGGCCTGTACCAGGCGCTGGACACGCTGGGTTCGCGGGTGCTGTCGGCGCTGGCGCTGCACATCGGCCTGCCGGAGGACTTCTTCGCCGACAAGACCAACAACGGCAACTCGATCCTGCGACCGATCCACTACCCGCCGATCACCGCCGAGAACATCCCCAACGTGCGCGCCGGCGCGCATGGCGACATCAACTTCATCACCCTGCTGGTGGGCGCCAGCGCCGCCGGGCTGGAAGTGCAGGCCCACGACGGCAAGTGGGTGCCGTTCACCTCGGATGCGGACACGATCGTGGTCAACATCGGTGACATGCTGCAGCGCCTGACCAACCACGTGTACCCGTCCACGATCCACCGCGTGGTCAACCCCCCGGGCGAGCAGGCCCGCCAGCCGCGTTACTCGGTGCCGTTCTTCCTGCACCCGAACCCGGATTACCTGATCGACGTGCTGCCGACCTGCATCACCCCGGAAAACCCGAGCCGCTACCCCGAGCCGATCACCGCCCACGGCTTCCTGGAAGAGCGCCTGCGCGAGATCAAGCTGAAGTAAGCGATCGCCCGGGACAAAAGAGAAGGCCGCCGCAAGGCGGCCTTTCTCGTCCTGGCAAATGCCGGCTGCCGGCCGGCTCCAGGCCATGCTGGCCCGGCTGCATTCGGTTATTCGCTGCCCCGGGTTGGGCGCGGCAGCGCTCGCCCCCGACAGATCCCGCGTCGGAAAGCACGGGCCCATGGAAAGGGGCACGGCGCGTCCCGCCCCCACCCACGCCTGCCCAACCTCTGCACCTGGGCCGCTGACCTGGCCGTTGCTTTGCTCTTGGCTCGCGATGAAAAATAAATATCCAATTGAAATGTAAGCGTTTTCCCGCCAACGCCATTTCGTTGCATCCGTTATCATGGCCGGCTGATACCCAATGGAGCACCGCCATGCGCCGCAAGATCGTCGCCGGTAACTGGAAGCTGCACGGCAGCCGCCAATTCGCCACGGACCTGGTCAGCGACCTGGTCGCCAGCCTCCCGCGCGACGGCGTCGACGTGGTGATCCTGCCCCCCTTGCCCTACCTGGGGGAACTGGTGGAAGCCTTCGAGGGCCGCGCCATCGGCTTCGGCTCCCAGGACGTCAGCTCCAACGAAAAGGGCGCCTACACCGGCGAGGTCTCGGCTGCCATGCTGGCCGAAGTGGGTGCCCGCTATGGCCTGGTCGGCCATTCCGAGCGCCGCCAGTACCATAATGAAAGCAGCGAACTGGTCGCCCGCAAGTTCGCCGCCGCCCTCCATGCCGGCCTGGTCCCGGTGCTGTGCGTGGGGGAAACCCTGGAGCAGCGCGAGGCGGGGCAGACCGAGCAGGTCATCGCCGCCCAGCTCGCCCCGGTGCTCGACCTGGTCGGGGCGGCCGGCTTCCAGCACGCCGTGGTCGCCTATGAGCCGGTCTGGGCGATCGGCACCGGCCGGACCGCCTCCAAGGAGCAGGCCCAGCAGGTCCATGCCTTCATCCGTGGCGAAGTGGCCAAGCTCGATGCTAGAATCGCTGATTCGTTGCCGATCCTGTATGGCGGCAGCGTCAAGCCCGACAACGCTGGGGAACTGTTCACGCAGCCCGATGTCGATGGTGGGCTGGTAGGCGGCGCCTCGTTGGTCGCTGCGGACTTCCTGGCCATCGTCGATGCGGCGGCCGGGCGCTAATTAGTAATGTTGCCGGCGTCGCGCCGGCACGACATGTCCGAGGACGGATTCGAAATGCTGATGTTGATCCTCAATGTGGTCTACGTGCTGGTGTCGGTGGCCATGATCGCGCTCATCCTGATGCAGCGTGGTTCCGGTGCGGCCGCAGGCTCGGGTTTCGGCGCCGGCGCCTCGGGGACCGTGTTTGGCGCGCGTGGCGCGTCCAACTTCCTGTCCAAGTCGACCAAGTGGCTGGCCGTGGTGTTCTTCGGCATCAGCCTCTTCATGGCCTGGTACGCCAGCCATGGCTCGCGTCCGGCCACCGGCCAGGACCTCGGCCTGATGTCGGCTCCGGCCGCGTCGGCGCCGGTCGCCCCGGCAGGTGAGCTGCCGGCCGTGCCCAAGGCCCCGGAAACCGCTGTCCAGCAGCCGGTTCCGCAGGCTACTGTGCCGGCTCAGGCGGAAACTCCGAAATCTGGTGAAGAAAAGCCTTCGGAAGGCACCCAGACTCGCTGAAGACGGTTACAATATGCGGCGCACTGAGGGAATCCGATAGGGAGACCCCTCATTGCGAACGTAAGCCCAGGTGGCGGAATTGGTAGACGCACTACCTTGAGGTGGTAGCGACGAGAGTCGTAGGGGTTCGAGTCCCCTCTTGGGCACCATTTTGTTTGTAAGCGGGTTCGTCTGGCGCGCAAAGCGCCAGGTAGCGGTATCCGTCCACTCCCCCATGCCAAAGCGCCTGCAGGCGCAGCGGCAGAGGCAAGAGAGAATCGCTGTGCTGGCCGAATATTTGCCGTCTCTGCTGTTTCTGATCGTTGCCACCGGTATCGGCGTATCGCTGATGCTGGTCGGCCGATTCCTCGGTCCACGACGTCCTGATCTGAAAAAGCTCTCGCCGTACGAATGCGGCTTCGAGGCTTTCGAGGACGCGCGCATGAAGTTCGATGTGCGCTACTACCTGATCGCGATCCAGTTCATCGTATTTGACTTGGAAATCATCTTCATCGTGCCGTGGACCCAGGTCTTCATGGAGCTGGGCGCACGTTCGCTGGTCACGATGGGCCTGTTCGTAGGCATGCTTTTCCTCGGTTTCATTTACGTCTGGAAGAAGGGAGCGCTGGAATGGGAGTGATTCAGACGCTCGACGGCCTGATGAACAACCCGGTCCCGGAAGGGCGGGTCGATGACATCCTGCGCCCCGAGGGCGACAACCCGCTGCTGGAGAAGGGCTACCTGACCACCAGCGTCGACGCGCTGTTGAACTGGGCCCGTACCGGTTCGATGTGGCCGATGACCTTTGGTCTGGCCTGCTGCGCGGTCGAAATGATGCATGCCGGCGCCGCGCGCCTGGACCTTGACCGTTACGGGGTGGTGTTCCGCCCGTCGCCGCGTCAGTCCGACGTGATGATCGTGGCCGGCACCCTGGTCAACAAGATGGCCCCGGCCCTGCGCAAGGTCTATGACCAGATGCCGGATCCCAAGTGGGTCATCTCCATGGGCAGCTGCGCCAACGGTGGCGGCTACTACCACTACTCCTATGCAGTGGTTCGTGGCTGTGACCGCGTGGTGCCGGTGGACGTCTACGTCCCGGGCTGCCCGCCAACCGCCGAAGCGCTGGTGTACGGGATCCTGCAGCTGCAGAAGAAGATCTGGCGTACGCAGACCATCGCCCGCTGACATTCCTCCTGACAAGAGCACGCCAAGCCCCCATGGCAGAGCAAGCACCTTCCTTCATCGACCGACTCTCCGCACGTTTCAATGGTGCGCAGGTCTTCGTGGTCGAACCCCGCGGCGAAGTGACGCTGGAAGTGCCCGCCGCTGACTGGCATGCCACGGCTGTGGCGCTGCGCGACGAATTCGGTTTCGAGCAGGCCGTGGACCTGTGCGGCCTGGACTACCTCGGCTACGGCAGTGACGAATGGGATACGGCCGATGTGTCGTCCCAGGGTTTCAGCCGTGGCGTGGAGGGCAAGTCCGTCGGTCGTTTCGCCTGGGGCGAGTTCCCCACCCGCGAAACCAGCGATGGCGCCCAGCCGCAGCCGATCCCGCTGCAGCGTTTTGCCGTGGTCGCCCAGCTGCGCTCCTACCAGCACAACCTCACCATGCGCATCCGTTGCTTTGCGCCGAACGAGGAACTGCCGGTGGTCGCTTCGCTGACCGACGTCTGGCCGGGCCTGAACTGGTTCGAGCGTGAAGCGTTCGACCTGTACGGCGTGATCTTCCAGGGCCACCCGGACCTGCGCCGGATCCTGACCGACTACGGTTTCGTCGGCCATCCGTTCCGCAAGGACTTCCCGCTGATCGGCAACGTCGAAGTGCGCTACGACGAAGAAAAGAAGCGCGTGGTCTACGAGCCGGTCACCTCGGTGGAGCCGCGCGTCGGCGTGCCGCGCGTGATCCGTGACGACGCCCGTTTCCAGACCGCTGCCGGCGAAAGCGCGCAGACGGAGGCAAGCAAGTGAGTGAGTTCCATCAAGCCCACCAGGCATTTGCGAGCAACCCGGCCGAACTGCGCCAGGAGATCCGCAACTACACCATGAACTTCGGTCCCCAGCATCCGGCCGCGCACGGTGTGCTGCGCCTGATCCTGGAAATGGACGGCGAAACCATCATGCGTGCCGACCCCCACGTGGGCCTGCTGCACCGTGGTACCGAGAAGCTGGCCGAATCCAAGCCGTTCAACCAGTCCATCGGTTACATGGATCGCCTGGATTACGTGTCGATGATGTGCAACGAGCACGCCTACGTGCGCGCGATCGAAACCCTGATGGGGATCGAGGCGCCCGAGCGTGCGCAGTACATCCGCACCATGTTCGACGAAATCACCCGCATCCTGAACCACCTGATGTGGCTGGGCTCCAACGCGCTCGATCTGGGCGCGATGGCGGTCATGCTGTACGCCTTCCGCGAGCGCGAAGAGCTGATGGACTGCTATGAAGCGGTCTCCGGCGCGCGCATGCACGCGGCGTACTACCGTCCGGGCGGCGTCTACCGCGACCTGCCGGACCGCATGCCCAAGTACAAGGAATCGCGCTGGCACAAGGGCAATGCCCTGAAGAACCTGAACGCCTCGCGCGAAGGGTCGCTGCTGGACTTCCTGGAGAACTTCACCGTCGAGTTCCCCAAGCGCGTGGATGAGTACGAAACCCTGCTCACCGACAACCGCATCTGGAAGCAGCGTACCGTCGGCATCGGCGTGGTCACCCCCGAACTGGCGCACGCCTGGGGCATGACCGGCGTGATGCTGCGCGGCTCGGGCATCGCCTGGGACCTGCGCAAGAAGCAGCCGTACGCCAAGTACGACGCCGTGGACTTCGACATCCCGCTCGGCAAGGAAGGCGACTGCTACGACCGTTACCTGGTCCGCGTGGCCGAGATGCGCGAATCCAACCGCATCATCAAGCAGTGCGTGGCATGGCTGAAGGCCAACCCGGGCCCGGTGATGGTCAAGAACTTCAAGGTCGCCCCGCCCAGCCGGGAAGACATGAAGGACGACATGGAAGCGCTGATCCATCACTTCAAGCTGTTCAGTGAAGGCTACTGCGTCCCGGCCGGCGAAACCTATTCGGCGGTCGAAGCCCCGAAGGGCGAGTTCGGCTGCTACCTGATGTCCGATGGCGCCAACAAGCCGTTCCGCGTGCACCTGCGCGCGCCGGGCTTTGCCCATCTGTCCTCGATCGACTCGGTCGTGCGCGGGCATATGCTCGCCGACGTGGTGGCCATGATCGGCACCTACGACCTGGTGTTCGGCGAGGTCGACCGGTGATCCGGCCCGCATGCACGATGCCTGACACCCGCCGGCTGCTGCCGGCGCTGCAGGTTCTGGTTTTTAACGATTTCGTATTCGCTGAGGTCGGCCGATGAAGGCGACAGGTAATTTCGAGGCGGCGCGCGACGTCGACCCGATGGTGGTCTTGAATGACAAGACCCGTGCGCACATCGATCACTGGCTGGCCAAGTTCCCGCCGGATCGCAAGCGTTCGGCCGTGCTGCAGGGCCTGCACGCCGCGCAGGAACAGAACCAGGGCTGGCTGACCGACGAACTGATCGCCGGCGTGGCCAAGTACCTGGACCTGCCGCCGGTGTGGGCCTACGAAGTGGCCAGCTTCTACTCGATGTTCGAGCTGGAAAAGGTCGGTCGCCACAACGTCGCCTTCTGCACCAACATCAGCTGCTGGTTGAACGGTGCCGAGGACCTGGTCGCGCACGCCGAGAAGAAGCTCGGCTGCAAGACCGGCCAGTCCACCGCCGACGGCCGCGTCTACCTCAAGCGTGAAGAAGAATGCCTGGCCGGTTGCGCCGGTGCGCCGATGATGGTCATCAATGGCCATTACCACGAGCGCCTGACCGTCGAGAAAGTCGACGAGCTGCTGGACGGGTTGGAGTAAGACATGGCACATCATCACGCACCCAGTGGTCCGGTCGGTCCCGCACCGTTGCCGCACCAGGTGGTCTACACCACCTTGCACTACGACACCCCGTGGTCGTACGAAAACTACCTCAAGACCGGTGGTTACGCCGCCCTGCGCAAGATCCTCGAAGAGAAGATCTCGCCGGAGCAGGTCATCGAGATGGTCAAGCAGTCCAACCTGCGCGGCCGCGGTGGCGCCGGCTTCCCGACCGGCCTGAAGTGGTCCTTCATGCCCAAGGGCAACATGCAGAAGTACATCCTCTGCAACTCGGACGAATCCGAGCCGGGCACCTGCAAGGATCGCGACATCCTGCGCTACAACCCGCATTCGGTCGTGGAAGGCATGGCGATCGCCTGCTACGCCACCGGCTCGACCGTGGGCTACAACTACCTGCGCGGTGAGTTCCACCACGAGCCGTTCGAGAACTTCGAGCAGGCCCTGGCCGATGCCTATGCCAATGGCTGGCTGGGCAAGGACATCCTCGGCAGTGGCGTGGACATCGATATCTACGGTGCGCTCGGCGCCGGCGCGTACATCTGCGGCGAAGAAACCGCGCTGATGGAATCGCTGGAAGGCAAGAAGGGCCAGCCGCGCTACAAGCCGCCGTTCCCGGCCAACTTCGGCCTGTACGGCAAGCCGTCGACGATCAACAACACCGAGACCTATGCCTCGGTGCCGGCGATCATCCGCAACGGCCCGGAATGGTTCCAGGGCCTGAGCCTGACCAAGAACGGCGGTCCGAAGATCTTCTCGGTCTCCGGCTGCGTGCAGAAGGGCGGCAACTTCGAAGTGCCGCTGGGCACCACCTTCGACGAACTGCTGGAAATGGCCGGCGGCCTCAAGCCGGGCCGCACGCTGAAGGGCGCGGTCCCGGGCGGCGTCTCGATGCCGGTGCTGAAGGCCGAGGAACTCAAGGGCCTGCAGATGGACTACGACACCCTGCGTGCCCTGGGCACCGGCCTGGGTTCGGGTGCCATCGTGGTGCTCGATGACAGCGTGTGCTGCGTCAAGTTCGCCTGCCGCATCAGCCAGTTCTTCCACAAGGAATCCTGTGGCCAGTGCACCCCGTGCCGTGAAGGCACCGGCTGGATGCACCGCGTGCTCGAGCGCATCGTCGCCGGCAAGGCGACCATGGAAGACCTGCACCAGTTGAAGACGGTGGCCGGCCAGATCGAAGGCCACACCATCTGCGCGTTCGGTGAAGCGGCGGCATGGCCCATTCAGGGCTTCCTGCGCCAGTTCTGGGACGAATTCGAGTATTACATCGTCAACGGTCATTCGATGGTTGACGGCAAGAAGGTGGAGGCAGCCGCTGCATGAGCGCGCAACCCGTAAATCCGAGCGTGCCACCGGACCACGTCACCGTCGAGATCGACGGCCAGTCGCTGGTCGTGCCCAAGGGCTCGATGATCATCCAGGCCGCCGACAAGGCCGGCATCCCGATCCCGCGCTTCTGCTACCACGAGAAGCTGCCGATCGCGGCCAACTGCCGCATGTGCCTGGTCGACGTGGAAAAGTCGCCCAAGCCGGCGCCGGCCTGCGCCACGCCGGTGATGGATGGCATGAAGGTCGCCACCCGCAGTGAAAAGGCGCTGAAGTTCCAGCGCTCGGTGATGGAATTCCTGCTGATCAACCATCCGCTGGACTGCCCGATCTGCGATCAGGGCGGCGAGTGCGAACTGCAGGACGTCTCGCTGGGCTATGGCCGTTCGGTCAGCCGCTTCAACGAGCGCAAGCGCGTGGTGCCCGACGAGGACATCGGTCCGCTGGTCGCCACCGAGATGACCCGCTGCATCCAGTGCACCCGCTGCGTCCGCTTCACCGCCGACGTCGCCGGTACCTACGAACTGGGTGGCATGTACCGCGGTGAGAACCTGCAGATCGGCACCTACGACGGCAAGCCGCTGACCACCGAGCTGTCCGGCAACGTCGTCGACGTGTGCCCGGTCGGCGCGCTGACCAACAAGGTGTTCCAGTTCCGCGCCCGTCCGTGGGAACTGACCGCGCGCGAATCGCTGGGCTATCACGACGCCATGGGTTCGAACCTGTTCCTGCACGTGCGTCGCGGCGAAGTGCTGCGCGCGGTGCCGCGCGACAACGAGTCGGTCAACGAATGCTGGCTGTCCGATCGTGACCGCTACTCGCACCAGGGCCTGTACAGCGACGACCGTGCGGTCAAGCCGCTGCGCAAGGTCAACGGCGAGTGGAAGGAAGTAAGCTGGGCGGAAGGCCTGGCGGCGGCCAGCGAGATCCTCAAGGCCAACCAGGGCGACCACCTGGGCGTGCTGGTGCATCCGTCCACCTCCAACGAGGAGGGCGCGCTGCTGGCCCGCCTGGCCACCGGCCTGGGCTCGAGCAACATCGACCACCGCATCAACAACCGCGATTTCTCCGACGCTGCCACCGCCGAGGTCTTCGGCCTGCCGCTGGCCGAGATCGAAGGCGCGGACAGCATCGTGGTGCTCGGCAGCAACATCCGCCACGAGCTGCCGCTGCTGCATGCCCGCCTGCGCAAGGCACAGACCACGCGCAACGCCCGGATCCACGCGGTCAACCCGGTCGATTTCGACTTCGCCTTCAAGCTGGCCGGCAAGCAGATCGTCGCGCCGTCGAAGTTCGTCGAGGCGCTGGGCAACGCCGAACTGCGCGATGCGGTCAAGGCTGCCAGCAACGCCGTGCTGATCGTCGGCGCGATCGCCGAAAACCACCCGCAGGCCGCCGCGATCCGCGCCGCCGCGCGTGATTTCGCCGCCGCCACCGGTGCCAGGCTGTGCCGCATCCCGCAGGGTGCCAACGCGGTCGGCCTGTCCCGCGCCGGCGTGCTGCCGGCCGGCAAGGACGTCAACGCCATGCTGGCGCAGCCGCGCAAGGCCTATGCCCTGTACGGCATCGAGCCGGGCCTGGACTTCGCCGACGCCGCCGCTGCCCGCAAGGCACTGGCCGGCGCCCAGGTGGTGGCCTTCAGCCAGTTCGCCTGCGCTTCCACCCGCGACGTCGCCGACGTGATCCTGCCGATCGGCGCACTGCCGGAAGTGGATGCCACCCTGACCAACCTCGATGGTCGCGAGCAGTCGGCCCGTGCCGGCGGCAAGCTGCCGGGCGAGGCGCGTGAGGGCTGGCGCGTGCTGCGTGCACTGGGCGGCGAGCTGGCCCTGGCCGGTTTCGAGTTCACCGACCTGGCCGGCCTGCGCGCCAGCCTGGCCCCGGTCAGCGTCAGCGTTGCGTCTTCGCCGGCGACGCCGGTGGCGGGCGAGGGCCTGGAAGTGGCCTCGACCGCTGCGATCTACCGCACCGATGCGGTGGTCCGTCGCGCCCAGGCGCTGCAGTCGCATCCGCTCAACAATGCCCCGCGCATCGTGCTCAATGCCGACGATGCCGCCCGCCTGCAGTTGGCGGAAGGGCAGATGGCCAAGGTCGGCACCGACGCCGGTCGCGCCACGCTGCCGGTGGTGGTCGACGCCCGCGTCGCCGCGGGTGCGGTCTGGATTGAATCGGGCCACGGTGCAACCGCGCCGCTGGGTGCCGCACGCGTAACGGTGGTGGCTGCATGAACGAATTGCTGTTGAACGCGGTCGACCCGCTGCACCAGTGGCTGCTGTCGCTGGGCGAGATCGGTGCGCTGCTCTGGATCATCCTGAAGATCCTGGTGATCGCCATGCCGGTGATCATCTCGGTGGCCTTCTTCGTGGTCTGGGAGCGCAAGCTGATCGGCTGGATGCACGTCCGCCACGGCCCGATGTACGTGGGCATGGGCATCTTCCAGGCCTTCGCCGACGTCTTCAAGCTGCTGTTCAAGGAAATCATCCAGCCGGCCAGCTCGCACAAGGCGATGTTCATCCTTGCGCCGCTGATCACCCTGGCCCCGGCCTTCGCGGCCTGGTCGGTGATTCCCTTCGACGCGAAGATCGTGCTGTCCAACGCCAATGCCGGCCTGCTGTACCTGCTGGCGATGACCTCGCTGGGCGTGTACGGCATCATCCTGGCCGGTTGGGCCTCCAACTCCAAGTACGCCTTCCTGGGTGCGATGCGCGCCTCGGCGCAGATGATCAGCTACGAAATCGCCATGGGCTTTGCCCTGGTCGGCGTGATGATCGCCTCGGGCAGCCTGAACCTGAGCAGCATCGTGATGGCCCAGGCCGGCAGCTCCGGCTTCTTCGACTGGTTCCTGCTGCCGCTGTTCCCGCTGTTCGTCGTGTACTGGGTGTCCGGCGTGGCCGAAACCAACCGCGCGCCGTTCGACGTGGTGGAAGGCGAGTCGGAAATCGTGGCCGGCCACATGGTCGAATACTCCGGTGGTGCGTTCGCGCTGTTCTTCCTGGCCGAATACGCCAACATGATCCTGATCAGCTTCCTGATCTCGATCTTCTTCCTCGGCGGCTGGCTGAGCCCGATCCAGGGCTGGGTCTCGGCGGACATCTCTCCGTGGATCGACTGGATCTGGAAGGGTGGCTGGCCGTGGCTGCTGCTGAAGGTGTTCTTCTTCGCCAGCGCCTACATCTGGTTCCGTGCCAGCTTCCCGCGCTTCCGTTATGACCAGATCATGCGTCTGGGCTGGAAGGTCTTCATCCCGCTCACCATCGCGTGGATTGCAGTGACGGCGTTGATGGTGTTCTACGGCGTGATCCAGAAGGGCGTCTAAGTGATGAACAGAATTACCCATTACTTCAAAAGCCTGCTGCTGCTCGAGCTGCTCGGCGGTCTGTGGCTGACCCTGAAGTACGCCTTCAAGCCCAAGTACACGCTGATGTACCCGATGGAGAAGTTCCCGCAGTCCCCGCGCTTCCGCGGCCTGCACGCCCTGCGCCGGTATCCCAACGGTGAAGAGCGCTGCATCGCCTGCAAGCTGTGCGAAGCGGTCTGCCCGGCACTGGCCATCACCATCGACTCGGCCAAGCGCGAGGACGGCAGCCGTCGTACCACCCGTTACGACATCGATCTGTTCAAGTGCATCTTCTGCGGCTTCTGCGAAGAAAGCTGCCCGGTGGACTCGATCGTGGAGACCCACATCCTCGAGTACCACTTCGAGAATCGTGGCGAGAACATCGTTACCAAGCCGCAGCTGCTGGCCATCGGTGATCGGCTTGAAGCCGAGATCGCCGAGCGTCGCGCCGCCGATGCCGCTTTCCGCTGAGGTCGAATGATGGATTGGGTAAATATCAGTTTCTGGGTCTTCTCCATCGTGGCGGGCATCTCCGCCGCGGCGGTGATCAGCGTGCGCAATCCGGTCTACGCCGTGTTGTGCCTCATCCTGACCTTCTTCTCCGTGGCCTGCATCTGGATCCTGGTCGGCGCTGAGTTCCTCGGCGTGGCGCTGGTGCTGGTGTACGTGGGCGCGGTCATGGTGCTGTTCCTGTTCGTGGTGATGATGCTGGACATCGACGCCACCAACCTGCGCGAAGGCTGGGTGCGATACCTGCCGATCGGCCTGGTGGTCGCCATCACCATGCTGGTGCAGATGCTGGTGCTGATCGGGGTGAAGGGCAGGGCGGTCAATCCGTTCCCGGCCGACAACGCCGCTGCGCTGGCCGCCGACAGCTCCAACATCACCTGGCTGGCGCGCAGCCTGTTCACCGAGTACCTGCTGCCGTTCGAGTTCGCCGCCGTGATCCTGACCGTGGCCGTGGTCGCCGCCGTGATGCTGACCCTGCGTCGCCGCACCGGCCTGAAGACCCAGAACCCGACCGAGCAGACCATGGTCAAGGGCAGCGACCGCCTGCGCATCGTCAAGATGGATGTCGCCACCCCGGTGGTCCACACCAACACCAAGCCGTCCAGCGACGAGGAGGCAACGCCATGATCACCCTCGGCCATATCCTGGCGTTGGGCGCGCTGCTGTTCTGCATCAGCCTCGCCGGCATCTTCCTCAACCGCAAGAACATCATCGTGCTGCTGATGTCGGTCGAGCTGATGCTGCTGTCGGTCAACATCAATTTCGTCGGGTTCTCGCGTGAACTGGGTGATACGGCCGGACAGCTGTTCGTCTTCTTCATCCTGACCGTGGCCGCGGCCGAGGCCGCCATCGGCCTCGCGATCCTGGTAACCCTGTTCCGTAACCGCCGCACCATCAATGTCGGCGAAGTCGATTCGCTGAAGGGCTGATCCGTAGATGGAAATCACTCTCTCCAAGAGTCTGTTGATCGCAGTGGTGCTTGCACCGCTGGTCGGCAGCATCATCGCCGGCCTGTTCGGCCGGCAGGTCGGTCGCATCGGCGCGCAGACAGTCACCATCCTGGGCGTCGGCGCCAGCTGCATCATGTCCAGCTACGTGCTGTACATGCTGCTGTGGGGCGGGGCGCAGCCGTACAACGAGAACATCTACACGTTCTTCGAAGTCGGCCAGTACTCGGCCCACGTCGGTTTCATGATCGACAAGCTGACGGCCATGATGATGGTCGTGGTCACCTTCGTGTCGTTCCTGGTGCACGTGTACACCATCGGCTACATGCAGGATGACCCGGGCTACCAGCGGTTCTTCAGCTACATTTCGCTGTTCACCTTCTCCATGCTCACCCTGGTGATGAGCAACAACTTCCTGCAGCTGTTCTTCGGCTGGGAAGCGGTGGGCCTGGTGTCCTACCTGCTGATCGGTTTCTGGTTCAAGCGCCCGACCGCGATCTTCGCCAACATGAAGGCGTTCCTGGTCAACCGCGTCGGCGACTTCGGCTTCATCCTCGGCATCGCCGGCGTGCTCTGGGTGTTCGGTACCCTGGACTACGCCACCGTGTTCGCCAATGCGCCGATCCTGGCCCATCCGGAAGCGCAGCTGCAGGTCTGGTCGGGCGCGATCACCCTGTTCGGGACCACGTTCAACCTGCTGAGCACGCCGGTCATCTGGTCGATGGCCACGCTGATCTGCATCTGCCTGTTCATCGGCGCCATGGGCAAGTCGGCCCAGGTCCCGCTGCATGTGTGGCTGCCGGACTCGATGGAAGGCCCGACCCCGATCTCGGCACTGATCCACGCCGCGACCATGGTCACCGCGGGCATTTTCATGGTCACCCGCATGTCGCCGCTGTTCGAGCTGTCGCAGACCGCGCTGAACTTCGTGCTGTTCATCGGTGCCACCACCGCGTTCTTCACCGGCCTGATCGGCATCGTGCAGAACGACATCAAGCGCGTCGTCGCGTACTCCACGCTGTCCCAGCTGGGTTACATGACCGTGGCGCTGGGTGTGTCGGCCTACTCGGCCGCCGTGTTCCACCTGATGACCCACGCCTTCTTCAAGGCCCTGCTGTTCCTGGGTGCCGGCTCGGTCATCATCGCGATGCACCACGAGCAGGACATGCGCAAGATGGGCGGCCTGCGCAAGTACATGCCGATCACCTTCGTGACCATGTGGATCGGTACGCTGGCCCTGGTCGGCACCCCGTTCTTCTCCGGCTTCTACTCCAAGGACACCATCATCGAGGCGGCGCAGCACCACGCGCACGTGTCGCACAGTTGGGTGGCCACCTACGGGTACTGGGCCGTGCTGGGCGGTGTCATCGTGACCAGCTTCTACAGCTTCCGCCTGCTGTTCCTGACCTTCCATGGCAAGGAGCGCTTCCGCGACGCGCATGACGATCACGCCCACGCGCACGGCCATGACGATCACCCTGCCGACGCGCATGCGGCCGATGCCCATGCCGCCGACGCCCACCACGGTGACGCGCACCATGACGACCACGGCCATGGCCACGGTCCGCATGAGCCGCACGAAACCCCGTGGGTGGTGACGCTGCCGCTGATCCTGCTGGCGATCCCCTCGATCGTGATCGGTTTCTTCGGTATCGGTCCGATGCTGTACGGCACGGACTGGAAGGGCGCGCAGGCCGAGCACGCGATCCCGGGCCAGGTGCATTCGTTCTTCACCGGCATCGTGGACTTCTACAACCCGTCCCGTGACACCATCGGCGCGCTGGCCAAAGAGTTCCGCGGCCCGGTTGAGTTCGCGCTGCACGGCATGATGGCCCCGGCCTTCTTCCTGACCGTGGCCGGCTTCCTGCTGGCGGTGCTGTTCTACCTGTGGAAGCCGGAGCTGGCGGGCAAGGCCCGCAAGACCTTCGCGCCGCTGGTGTCGGTGTTGGAGAACAAGTACGGCTTCGACAAGCTCTGGATCGGCGGCTTCGCCGGTGGCGGCATCAAGCTGGGCAAGGTTTCGCGCGCGATCGACACGAACGTGGTCGATGGTGTGGTGGTCAACGGTTCGGCTCGCCTGATCGATCTGGCGGCCAACCTGCTGCGTCGCACCCAATCCGGTTTCCTCTATCACTACGCCTTCGCGATGATCATCGGCCTGATTGCCCTCCTGGGCGTCCTGATGCATTACCTGCGTTGATGACCTGTACGGAATAAGAAGACGTGTCGAACTGGCCTCTACTCAGTGTTCTCATCTGGCTGCCGATCCTCGGCGGTGCCTTGATCCTTGCCATCCGTGACGCCCGAACCGCCCGCTGGGCGTCGCTGGGCGTAGCGGTGCTGACCTTCGTGGCCAGCCTGTCGCTGCTCAGCGGCTACGACGTGGGGAACGACGCGCTGCAGTTCGTCGAGACCCGCGCCTGGATCCCCGCCTACGACATCGGCTACAACCTGGGCGTGGACGGCATTGCGATCGCGTTGATCCTGCTCACCACGCTGGTGTCGGTGCTGGCGCTGATCGGCGCCTGGAGCGCGATCGACAAGCGCGTCAACCAGTACGTGGCCGCCTTCCTGATCCTGGAAGGCGTCACCGTCGGTATCTTCGCCGCCACCGACGCGATGCTGTTCTACGTGTTCTTCGAGGCGATGCTGATCCCGATGTTCCTGATCATCGGTGTCTGGGGCGGCCCGCGTCGCATCTACGCCGCGCTGAAGTTCTTCCTGTACACCTTCCTCGGCTCGGTGCTGATGCTGGTGGCGCTGATCTACCTGTACCTCAAGGGCGGCAGCTTCCAGCTGGCCGACCTGTACGCCCTGCAGCTCTCGGGCAAGGAACAGACCTGGATCTTCTTCGCCTTCCTGATCGCCTTCGCGGTGAAGGTGCCGATGTTCCCGGTGCACACCTGGCTGCCGGACGCCCACGTCGAGGCACCCACCGCCGGTTCGGTGATCCTGGCGGCGATCGCGCTGAAGATCGGTGGCTACGGCTTCCTGCGCTTCAACCTGCCGATCGTCCCGGACGCCTCGCAGGAATGGGCGTGGCTGGTCATCACCCTGTCGCTGATCGCGGTGATCTACGTCGGCCTGGTCGCGCTGGTCCAGGACGACATGAAGAAGCTGATCGCCTATTCGTCGATCGCGCACATGGGCTTTGTCACCCTGGGTACCTTCATCGCCCTGTGGCTGGTGCGCGATGCGCAGAGCCTGGATGCGGCCCGTCTGGGCCTGCAGGGCGCGATGGTGCAGATGGTCTCGCACGGCTTCGTGTCCGGTGCGATGTTCTCCTGTGTCGGCGTGCTGTACGACCGCATGCATTCGCGCCGGATCGCCGATTACGGCGGCGTGGTCAACGTGATGCCGTGGTTTGCCACCTTCGCCATGCTGTTCTTCATGGCCAACGCGGGCCTGCCGGGTACCAGCGGTTTCGTCGGTGAGTTCATGATCATCATGGCCAGCTTCCAGCGTCATCCGGCGCTGGCACTGGGCGCGGCGACGACCCTGGTCATCACCGCGGCCTATACGCTGTGGCTGTACAAGCGCGTGTTCTTCGGTGAAGTGGCCAATGCCCATGTCGCCGAGCTGAAGGACATCAACGGTCGCGAGTGGCTGGTGCTGGGTGTATTTGCCGTGGGCACCCTTGCCCTGGGCCTGTACCCCAAGCCGCTGACCGACCTGATGGAGCCCTCGATCGCGAAGCTGGCGATGCAGATCGCATCCAGCAAGCTGCTGTAATCGGGCCGTCGAGAGTATTGATTCCAGGATTTGATGATGACCACCTCGCCGCTGTTGCCACTGACCGCCGCCGACCTGCCGCCGCTCGCTCCCGAGCTGGTGCTGATCGGCAGCGCGTTCGCCCTGTTGATCCTCGATCTGTTCATCAGTGAGAAGAACAAGATCTGGACCCATCTGCTCTCGGTCGCCGCGCTGGCCGCGGTGCTGTTCATGCTCGCCACGGGAGTGGGCGGGCAGGGCGATGTCTTCCACGGCATGTTCGTCCGCGATACCGCGGCCGACGTGATGAAGACCGTGATCGTGCTGTGCAGCGGCCTGACCCTGGTCTATGGCTGGAGCTACCTGCGCGAGCGCAAGCTGTACCAGGGCGAGATCCCGGTGCTGATCCTGTTCGGCACCGCCGGCATGATGATCCTGGTCTCGGCCGGCAGCCTGCTGATGGTCTACCTGGGCCTGGAACTGCTGGCGCTGTGCTCCTACGCGCTGGTGGCCAGCAACCGTGAAAACGGTCTGGCCTCCGAAGCGGCGATGAAGTACATCGTGCTCGGCTCGCTGGCCTCGGGCCTGCTGCTGTATGGCATGTCGCTGATCTACGGCGCGACCGGTTCGCTGCACCTGGACGTCATCCATGCGGCGATCCCGCATTCGGAAGAGAAGGTGCTGCTGCTGACCGGCGCGGTGTTCATGATCGCCGGCGTGGCTTTCAAGCTGGGCGCCGCGCCGTTCCACATGTGGCTGCCCGACGTGTACCAGGGTGCCCCGGCGCCGATCGCGCTGTTCATCAGCTCGGCGCCGAAGCTGGCCGCCTTCGGCATGGCTTACCGCCTGCTGGAAGTGGGCGTGGGCCCGCTGTCGGACGAGTGGAAGTACCTGATCGGTGGCCTGGCAGCGCTGTCGCTGGTGATCGGCAACCTGATGGCCATCGCGCAGACCAACCTCAAGCGCATGCTGGCCTACTCGACGGTGTCCCACATCGGCTTCCTGCTGCTGGGCATTGCCGGCGGTGGCGAGCAGGGGTACGCGGCCGCGCTGTTCTACGCGCTGAGCTACGCGATCATGTCCACCGCAGGCTTCGGCGCGATCATCGCGCTGTCGCGCAGCGGCTTCGAAGCGGAGAACATCGACGACTTCAAGGGCCTGAACGCACGCAATCCCTGGATGGCCGGGCTGGTGCTGTGCATCATGGCCTCGATGGCCGGTATCCCGCCGTTCCTGGGCTTCTGGACCAAGCTGGCGGTGCTGGGCGCGGCGATCAACGGCGGCATGCTGTGGCTGGCGATCCTGGGCGTGCTGTGCGCGGTGGTCGGCTGCTTCTACTACCTGCGCGTGATCAAGGTGATGTACTTCGATGAGCCGGTGGGCGAGCCGCTGCCGGCCAACAACGACCGCGTGCTGGGCGTGGTGCTGGGCGTGAATGCCCTGGCGCTGCTGGCCTTGGGCCTGTCGTGGAACCCGATCATGGTGTGGTGCCAGCAGGCATTTGCACATCTTGCGTAAAAAACGATACAAAACTGCGCAATTAGTGTAATATTCGTTTCCTGAGTTGTTGATGCAGCGGTTTCGCCAGAAGATCGTTGCAAGCGTACCCGCCGCTGGTTGGTACATCGACTCATCCGCTTCTGCTGCGGGGTGGAGCAGTCTGGCAGCTCGTCGGGCTCATAACCCGAAGGTCGCAGGTTCAAATCCTGCCCCCGCTACCATATAGCTCCGGCGAAAGTCGGAGGCAGTGGACGAATCAAGCGATCCCGGCAACGGGGTCGCTTTTTTCGTTGCAGGTCCAGGGCATGATCCGGCGGTGGAGTGGTTGGCGGCGCGAGGGATGAGGATTGGATCGCGCTTCGGCGGCCCATGCCGCGCGGGCGGGGGATGCGATCGAACCGGCTGCGGCGAATGTGGGCCGTGGGGGGATGAGGTTGGTTTGGCGCTGCGTAGTGGGTCTGCGCGGTGATATGTTTCAAGAGGGGTTGCGCGGGGGTGAAAACTCCCTTACAATTCCGCTTCTGCTGCGGGGTGGAGCAGTCTGGCAGCTCGTCGGGCTCATAACCCGAAGGTCGCAGGTTCAAATCCTGCCCCCGCTACCACAGAAAATCTGCAGTGCAGATGCAGTAGACGATAAAGCGATTCCGGAAACGGGGTCGCTTTTTTCGTTGTGGGGTTTTGTTTTTTTCAAAGCATTTAGGGCGCAGGGCAAAGGCAAAGGCAAAGGCAAAGGCAAAGGCAAAAGCAAACGCCTGTTTGCGTGCATCTGGGAGGGCGCCGGCACGGGTAAGTCCGCGGGGCACGCCGCAAGTACGTCCGTGTAGGCTCCTTTTGCGCCATCCATGGCGCAAAACGGGCCCCGCAGACTTACCCGTGCCAACGCCTGCGCAGACGATCGGTGGCCTGGGCTAGGGCGTGCCGCTTCTGCTCTTTTTGCTTTATGTGAATTGGTTCGTGCTTGTTCGACGGTGGTTGGATGGTGATGGGGGAGGTGGGAGTTGGAGGTGGTAGTTGGGAGTGGGAGTGGGAGTGGGAGTGGGTGAGGGATGAGGGATGAGGGATGAGGGATGAGGGATGAGGGGGCGGGGTTTGGGGGTGCCTGCCGCTTCGCCGCTTGTTCCAACGACTGACCGTTACCTTGTCCAGGTGCCGGGGTGGGTGAGTTGGCGGGACCGTTTTGCGCCATGGATGGCGCAAAGCGAGCCCCCATGGAGGGGTTCACGGCGTGTCCCGCCGACTTACCCACCCCGGCGCCCTCGACGGGGCCGGCCAGCGCAGGCTCCTGCTCCACGCTCTGGCATTGCCCCGGCCCCAGCTGTTCAGCTTTCGCAATACGGGCGCGCAAAACCGCCCCGACCATTGCACCAGCGCGGTGCAACGGCTATCATCAGCGGCTTAGCGGACTGTCCATCCGTATCCTGTCAAGGGATGTGAATGGGCCCGCAACCGGCTTCCAGGAACGGCAACCTGTACCCAGGCCGCCGTCACCCCCCGGAAGACTGGGCTCGCAGGAACGCACGCCGCGTGTGTGCCTGCTACCGGAATCCAGCATGACCGGAGTTGTACCGGACAAGGGGCCCAGCGGGCCCTTTGTTGTTTCCGGGGCATGTCCCGTAGAGCCCGGCCAGCGCGACTGGCCACCCCGTATCTCTTTCAACGAACAAGGCAGACTGTGAGCGACAAGGCAACTGAAATCGCGAATCTGCTCGCCCCCACCGTTCAGTCGCTGGGTCTCGAGCTGCTGGGCGTGGAGTACCTCACTGCCCCGGGTGGTGCGACGCTGCGCCTGTATATCGACGTGCCGCTGGCCGAACAGCCCGAGCGTATCGTCAACATCGACGACTGCGAACGCGTCAGCCGCGAAGTGTCCGCACAGCTGGACGTCGAAGATCCGATCAGCGCCAACTACACGCTGGAAGTCTCTTCGCCCGGCGTCGACCGCCCGCTGTTCACCGCCGAGCAGTTCGAGCGTGCCATCGGCGAATCGGCCAAGGTCACGCTGAAGCTGCCGCAGGACGGCCGTCGTCGCCTGCAGGGCGAAATCCTCGCGGTTGATATCCCCCAGGGAACCGTCACCTTCAAGGTCGACAACTCACCGTTCACCGCCGATGTCGAGAATATCGACAAGGCACGCATCATGCCGGACTGGGCCGCCCTCGGCCTGGCTCCGACCAAACCGACTGGCCCGGCACCCAAGCAGGGTGGCAAGGCGAACAAGAAACCATCCAACGAGCCGGCGGCCAAGAAGCCGCGCGCGGAGTGAGCCAATGAGCAAGGAACTTTTGCTGGTAGTGGATGCGGTCGCCAATGAAAAGGGCGTTCCGCGTGAAGTGATCTTCGAAGCGATCGAGGCTGCACTGGCGTCGGCCGCGAAGAAGCGCTACCCCGATGAAGAAGTGCTGGCCCGTGTGTCGATCGACCACAAGGACGGCAACTACGAAACCTTCCGCCGCTGGGAAGTGGTGGCCGATGACGTGGTGATGGAATCGCCCGATCGCCAGATCCGCCTGATGGACGCCATCGACGAAGCCGAAGGCGTGGAAGTCGGCGACTACATCGAAGAACAGATCGAAAACCCGGACTTCGGCCGTATCGCCGCACAGGCCGCCAAGCAGGTGATCGTCCAGCGCGTGCGCGAGGCCGAGCGTCAGCAGGTGGTCGATGCGTGGAAGGATCGTGTCGGCGAACTGGTTACCGGCGTGGTCAAGCGCGCCGAGCGCGGCAACATCTACGTGGACCTGGGCGGCAACGCCGAAGCCTTCATCCCCAAGGACAAGGGCATTCCGCGCGACGTCCTGCGTGCCGGCGACCGCGTCCGCGGTTACCTGGCCGAGGTGCGTTCGGAGCCGCGCGGCCCGCAGCTGTTCATCAGCCGCGCCGCGCCTGAATTCATGATCGAACTGTTCAAGCTCGAAGTGCCGGAAGTCGGCCAGGGCCTGGTCGAGATCAAGGCGTGCGCCCGTGATCCGGGCGACCGCGCCAAGATCGCCGTGCTCGCCCACGACGCGCGTACCGATCCGATCGGTGCCTGCATCGGCATGCGCGGTTCGCGCGTGCAGGCCGTGTCCAACGAGCTCAATGGCGAGCGCGTGGACATCGTGCTGTGGAACGAGAACCCGGCCAACTTCGTCATCAACGCCATGGCGCCTGCCGAAGTGCAGTCGATCATCGTCGATGAAGAAAAGCACTCGATGGACCTGGCCGTGGCCGAAGAGCGACTGGCCCAGGCGATCGGCAAGGGCGGCCAGAACGTCCGTCTTGCCAGCCGCCTGACCGGTTGGCAGCTCAATGTGATGACCCAGGACCAGGTGACCGCCAAGTCCGAGGCAGAGCAGGGCGTGGCCCGCCAGCTGTTCATGGACAAGCTGGAAGTGGATGAAGAAATCGCCGCCATCCTGGTGACCGAAGGCTTCAACACCGTGGAAGAAATCGCCTACGTCCCGGTCGGCGAACTGCTGGCCGTGGAAGGCTTCGACGAAGACATCGTCGAAGAGCTGCGTGCCCGTGCCCGCGATGCGCTGCTCAACGAAGCGCTGGCGGTGGAAGAAGGTCTGGAAGACGGCTCGCCGTCCGAAGACCTGCTCGCCCTGGAAGGCATGGACGAGGCAACCGCCTACGCCCTGGCCGGTCACGGCGTGCGTACCAGTGAGGACCTGTCGGACCTGGCCGCCGACGAGATCCTCGAGTTCGGCATCGAGGACATGGACCAGGAGCGCGCCGCCGCCCTGATCCTTGCCGCCCGAGCCGAGGAGATCGCCCGCCTGGAGCGCGGCGAATGAGCCAGCGATGAACAGTGCCCTGACCCGCTCAGGGCTTAGACTCCGCGCTGCCTTCGCACGTTTCGAGGGAGCGCCAACCAGATCATAGGATCCGAATGTCGCAGCAAACCACCATCCGCAAGCTTGCCGAACTGGTCAATACCCCGGTCGATAAACTGCTCGTACAACTTGCCGAAGCCGGCATGAAGTTCAGCGGTCCCGACCAGGTCGTGACCAGCACCGAGAAGGTGAAGCTCCTGGGCTTCCTTCGTCGCTCGCACGGCAAGACCGAGCAGCCCGTCGAGAGCACCGACGAAGCCGCCAAGAAGATCACCCTCAACCGTCGCAAGTTGCAGGAAGTGACCGTCAGCGCCGGCCGCAGCAAGACCACCGTCAACGTGGAAGTGCGCCAGAAGCGCACCTACATGAAGGACGCCAGCGGCAAGCCGATGACCGCGGATGAGGAGCGCGCCGACATCCTGCGCAAGCTGGAGGAATCCCGCCAGCGCAATCTGGACGAGCAGCGCGCACTGGCCGAGAAGGACCGTGCGCGTGACGAGGAAATCGCACGCAAGCGCCAGGAAGAGGTAGACGCCAAGGAGCGTGCCGAAGCCGAGCGCAAGGCTGCCGAGGCTGCCGCCGAAGCCGCCCGCAATGCACCGCCGGCTCCGGTCGCCGCCAAGCCGGCCGCTGCCGCCGATGCGCCGGCACGCGCCGCGCGTCCGTCGGCACCGTCCTCGGCCCGTCCGGCGCCGCGTTCGGATGACCGCAGCGCGAACAACAACAACAACAACCGTCCGGGCGCCAAGCGCGACGACGAGGGTGGCAACCGCTTTGCCGGCCAGCTGCACCTGTCGGCCGCCGACCGTGCCCGTCGCGGCAACAACAGCAACTCGCGCGGTCGTCCGACCGGGCGCGTGCAGCACGGCGGCCGCCGTGACAGCAACCAGTCGCGCAGCGGCGGCGGTGCCCATGGTTTCGAACGTCCGGTCGCTCCGATCGTGCGTGACGTCACCATCGGCGATACCGTGACCGTGGCCGACCTGGCCCAGAAGCTGGCCCTGAAGGGCGGCGATGTGGTCAAGGCGCTGTTCAAGATGGGCGTGATGGCCACCATCACCCAGACCATCGACCATGACACCGCCGCACTGGTGACCGAAGAACTCGGCCACAACGTGATCCGTGCCAACACCAACGACGCCGAAGACGCGCTGCTGGCGCTGGCCGGTGGCAACCAGGGCGAGCCGGTGGCACGTCCGCCGGTGGTCACCATCATGGGCCACGTCGACCACGGCAAGACCTCGCTGCTGGATTACATCCGCCGCACCAAGGTCGCCACGGGCGAAGCCGGTGGCATCACCCAGCACATCGGTGCGTACCACGTTGAAACGCCCAAGGGCGTGATCAGCTTCCTGGATACCCCCGGCCACGCGGCGTTTACGTCCATGCGTGCCCGTGGTGCCAAGCTGACCGACATCGTGGTGCTGGTGGTGGCCGCCGACGACGGCGTCATGCCGCAGACCAAGGAAGCCATCCAGCACGCCCGTTCGGCGGGTGTGCCGCTGATCGTGGCGATCAACAAGATCGACAAGTCCGGCGCCGATCCGATGCGCGTCAAGAACGAGCTGCTCACCGAGCAGGTCGTGTCCGAAGACTTCGGTGGCGACATCCAGATGGTCGAGATCTCGGCCAAGGCCGGCCTGGGCATCGACGACCTGCTGGATGCGATTTCCATCCAGGCCGAACTGCTCGAGCTCAAGGCCGTGGCCGACGGCCGCGCCAGCGGCGTGGTCATCGAATCCTCGCTGGACAAGGGCCGCGGCCCGATCGCCACCGTGCTGGTGCAGCAGGGGTCGCTGAAGAAGGGCGACTACCTGGTCTGCGGCATCCAGTACGGCCGCGTGCGCGCCCTGTTCGACGAAACCGGCAAGCAGCCCGACCAGGCTGGCCCGTCGATTCCGGTGCAGGTGCTGGGTCTGTCCGGCGTGCCCGATGCCGGTGATGACTTCGTGGTGGTGGAAGACGAGCGTCTGGCCAAGGACGTCGCGCAGCAGCGCGAAACCAAGCGCCGCGAATCGCGCCTGGTGCAGTCGGCCGGCAGCCGCATGGAAGACATCATGGCGACCCTGGGCAAGGGCGATGGCCAGCAGGTGCTGAACCTGGTGATCAAGGCCGACGTGCAGGGTTCGGTGCAGGCGCTGAGCCAGGCACTGGTCGCACTGTCCAACGAAGACATCCGCATCAACGTGATCCACTCCGGCGTGGGCGGCATCACCGAGTCGGACGCCAATTCGGCGGTTGCCTCCAAGGCCACCGTGATCGGCTTCAACGTGCGTGCCGATGCCTCGGCCCGTCGCATCATTGAATCCAACGGCGTCGACCTGCGTTACTTCTCGATCATCTATGACGTGATCGACCAGGTGAAGCAGGTGGCATCCGGTCTGCTCGGCGTGGAAATCCGCGAAGAGATCATCGGTATCGCCCAGGTCCGCGATGTGTTCCGCAGTTCCAAGTTCGGTGCGGTCGCTGGCTGCATGATCATCGAAGGTACGGTCAAGCGCAGCAAGCCGATCCGCGTCCTGCGCGACAGCGTGGTGGTGTTCGAAGGCGAGCTGGAATCGCTGCGTCGCTTCAAGGAGAACGTCGAGGAAGTCCGCAACGGTACCGAATGCGGTATCGGCGTGAAGGCTTACAACGACGTCAAGCCGGGCGACCAGATCGAGTGCTTCGAGCGTATCGAAGTGCCGCGTACCCTGTAATGTTCCAGGCCGGACCGCCACGCGCGGTCCGGTTTTTTCCGTTTGAGCCGCATCACCTTTCAAGACGAGCCTGCCTACCGTGCCAAAGACCTTCCATCGAACCGACCGTGTTTCCGCCCAGATCCGCCGTGAGCTGGGAACGCTCGTGCACAACGCGGTGCGTGAACACGGCCTGCCTTCGGTGAGCGTCTCCGACGTGGAAATCACCCGTGACATGGCCCATGCCAAGATCTTCGTCACCGCGCTGATGCCCGAACGTTCGGTGGAAGCGATGAAGGGGCTGAAGGAACTGGCCTGGGGCCTGCGCATGGAACTGGCGCGGGCGATGAAGCTGCGCCACGTGCCCGAGCTGCACTTCCACTACGATGATTCGGTGGACCGTGGCGAGCGCATCGACAACCTGCTGCGCGAGCTGCCCGATACGGTGGCGGCCGAGAAAAGCCGCCAGGCCGAGGCGGGCGAAGACGAGGCGGCGGACGAAAGCGGAAAGAACCCCGATTGATGGACCAACAGCCCGCAAGGGCTGTTGTCTTATGGGGCGATGCCCGGGCCGGCAAACGGCCGCATCGTCGACCGCCGGATCACCCGGCAGCGCCGCCTGGCGCCGATCGAAACCATTGCATGGCATCCCGAATCATTTTCCGTCGCCTGGACGGCATCCTGCTGCTCGACAAGCCGACCGGCATGAGCTCCAACGCGGCGCTGCAGATCGCGCGGCGCCTTTACCGCGCAGAGAAGGGCGGCCACACCGGCAGCCTGGACCCGCTGGCCACCGGCCTGTTGCCGCTGTGCTTCGGCGAGGCCACCAAGATCGCCGGCCTGCTGCTGGGCTCGGCCAAGGCCTATGACGCCGAGGTCGTGCTGGGCCAGACCACCGACACCGACGATTCGGACGGCAGCGTGCTGCGCGAGCGGCCGGTCCCACCGATCAGCGCCGAGGCCCTGGCCGCGGCACTTGCACCGCTGCTGGGCCGCATCCAGCAGCGCGCGCCGATCTATTCGGCGCTCAAGCAGGGCGGCGAACCCCTGTATGTGAAGGCGCGCCGGGGCGAGGCGATCGAGGCGCCGGTCCGTGAGGTCCAGGTCCATGCCATCGAGGTCATCGACCAGCAGCCGACCCGGCTGACCCTGCGCGTGACCTGCGGTTCAGGCACCTATATCCGCAGCCTGGCCCGCGACCTCGGCGAGACCCTGGGCTGCGGCGCGCACATCGCCGGGTTGCGCCGACGATGGGTGGATCCGTTCCGCGATGCGCCGATGGTGAGCCTGGATACCCTGCGGGCGCTGGCCGAGCAGGGCGACGAGGGCGGCATGGACGCGCTGCTGCTGCCGTTGGGCGCCGGCCTGGCGCAGTATCCGCGGGTCAGCCTGGATGCTGAACAGGCCCGCCGCTTCTGCCTGGGCCAGCGTCTGCGCGATCCTGACTGGGCCCGCGGGGTGGTGGCCGTATACGCGCCCGAGGACGCCCTGCAGGGGCTGGGGCAGGTCGATGAGACCGGCCTGCTGGCCCCGCAACGCCGCTTCAATCTCTGACCGGCCCCCGTCGCCGGGGTCATCGGTCCTTGTCCCGGAGGGCCGCTGCCGTTACAATTTCGCGGCCTTTTCAGGCTTCCCGCCTCGTGCGGGGTTCATCCTTTCGTTCACGGCGAGTCACGCGGTACGTCAATGGGACGTTTCTGCGGGCCACGCATCCAAGAGAAAACAGAAATGTCGATCGACACCCAGAAGGTCATTGAAGACAACAAGCGCAGCTCGGCCGATACCGGCTCCCCGGAAGTGCAGGTCGCCCTGCTGACCGCCCGCATCGAGCTGCTGACCGGCCACTTCAAGACCCACAAGAAGGATCACCACAGCCGTCGTGGCCTGCTGCAGATGGTCAACCGTCGCCGCAGCCTGCTCGACTACCTGAAGAAGAAGGACGGCGTGCGTTACAAGGCCCTGATCGAAAAGCTCGGCCTGCGTCGCTAAGCAGGAATCCCGACCGCGGCGCAGGAATGCGCCGCGGTTTTGTTTTGGTAGTACCGCAACAAACGCCTGGGCCGGACAACCGGTCACCCGTCGGCGGCAAGGGTCGCCCGCGGTCCATTCGAAGACAGCATCATCCCAAGGACATCCCCCGTGGCAAAAATCACCAAAACCTTCCAGTACGGCAAGCACACCGTCACGCTTGAAACCGGCGAAATCGCCCGTCAGGCCGGTGGCGCCGTCATCGTCAAGTTCGACGACACCGTGCTGCTGGTCTCCGCCGTGGCTGCCAAGAGCGCGCGTGAGGGCCAGGACTTCTTCCCCCTGACCTGCGACTATCAGGAGAAGTTCTACGCCGGTGGCCGCATCCCGGGTGGCTTCTTCAAGCGCGAAGGCCGCGCGACCGAAAAAGAGACGCTGATTTCGCGCCTGATCGATCGCCCGATCCGTCCGCTGTTCCCGGAAGACTACAAGAACGAAGTGCAGATCATCGCCACGGTGATGTCGCTGAACCCGGACATCGACGGTGACATCCCGGCGCTGATCGGTGCCTCGGCCGCGCTGTCGCTGGCCGGTACCCCGTTCAAGGGCCCGATCGCCGCCGCCAAGGTCGGTTACAAGAACGGTGAGTACATCCTCAACCCGACCGTGACCGAACTGAAGGATTCGGAACTGGAGCTGGTTGTCGCCGGTACCGCCAACGCCGTGCTGATGGTCGAATCCGAAGCCGCGCTGCTGTCCGAAGACGTGATGCTGGGCGCCGTGACCTTCGGTCACCGCGAAATGCAGAAGGTCATCAACGCGATCAACGAGCTGACCGTGGAAGCCGGCACCAAGCCGTCGACCTGGGTCGCCCCGGCCAAGAACGACGTGCTGATCAGCGCGCTGCAGGAAGCCATCGGCCCGCGTCTGGGCGAAGCCTTCCAGGTGCGCGACAAGCTGCAGCGCCGCGACGCCATCTCGGCGATCAAGAAGGACGTGACCGAGTCGCTGGCCGGCCGCGTGGCCGCTGAAGGCTGGAACCCGGCCGAGCTGTCGAAGGAATTCGGCGAGCTGGAATACAGCACCATGCGCAACTCGGTGCTGGACACCAAGGTCCGCATCGACGGCCGTGCGCTGGACACCGTCCGCCCGATCGCCGTGAAGACCGGCATCCTGCCGCGTACCCACGGTTCCTCGCTGTTCACCCGCGGTGAGACGCAGGCCATCGTGACCATCACGCTGGGCACCGCCCGCGACGGTCAGGTGATCGACGCAGTGTCCGGTGAGTACAAGGACAACTTCCTGTTCCATTACAACTTCCCCCCGTACTCGGTGGGTGAGACCGGCCGCATGATGGGCCCGAAGCGTCGCGAGATCGGCCACGGCCGTCTGGCCAAGCGCGGCGTGCTGGCAGTGATGCCGTCGCTGGAAGCCTTCCCGTACACCATTCGCGTGGTCTCGGAAATCACCGAATCCAACGGCTCCTCGTCGATGGCCTCGGTCTGCGGTTCCTCGCTGGCCCTGATGGACGCCGGCGTGCCGGTCAAGTCGCCGGTGGCCGGTATCGCCATGGGCCTGGTCAAGGAAGGCGAGCGCTTCGTCGTCCTGTCCGACATCCTGGGTGACGAAGATCACCTGGGCGACATGGACTTCAAGGTGGCCGGTACCGCTGAGGGCATCTCCGCCCTGCAGATGGACATCAAGATCGAAGGCATCACCGAAGAGATCATGAAGCAGGCACTGCAGCAGGCCAAGGCTGGCCGTCTGCACATCCTGGGTGAAATGGCCCACGGCCTGACCGCCCCGCGCGAAGAGCTGTCCGACTACGCGCCGCGCCTGCTGACCATCAAGATCCACCCGGACAAGATCCGCGAAGTGATCGGCAAGGGTGGTTCCACCATCCAGGCCATCACCAAGGAAACCGGCACCCAGATCGACATCCAGGACGACGGCACCATCGTCATCGCCTCGGTCAACGCGATCGCCGCGCAGGCTGCCAAGGCCCGCATCGAGCAGATCACCTCGGACGTCGAGCCGGGCCGCATCTACGAAGGCAAGGTCGCCAAGATCATGGACTTCGGTGCGTTCGTGACGATCCTGCCGGGCAAGGACGGCCTGGTCCACGTGTCGCAGATCTCCAGCGAGCGCGTGGAGAAGGTCGGCGACAAGCTGAAGGAAGGCGATGTGGTCAAGGTCAAGGTGCTGGAAGTCGACAAGCAGGGCCGTATCCGCCTGTCGATGAAGGCCGTCGAAGAAGGCGAAGGCGCCGTCGCCGAGTAATCGGCCCGGCCGAGGGCGCAGCCGGTGGGGACCGTAGGTCCTCACGCCTGCCCCTGACGCTTTCGAACCACAAAAAAGCGGGCTACGGCCCGCTTTTTTGTGTCTGTCGCCGGGTAACCCCGCCGACAAGGTCATCCGGCCTCGCGCCTAGGCCTCGCCTTCGGCCTCATCGTCGCCATCCCCCCGCCACCACACCTTGCCTTGTTCCGGTGCGGTTTCCTCGCACGGCGGGCTTTCGATCGCATCGATGCTGCGCCCCGGTCCTGCGGCCACCCAGTTGGCCAGCAGCCGCTCCACCGCCGCCTTGCCCTGCGCGCCGATACCCAGGTTGCGTTCGACCTGCCAGTCATCGTTGCTGGCGGCGCCTCGCTCGTGGTCGGTGTCCGCCGCATCGTCCTGGCGGTGGCCGATGCCATAGCTGCAACGCAGGCACAGCGACACGATCGATGCGGTCCAGTCTTCCACGTAGCCGATGCCGGGCAGTTCGGCCGCCTGCAGTTCGTCCAGGTCATCGGCCGACGGGCAGCGGATGAACGCCACGAAGGTGCGGTGGTCCGAGCGCTGCAGGATCTGCAGGGCGTTGAACACCGGCACCGTGCCGTCATCCAGCGCGCGTTCGCCGGTCTTGGCGCCGTCATGCAGCACGATGTCGAACAGGCGATGGCCGGTTTCCGGCAGGGGCACGTTCAACAGTCGCGCGCGCACCACATCGATGCGCCGTGCAAACACGGTTTCACCATTGCCCCAGGGATTGAGGCGGATGCTGACCAGGCCGAAATCATGTTCGATCGGACCGTCGCCGTCGGGAAGGCCGATGCCGCACCGGGCCCACTGCCGGCGCGCTTCGGCCCAATCGCCCAGCGCGGTCGCGGCGATGCCGGCATTCCAGGCGCTGGCGTCGTCGGCCGACGCATGCAGTGCCTGCGCGCGCAGCGCATGCTGCAGCGCGGCGGGCCAGTCGCGCAGGTACTTGTGGGCGAGGCCGCGCATGTAATGCAGGTAGGGCACCTCGGGCGCCAGCGTGGCCAGTTCGCCGAACAGCGCACTGGCCTGCTGCAGCTGCCCGTGGTCGAAGGCATCGTAGGCGCGCGCTTCCAGCGCGTCCCAGGCGGCGGTGTCCGGTGCGGTGTCGCGTGGATCGGAAGTGTCGGTCATGTGCGCAGGATAGGCCGAATCCAGGCGCACCGTCGCCTGTCGCAGCGGCACGCCGTCGCGGAGCGACAGGACATCAGCGGGCCTTGCCCGATGCCGCGATTGACCTGCGCGACACTGCGTTGGCACACGCCGGCGGCGCGCGGGTGTCCGCTGGACGACTTCGCCGGACATCGCGCCCACGTGCCTGCAATACCGTCGTCGCAGCTGGGTGCATTTGCTAACGTGGCCCGGCCATCGACCCTTCTGGAGTCTGCATGTTCCGTCAGCGCTTTGCCGTTCTTGTCGCCTGCGCCGCCGCGGCGCTGTCGCTCGCCGCCTCCGCCGCCGAACCGCCGTCGAAGGTGATCGGCGCGTACTACCCGGGGGGCTCGGCCGAGCGCTATCCGATCGCGGACATTCCGGCCGACACGCTCACCCACCTGTTCTACGCATTCGCCACCATCGACGCGGGCAGGTGCGTGGTGGGGCCGCAGGCGGACGCGCACTTCACGGCGCTGGCGGCGCTCAAGCGTGCGCACCCGACGCTGCATACCCTGATCTCGATCGGCGGCTGGAATGCAGGCGGCTTCTCCGACGCGGCGTTGACGGCCGACAGCCGCGCGCGGTTCGTGGGCTCCTGCGTGGCGCTGTTCTTCGACACGCACCGCGGCAGCTTCGACGGCGTGGACATCGACTGGGAATTCCCGGTGTATGGCGGCCCGACCGACATCACCGACCGCCCGCAGGACCGCCACAACATGACCCTGCTGGTGCAGGAGTTCCGTCGCCAGCTCGATGCAGCCGGCAAGGCGCGCCAGCAGCACCTGCTGCTCACCGCCGCACTGCCGGCCGGCCGCGTGCAGACCGACGGCCCCTACGATCCGGCGCGCAGCTATGAGCTCAGGGAACTGGGCGAACGGCTCGATTTCATCAACCTGATGAGCTATGACATGGGCACCGGGTTCTCGGCGGTGTCCACCTTCAACGCACCGCTGCGTGAGGTGCCCGCCGATCCGTTGGGCACGGCGCAGCGTCGGTGGAACAACGTGGAAGGCGCCGTGGCCTACTACCAGCAGCAGGGCGTGCCGGCCGACAAGCTGGTGCTGGGCGTGCCGTTCTACGGGCGCGGTTTCCGGGTCAGCACCGATTCGGCCGATGGCCTCTACCAGCCCTACAGCGCGCCGTTCGACGCCGGTGACTGGCGGCGCATCCGCGGCGACTTCCTCGGCCGGCCCGGATGGCAGCGCCACTGGCATCCGGTGGCGCAGGCACCGTGGCTGTACAACCCGACCGAACGGATCTTCATCAGCTACGAAGACCCGACCTCGATTGGGCTGCGCGCCGATTTCGCCAAGGCGGCCAAGCTGCGCGGCGTGTTCACCTGGGAGCTGACCGGCGACGACGCGCAGGGCAGTCTGCTGCAGGCGATGGCCGCGCCCTTCCTGGCTCAGTCCAGGTAGTGCGAGACCTCGATCAGGTTGGCGTCCGGGTCGCGGAAGTACACCGACAGGATCGGCCCGGTGGCGCCGGTGCGCTGCACCGGGCCTTCCTCGATCGCCACCGCCTGCGCCTGCAGGTGGGCCAGGATCTCGTCCATGGTCGCGTAGGTGATCAGGCACAGGTCGGCCGAGCCGGGCGTGGGGCGGGCGGCCTTGGGCTCGAACTCGCGACCGGCGGCATGCAGGTTGATCTTCTGCAGCCCGAAACGCAGTGCGGTGCGCCCGGCGCCAAAGGTCTCCACGGTCATGCCGAGCACGCGCCGGTAGAAGTGGCAGGTGCTGTCGATGTCGGCCACGGTGAGGACGAGGTGGTCGAGGCGGTCGATATGCAGGTCGGTCATGGCAGTGCGGCAGGGCGGGGAAAGCGGCAGGTTACCCCCGCGACCGGCAATGCACGGTGAGCGAGGGCGGGCTGCAGGGCGGCAGACCAATGACACCTGCGGGTCGGTTGCGCGGTGCCCTATGCTTGGCCGCATGGAGACCGTGCGCCTGCTGGACCTGGACATCGACCGCACCCTGCAACAGGTGCGGCGCGGCGATGCCGTTCTGCCGGTCAGCGGGCTGAGTTGGCGGCTGCTGGACTGCCTGCTGGCGCACGGTACCAACGTGGTGAGCTTCGATGCCCTCGCCGCGCAGGTGTGGGCCCCGGCCGTCGTCGGCGAAGATGCGATCAGCCAGCGGGTGAAGCTGCTGCGCCAGGCGCTGGGCGATGACAGCCGCAGCCCACGCTATGTGCGCTCGGTCCGCGGCCGTGGTTACCAGCTGTGCGCGCCCGTGCAGCCGGGCGTGCACGACATGCCAGCCGGCCCTGCACCGCGTGTGGCGCGGCGCTGGGGCTGGCGCGGGGCCATTGGCGTTGCCAGTGCAGTGATCGTCGCTGCGCTCGTGGCCGTCGCGGCCTGGCCCACCGCCGCGCCGCGCTCCCCGGCCGACCCGCTGCTGCAGCGCGCCGATCACTACGCCGAGATCGGCCAGGCCAGCAACAACGCGCGCGCCATCGCGCTGTACCGGCAGGCGCTGCAGGTCGATCCGGACCTGCCTGCCGCACGACGCGGGCTGGCACGTGCGCTGGCAGCCGATACCTGCCTGTTCAATGGTCCCGCCGAGCGCGCGCAGCAGGCCGTGCGCGAAGCGGACCGGGCGCTGCGCGCCGTACCGGACGATGCCGCCGCCTTGGCTGCACGCGGATACGCGCATGACTGCCTGGGGTCGATGCCGCGGGCGATCGCCGATTACCAGCGGGCGTTGCAGCGCGACCCGGACGATGAGCGCACGCGCGCCTCGCTGGCGTACCTGCAGCAGGAACAGGGCCACCTTGCGCAGGCACTGCAGGCCAACCTGTCGCTGCGCGCGCCCGAACGGGTCCGTTTCCGCGAGGTGCAGGTGGCGCGCGAGCTGGAACTGCTCGGCTTCACCGATGCCGCTGCACGTCGCCACGAACGCAACTTCCAGCTGTTCCCCGACAATGTGTTCGCCAACATCGCCTGGCCGCGCAGCCTGCTGCTCATGGGCGATGCGGGCCGGGCACGGACGGCGCTGCAGCAGGCGCTCGCGCGCGGTACGCCGCATCCACAGTTGTTCCGCCTGCAGGGCGAGATGCTGCTCCTGCAAGGCGACGCCGCGGGCGCCGCACAGGCCTTCGAGCGCGGCCGGGCGCTGCGTCCGCAGCAGTCGATGGGTCAGACCCTGGCTGGCCTGCACGGCACCGTACCGCCTGCGCCGGCGTGGATTGCCGCGCAGCTACAGGCGAAGGCGGGCGAGGCAGGGGATGGCTGGTCGGACATGGCCATCGAACGCGCCCTGCTGCACCAGGCCCAGGGCAATACGGCGGCCGCCGTGGCCGACCTGCAGCGTGCGGTGGACGCGGGCTTCCGCGATGCCGCCTGGCTGCGCGCCACGCCGCTGTTCGCTCCGCTGCGCGTGGCGCCCGGGTGGCCGCGGCTGTTGGCCCGGATCGACGCAGACGTCGCTGCGCAGCGCGCGCTTGTCCTGGCCGCCGCGTGGCGGCCAGGCGAGTTGGATGGGCTCAGTCCAGCGCGGGCAGCAGGAACCCGGTAAGGATGCGCCGCGACTGCGGGTGGGCGTAGTTGCGGTTGTAGGCACTGCTGGTGATGACCGCCACCAGCTTCCTGTCCGGGATCACGAACACGTAGTTGCCCCCGTTGCCGGACATTGCCCACAGCGTCGTTTCGCGCCCCTGCACGGGCAGTTTCAGGCCCCACCACTGGTACCCGTAGTCGCTGCCATCGCCGGTGCTGGCCTGTGCGCTGACCATCGCGGCCACGTAGTCGGCCGGGATCAGCGCCTTGCCCTGCCAGCGCCCACCGGCCAGCACCAACTCGCCCAGGCGAGCGAGGTCCCGACTGCGGTAGCGGGTGCCGCCGCCGCCCATGCCGATGCCGTCCGGCGAACGGTTCCACCGGCTGGCGGTGATTCCCAGCGGACGCTCCAGCGCCTGCGCGGCATAGTCGGCCAGCGGCATCTGCGTGGCCCGTTCCAGCACTGCGCCGAGCACGAACGAATTGACCGTGCAGTAGGCATGGGCGCGACCGTGCGGACTGTCCTGCGGACGCGTCATCCACGGCGCGAAGCCCTTGACCGGCAGGGCCAGGGCGAAGTCCAGCCACGCTTCGGTGACATACATGCGTTCTTCGTTGCCGGTGGAGAACGCGTTCTCGTCGTCGCACTCCCACAGGCTGCTCATGGTGAGCAGGTCTTCCACGGTGGTGGCACGCAGGCGGGGGTCGACCGCGTGGGTGGCGGTGAACGCGGGAAAGTAATCGTAGACGCGGGCCTGTACCCCCGGCAGGTGGCCATCGCCGATGGCCGCGCCGACCAGCATCGCGGTGACGCTTTTGCTGGCCGAGCGCACATCATGCAGCGTGTCGGCGCTGGCCCCGTTGAAGTAATGCTCGTAGGCAATCTGTCCGTCCACCATCAGCAGCACGCTGGTGACCTGCTTGATGTCCTCGGCGGCGATGGCCGCTTCCAGGGCGGCCAGCCGGGCCGGATCCGGTGTCGGCGGCACCGCCCGGGCCACCAGCGGCAGGCAGGCAAGCCAGAACAGGATCAGCGCGGCGCAACGGGGGGAACGGGTGTGCATGGTCAGGCTCCTCGAAGTGGAACCCGACTACGCCATGGACGCGGCTGAAGTGCTGGAAGAACGCCTGAAGGTTTCTGAAGGCCCGTCCGCACAAGGGCATGGTGGGCGAGGGCGCGACGCACGGGGCGCCGCGTCGACGGTCACGGCGCGGGCGCGGCCAGGTGCTGCGGTCGCGCCCACACGCTGTTGGGCTCGCCGTGGAGCGCGCGCCGGCTGCTGGCGCGCGCCATCGCGGCAAAACCGATCGCCATCGCCAGTGCCACCCCGTCCACCCAGAAC
>DJBL01000005.1:0-25513 GCA_002435595.1 Stenotrophomonas maltophilia
CTCGCCATGGCCAGCAGTGCGGCCCCGGCAGCGTCGCCGGCCCCATCCCCGGCCTCGGCAGTGTCCACCGCGGCAGACGGCAGCGGGCTGTTGCTGCCGGTGCAGGGCATCACCGCCGCCCAGCTGCAGGACACCTTCACCGACGCCCGCAGCGAAGGCCGCGTGCACGATGCCATCGACATCCTGGCGCCGGCCGGCACCCCGGTGCTGGCGGTGGCCGATGGCACCATCGAGAAGCTGTTCGACAGCGATCGCGGCGGGCTGACCGTCTACCAGTTCGCGCCCGGCGGGCGGTACTGCTACTACTACGCCCACCTTGAGCGCTATGCCGACGGCCTGGCCGAGAAGCAGACCGTCACCCGCGGCCAGGTCATCGGCTACGTCGGCAGCACCGGCAACGCCAGCCCGGAGGCCCCGCACCTGCATTTCGAGATCCACCGGCTGGGGCCGGAGAAGCAGTGGTGGAAGGGCGAATCGCTCAACCCCTACCCGGTCCTGCGGGGGGACCAGGGGCTGCCGTGAGCACGCGGCAGCGCCCGCCTGAACCACTTGAACGGGCCGCCGATGGCCGGCCCGGCCCGAAGATGCGAAAATCCCTCCCCCTTCCAGGCGGGCGCATCGGCGCCGGCCGCATACCCGAGATTCCGTGAAGACCCCCCAAGGACTGCAGGCGCTGATCGACGACGGCGTGATCGATGAAGTAATGCGCCCGCTCAAGAGCGGCAAGGAAGCGGCCGTGTACGTGGTGCGCAGCGGCGACGATGTGCGCTGCGCCAAGGTCTACAAGGACATGGCCCAGCGCAGCTTCCAGCAGCGCGTGCAGTACCAGGAAGGCCGCAAGGTGCGCGGCAGCCGCGAGGCGCGCGCGGTGGGCAAGGCCAGCAAGTACGGCCGCAAGCAGCAGGAAACGGCCTGGAAGAACACCGAGGTGGACGCGCTGTACCAGCTGCGCGATGCCGGGGTGCGCGTGCCCGAGCCCTACGGTTACTACCACGGCGTGCTGGTGATGGAGCTGGTGACCGACGCCGAGGGCTTCTCCGCCGCGCGCCTGGGCGAGGTCGAGCTGGAGCCGGACCAGGCCCGCCAGTTCCACCAGACCCTGGTCCGCCAGGTGGTGCGCATGCTGTGCTGTGGCCTGATCCACGGCGACCTGTCGCCGTACAACGTGTTGGTGGGCCCGGACGGCCCGGTGGTGATCGACTTCCCGCAGGTGGTCAGCGCCGGCGGCAACAACGCCGCGCGCAGCATGCTGCTGCGTGACGTCAACAATCTCACCGCCTATCTGGGCCGGTTCGCCCCCGAGCTGCTGGACAGCTGGTATGGCGAGGAGATGTGGGCGCTGTTCGAAGCCGGCGACCTGCTGCCGGACAGCGCACTGACCGGCACCTTCGTGCACGACGAATCGACCATCGACCTGGACAGCGTGCGCCACGCCATCAACGATGCGCGCGAAGAAGCGCTGATCCGCCAGCAGGGCCGCGAGGCGGCCGAGGAAGAAGACGCGTAGATCCACGCCACGCGTGGATGAAACGCCCGAAATCGGTCCGCTGATCCACGCCATGCCTGGCGACCAGCCCCGTAGATCCACGCCATGCGTGGATGAAACGCCCGAAATCGGTCCCACGCCCGGGCAGCCACCCATGGGGTGGCTCTACGCGTGATCCGTTGGCTTGATCCAAGCCATGCCTGGCGACCGCTCGTAGATCCACGCCATGCGTGGATGAAAGGCCAGGAATCGGTCCGCTGATCCAAGCCACGCCTGGCGACCAGCCCCGTAGATCCACGCCATGCGTGGATGAACCGCCCAAAATCGGTCCGCTGATCCAAGCCATGCCTGCCGGCCAGCTCCGTAGATCCACGCCATGCGTGGATGAAACGCCCGGGATCGGTCCCGCGCCCGGGCAGCCCCCCATGGGGTGGCGCTACGCGTGCAGCGCCTTGGCGTGGTGCGCGATGTGGTCGCCGATGAACGTGCTGATGAAATAGTAGCTGTGGTCATAGCCAGGCTGCATGCGCAGCTGCAGCGGATGACCGGCGGCGGTGCAGGCGGCCTGCAACCACTGCGGCTGCAACTGGTTGTCCAGGAACTCATCGCCCCCGCCCTGGTCGACCAGCAACGGCAGTTTCTCCGTGGCGGTGGCCACCAGCGCGCTGGCGTCCCACGCCGCCCAACCACTACGGTCCTCGCCCAGGTACGCGGTGAAGGCCTTCTGCCCCCACGGCACACGGGTGGGGGCCACGATCGGTGAGAACGCCGATACGCTGCGATAGCGGCCCGGATTCTTCAACGCGATCACCAGCGCACCATGCCCGCCCATCGAGTGCCCGCTGATGCCGCGCGCGGTGGTGGCCGGCAGGTGTGCCTCGATCAACGCCGGCAGCTCCTCCACCACGTAGTCGTACATGCGGTAGTGCGCCGCCCAGGGCTGCTCGGTGGCATTGAGGTAGAAGCCCGCACCCTTGCCCAGGTCGTAGCCGTCCGCGTCGGCGACATCATCCCCACGCGGGCTGGTGTCCGGCGCCACCAGGATTACCCCGTGCTCGGCCGCATAGCGCTGCGCGCCCGCTTTGGTGATGAAGTTCTGCTCGGTGCAGGTCAGCCCGCTCAGCCAGTACAGCACCGGCAGTTTCTGCGTGGCCGCCTGCGGCGGCAGGTACACCGCCACCTTTATCTCACAGCCCAGCACCTGCGAGCGGTGCTGGTACACGTCCTGCCAACCGCCGAAGGCGGCCCGATGTTCGATGCGTTCCATGGAAGTTCCTTCAGGGGCGGTCGCGCGCAGGCGCGCCGCCGGTAGTGATGTCATGGTCCAACTGCGCCAGCAGGTGCAGCAGGGGCTCGCATTCGTCCTGGCCATCCAGGTTGCGCCGCGCCGCCACCGACACCTGGCTCTGGGACGGCCAGTGCCGATCACGGCGCGCTTCCTGCAGGCGCGGCAGGAACACCTGCACCAGCCAATGCTCGAACGGCATCTCATCGATGCCGAACGGCGAATCGACGTGGCGCGGCGCGCCCACCGGCCCCTGCAGCCAGCCCAGATCGCGCAGGGCCTGCTCGATCTGGTCGACCAGCGCGTCACGTACCGTCGGCGCGGGGGCGGTGCGTCGTGTCCAGAAGTCGGTCAGGCCCATGTGCGGCTCAGTAATGCACCACCGAGCGGATCGACTTGCCTTCGTGCATCAGCTCGAAGGCCTCGTTGATCTGCTCCAGGTCCATGGTGTGGGTGACGAACGGCGCCAGCTCGATGTCGCCCTTCATGGCGTCTTCGACCATGCCCGGCAGCTGGCTGCGGCCCTTCACCCCGCCGAACGCGGTGCCCTTCCAGGAGCGGCCGGTGACCAGCTGGAACGGACGGGTCGAGATTTCCTGGCCCGAGCCGGCCACGCCGATGATCACCGACTGGCCCCAGCCACGGTGCGCGCATTCCAGCGCCGCACGCATCACGTTGACGTTGCCGATGCACTCGAAGGTGTGGTCCACGCCCCAGGTGGTCATCTCCACGATCACCTGCTGGATCGGCGTGTCGAAGTCCTTCGGGTTGATGCAGTCGGTGGCACCGAACTGCCTGGCCAGGTCGAACTTGGACGGGTTGGTGTCGATGGCGAAGATACGCCCGGCCTTGGCCTGGCGCGCCCCCTGGATCACCGCCAGGCCGATGCCGCCCAGGCCGAACACGGCCACCGAATCGCCTTCCTGCACCTTGGCGGTGTTGTGCACCGCGCCGATGCCGGTGGTGACACCACAGCCGAGCAGGCAGACGTGTTCCGGGTTCGCCTCGGGGTTGATCTTGGCCAGCGAGACCTCGGCCACCACGGTGTACTCGCTGAAGGTCGAGCAGCCCATGTAGTGGTAGATCGGCTCGCCGTTGTAGCTGAAACGGGTAGTGCCATCGGGCATCACGCCCTTGCCCTGGGTGGCGCGCACGGCCACGCACAGGTTGGTCTTGCCCGAGGTACAGAACAGGCACTCACCGCACTCGGCGGTATACAGCGGAATGACGTGGTCACCCGGGGCGACGCTGGTGACGCCCTCGCCTACTTCCACCACGATGCCGGCGCCTTCATGGCCCAGCACCGCCGGGAACAGGCCTTCCGGATCATCGCCGGACAGGGTGAACGCATCGGTATGGCAGACACCGGTATGGGTGATCTTGACCAGCACTTCGCCCTTCTTCGGCGGGGCGACGTCGATCTCGACGATCTTCAACGGCTGGCCGGGACCAAACGCTACAGCGGCACGGGATTTCATCAGGAACACTCCAGGGCAAGGAACAAGACAGGACAGCGCGCGGTGGCCCGCACGCTTATTTGAGGTAGGAACGGATCAACGCGCTCATGTCGCGCACACGCTCGGCGCGTTGTTCGTCCGACGCCGCGGGCTGGCCGAACTCCTCGCGCAGATGGGCTTCCATCACTTCGGACATCAGCCCGTTGACCGCACCGCGGATCGCCGCGATCTGCTGCAGCACCGGCGCGCACTCGGCCCCGCCTTCCAGCGCCCGGTCCAGCGCATCGCACTGGCCGCGGATGCGGCGCACGCGGGCCAGGACCTTCTTCTTTTCTTCCGGGGAGTGGGGCACGGGCGAACGACCAGAGAACTATACTGGGGGATAGTATACACATCCAGGGTCTGGCGTCAGCGCGCGGTTGCCCTGGGGCAGGGCATCGGCTAGAACGGGGCTCCCCCTGGTGAACCGCCCCGCATGGACCGCCACGCATTCTGGACCCTCATCGAGCAGGCCCGGCAGGACGCCCCGTCGCGCGACGCCCTGCCCGCCCTGCTGACCCGCCGGCTGGCCACGCAGGACGCCGAGGCGATCCTGCGCTGGTGCGGGTATTTCGACCTTTACCATGCACTCTCGTACAAGAGCCGGTTGTGGGCCGCGGCGTACATCATCAGCGACGGCTGCAGCGACGATGGCTTCGACTACTTTCGCGGTTGGCTGATCGGGCAGGGTCAGGCATGTTTCCTCGCCGCCCTGCGCGACCCCGATTCGCTGGCCACCCATCCGCTGGGCGCCACGCCGGCCGAGGGTGAAGGCATGCTGGTGGTGGGCGCCCATGCCTGGTTCCAGCGCATGGGCATGGCGCCGGACCACGCGGCCCTCGCCGGGGCGATGCGTGCGCACGCGCCCAGTGCCGCCGACCGCGCCGCGCTTGTGGCCACCCTCCACTACGCAGCGGATATCGATGCGCCGTGGGACGACGTCGATGGCGACGTGGAGGCACTGGTGCCGCGATTGGCGGCGCGGTTCGGCTGAGCGGAGGAACGCCCTACCCTTCGCTGCCGTCCTCGATAGCGGGCGTGCCGTACAGCCAGTCCAGTACGTCCCGGTGCAGCTCAAGCGCCTGCGCCTCGCTGGGCGTACTCCACAGGCTATGCCGCATGCCGGCGACCTCCACGTAGCGGAAGGGCACGCCCGTCCCCTGCATCGCCGTGGCCAGCTGCCGCGCCGAGGCCACCGGCACCGAGCCATCGCGCTCACCGTGCACCACCAGCAGCGGGGCGCGCAGATCACGCAGGATGTTCGCCTCCACCGCGTCCAGACGGTTGGCCCACACCGCGAAGGTATTGGCCTCACCCATCCAGTCCTTGCCCGGCACCGGCTCGGCGCGGATGGCATCCATCCTGGCGCGCAGTTCCTGGCGGCACGCCGTCGGCGCGCCGTTGGCTGCACAGACCATGTCCTGCATCGACTCCGCCATCGGCACCCCGCCGCCGAACCCGATCAACGCCACCGCCCTGGTCTGCGGCGCATACGCGGCCAGCTGCGCACCGATCCGGCCGCCATCGGAGAATCCCCAGATCCACAGCTCGCCGTTCCACCACGGCGCGTGGCGGTGCAGGTACTGCAGCGCGCGCAGGTGATCGATGACACGTTGATCGAGGGTGTAGTGCTGGCGGAAGGCGTCGCTGCAGCGGAAGTCCGGCCCGATGTCGATGCCGCCATCGGCGTTGCGCGGCGGATCGACCGGGCCGGGCTTTTCGACCACGGCCAAGGCGAAAGGATGCGCGCCCTCCACCTGTTGCTGTAGCCAGTCCACGCTCTCGTTGAGCGCGGACGGAATGCACAGCGAACCGTCGATGAAGACCAGCAACGGCACTTTCGCCGTCGTCGCGGGGCGGTGCAGCTGCACGTCGAGGGGCGTGCCGTCCACGCGGGAGACGATCAGCCGCTCATGCAGCGGCGACGCACTTGCCGCGCTCATGCACAGCAGGGCGAACAGCGCTCCGGTGACGCGCTGAATCACGTTGATCATGGTGCATCCATCGTCAGAGGTCATTCCGCAGCGAAGGACAATGCACGCCGCGCGCGCAGCGGGGAATCCGTGCGCGAGGCATCGGGCGGAAACAGGCTGATGTAGCCGGCGGCGATGGCGCGGTCGCGCAGGCGCGTGCCCACGCCCTCGGCGGCGGTGATGTCCACGTGGGTGACCCGGCCCTGCGGGTCCACGTCCATCTGCCATTCCACCCGCCCTACCCAGTGCGCTGGCGGTATGTCCGCATCGTAATTGGGGCGGCCGTAGACATAGGCGATGGCGGGGTCTCGCATGTACGGGGAATCGTCGAGCTTCCGATCCACCCGCACGCTGGCACTGGCATGGCGTCCATCGCCCAGCCAGGTATCCACCGTCCACTGCCCGGGCGCGGCATCGTGGCCCAGCTGCGCCGGAAAACACTGCTTGCGGCCGCGATAGTCGGCATGGGTGCTGCGGGACACCTCCGTGCCCGCTGCATCGCGGATCGCCAGGGTCAGGCCCTGCACATCGGTATCGTCCGCATTCGCCGCGACGCACACCTGGTGCACGGGTCCACCGTCAAGGACGAACTGCCGCGTCTGCTGCCGGGCCAGTGCGCCTGCCGGTGTCCTCGCCCACAGGAATTCGATGTAGATGGGCTCGCTGCTGCCTGCCGCCTCACCGGCCTGCGCAACCGGGGTCCCCAGCAGCAGTGCCAGCAGCCCGCGCCCCGCCGTGCTCATCACTGGGTGTATGCCGTGCATTGCCATTCCCGTCCATGGTGGGTGCCACCGATGATGGCCTGCGCCGCGTGGCACTGGCAACCGGCGTAGGCGCGCGCCCGGTTCAGTCGAATGCGCCCGCGTCGGCCAGCCGCGTCAGTTCATCCACCACGTAACGCACCTTCGGCCGCAGGTGGCGGGTCGGCGGCCACAACGCGTGGATCTCCACGTGATGCTGCATGCACTGCCCCAGCACCTGCCGCAGCGCGCCCGTGTGCAGGTGATGTTTGACCAGGAAGTGCGGCATCTGGCAGATGCCCAGCCCGGCCACGGCGGCTTCGATCACCGCATCGCCATCGTTGAGCTGGTGGGTGCCACTGGGGATGAAGCGCGCCTGCGCATTGTCCTCGCCGATCCGCCACGCCACCGGCTGGCCGTAGCGGTAGCCGACGATGCTGCGGTGGGCATGGAGGTCGTCGACAGTGACGGGGGTGCCGTGCTTGTCCAGGTAGGCCGGCGATGCGCAGGTGATCAGTCGCTGGCAGCCCAGCCGTCGCGCCACCAGGTGCTGGGCCTGGTCCAGTCCACCGAAGCGGATCAGCAGATCGATGCCTTCTTCAACCGGGTCCACGAAATGGTCGGTGAAGGTCAGGGTGAGCTGCAGTTCGGGGTGGTCGGCACAGATGCGCAGCAACACCGGCAGGATCATCAACCGCCCGAACGAGGACGGCATGTCGATGCGCAGGCGCCCGGCAGGCAGATGCGAGGCCGACCCCAGGCAGGCCTCGGCCGAGGCGATCTCTTCCAGCGCGGCGGCGCAGGAGGCGAAGTAGGCCTGGCCATCGGCGGTAAGCGAGATGCGCCGGGTGGTGCGATGGAACAGCCGCACGCCCAGGCGCTCTTCCAGCCGCGCGATCGCCTTGCCGACCGCCGAGCGCGAGATGCCCAGGGTCTCGGCCGCTTCGGTGAAGGTACCCGAGCGCGCCGTGGTGACGAAGGTGACCAGACCGTTCAACGATTCCACCGGCAGCATGGCCAGGCTCCATTGGGGACACAATGTCCCGCTTGCGGGGAGATTGAAGTTCTTTATGCGCCTCCAGGTCAACCCTATCTTGAAGGGGTCGCGCCGATGGCGCCTTCCTCCCCACGAGTTCCCCCTCATGACCGCCCTGCTCTTCCAGCCTTACGACCTCGCCGATACCCCTCTGCGCAACCGCATCGCGATGGCGCCGATGACCCGCGCGCGCAACCCCGGCAGCGTCGCCAACGCGCTCACTGCGGCGTACTACCGGCAGCGTGCCAGCGCCGGGCTGATCATCAGCGAAGGCACCCCGGTGTCGGCGCAGGGCCAGGGCTACATCGACGTGCCCGGCATGTGGTCGGCCGAGCAGGTGGAGGGCTGGAAGCAGGTCACCGCGGCCGTGCATGCCGAGCACGGTGCGATCTTCGCCCAGCTCTGGCACGTGGGCCGCATGTCGCACGCCTCGCTGCAGCCCGACGGCGGCCAGCCGGTCAGCGCGGGCACCCGCCCGGTGGCGAGCAGCCCGAAGAACACCTCGTTCGTGTACCGCGAAGATGGCAGCCGGGGCCACGCCGATCCGACCCCGCCGCGCGCGCTGCGCACCGACGAACTGCCCGGCATCGTGGATGACTTCGCGCGCGCGGCAGACAACGCGATCGCCGCCGGTTTCGATGGCATCGAACTGCATGCGGCCAACGGCTACCTGTTCGAGCAGTTCCTCAACCCGGTCACCAATGATCGCACCGACGGCTACGGCGGTACGCTGCAGAACCGCGCGCGCCTGATCCTGGAAACCGTCGATGCGATGGCTGCGCGGATCGGGGCGCACCGCGTCGGCGTGCGGCTGGCACCGAACAACCTGCAGTTCGACATGCCCGAGTACGTCGGCAACGAAGCGGCCTACCTGTATCTGGCACAGGAACTGGGCAAGCGCGGGCTGGCCTATGTGCACCTCAACGACAACCATGCGCGCGGTGTGTCGGTGCTGAGCGAGGCGTTCCTGCGCACCTTCAAGCAGAGCTACGGTGGCACCCTGATCCTGGCCGGCAGCCTCACCCGCGAGCGCGCGCTGCGGCTGGTGGACGAGGGCATCATCGACCTGGCCGCGTTCGGCCAGCCGTTCATCGCCAATCCGGATCTGGTGGCGCGGTTGGAGCACGACGTGGCGCTGGCGGTGCCGGACCGGGCCACGTATTACGGCGGTGGGGCGGAAGGGTATACCGATTACGCCGCTGCCAGCTGATCCAGGTGCGGTGCGGGCCTGCGATTGCGTTGGTGTGTGCAGCCACCCATGGGGTGGCTCTGCGTCGGCGGATCAGCGCAACAGCAGGCCCCGCCATGGGTTGGGTACGTCGCCCATCAGCGCCACCACCGCCCGGTCCAGTTGCCCGGCGGCGGCCAGGGTGGCCACCGGGTGCGCGTGCAGGTGGGGCGGCAACGTTGGCGGCACCCGTTCGGCATCCAGGGCCAGCAGATGGTCGGCCAGGTGGCGGAAGTCCGCGTCGCTGAGTGCGGCAGGCGCCGACATGGCAGGGGTCATGCCTGCACGTAGCGAATGCGCTCGTTGATGCGCTCGAACCCGATCACCTCGCCGATCAACGCATCGGCCTGGTCGTCGTGCAGCGTGCCGTCGGCGATGGCCTCGGTCTGCCCGAACCACGTTTCCAATGCCTGCACCTGGTCGGCGCGCAGCCACGCGCGGTGCGTGCCCAGCCAGCGCGCCAGGTTGTCGGCCAGCGCACCGTGGTCCAGCAGCGAATCGTCCAGGTCCAGTACCGACTCCACCATCATGCGGAACAGGAAGTCCTGGTAGTTCGCGGCCAGCAGGTCGGCGCGGTCGTCGTCGTGCCACACCCGCAGCACCGGCGGCTCGGCAAAGCCCGGTGCGTTGGTCCAGAAACAGTACAGATCGCCCGCGCCGGTCTCGGCGAACGGCAGCAGCTGCATGTCCGCGCGCAGCGGGTTGTAATGGTCGGCCGCGGTCAGGTCCGCCCACGCCTCGTGCAAGCGCTCGCGCGCGATCGGCTCGTAATCGTAGGCATACAGCAGCACCGGCGGTGCCTCCTGCAGGCTCGGAAACACCACCTTGAACCACTCCGGGTGCGGGCCGCCAAAGCCCAGCCGGCCCTCGGCATCGAGTTGCCGGTAGAGCGGCGGGAAGGATTGGCCGATGGCCTGTTCGATATCGGAAAGGGTGTGCATGCAGGATCCATGAAGCCGAAGCGGGGCGCACGCGGCGCGCGTTGCAACGATAGACCACGCTGCGGACTTCGACCAGCCGTTCACGGCTGCGCGCTGGGCGCGATGGACCGTCGCGCTGCAGGCGCAACGCAAAACCGGGCGCTGTCTCTGCAGCGCCCGGCCCTGGTGCCTCATTTACACATTGCAACTGCCGCGCCCCGAGTCAGGACGTGCGCGGCCCAGAAGCACCCACCCCGCTCACCACGCCGCGCGCAGACCCATCTGCGCACCATTGTCGCGGTAACCGCCATCGCCGCGCTGCACGCGCAGGTCACCCCACGCGGTCCAGCGCTGGCCCAGCTGCAACTGCGCGCCGGCCTGGGCTTCGTAGCGGTTCTGCGGCAGCTTGGCGTGCAACTGCTCAGCGTTGAACCGCAGCGACGGGTCACGCTCGCCACGCAGCCAGTTCACCCCCAGGAACGGTTGCACCCGGTTGCCCACGCGGGTGGACTGGCCAAACAGACGCATGCCCACGCGGCTGTTGAGCCCGCCACTGCGGCCGTCTTCCACCGTGGTGCCGTTGGCTTCCACATGGCGGTCACCGTCGTAGTCGCTCCAGGTCACCTGCGCCTGCGGTTGCAGATACAGGGTGCTGCTGGTGCTGCTGCGCAGGGTGAACGCATAGCCGGCCTCCAGCGATGCGCTGCGGGTCCTGCTGTCGTACTGCTCGCGCTCAAGCCCTTCGCCCTGCACGTCATTGTCGAAGCGACCGGCCTGCACCCAGCCATCCACGTACGCACCGGCGCTGCTCTGTGCGTCCTGCACCCAGCCGGCATAGACACCGGCCGACTTGCCCTTGACCTTGCCGCGGGTGCCGTAGCCGCTCAGGCTCGACACCGCCTGCGTGGTGGCATCGCCGGTACCCAGCATCACACCGAGCTGGCCACGGCCCTCGCCCCAGCGCCACAGGTCGCTGCCCAGCTGCACGGTGTTGATGTGCGTGCGCGCATCCACTTGACCGGCGATGCTGGCCTGGAGCTGGTCGCGGCCCACGCGCACCCATGTACCCGGGCTGGCGCGGTCGAAGCCGGGCTCGCCACGGTCATGCCGGCGCAGGGTGAACATCTGCTGCGCGGCAGCCTGGTTGGCCAGGTACGCACCGGACTCCGGACGCAGCACCGGGATCGGATCCACGATCGGATCGATGGGATCCACCGGGTTGACCGGATCCACCGGGCATTGCGGCAACGCCGGATTGATGTCGCACGGATCACCGGTGTAGGCCGAGGTCAGGTACCAGTTGCCGTTGGCCGCCGCAGGGGTGCCCTTGCGCAGGAAGTATTCGTACATGCCGCCTACTGCGCGCCCCTGCAGCGCAAACGTACCGTTGGACGCGCCGCCGACCTGCACCAGCCGGATGCCGTTGACGGTCTGCGCACCGGCGCCGTTGATGTTGCTGACGAACACGTTGGTGCTGCCGCTGGTGTCACCACTGACAATCATGCTTGAGCTGGCAGCATCATCGCCGGCCAGCACGGTATTGAAGTGCAGCGTGCCGCCCTGGCCGGTGTAGTTGCCGTTGACGGTGAGCTGCGGGTAGGCGGCCTGCCCGGCAGCGCCAAGGAAAATGTCACTGCCGGCGCCCAGGGTGAGGTTGCCGGTGTTGCTGTCGCCCGACAACGTCCAGCGACCGCCCTGGTCGACGATGACATCGGCCGGGCCGAGGATGCGACCGGTGAGGTCGAGGCCATCGAGGAAGCGCAGCGTGCCCACGGCGCCATCACCCACGACGAAATCACCTGTGAGTGTGGAGGTTCGGGCGATCAGGTCGAACAGCGCACCTGGATCGGTTTCAAACAGGTTGCCATTCCCCCCCACCAGCGTTGCACCATTCTGGACGATGAAGCGAGTCACCGGCGGCGAGCGCAGGTGACTTACGTACAACGCACTGCCGGCAAGTCCCTCTACATGCGACCGGTCGATCAGCACGTACCAGCCATCCGGCCCCATGCCTGGCTGTCGGCCGATGTACATGGCGGAGAAGATGCCATTCTGCCCACCGACGGACGAAGACCCTCCACGCAGTTCCACGATGCCGGCAAGGAACCGAATGCCCATATCTCTGCCACTGAACGCGGTATTGTCGGCGAACACGCTACCGCTACCGCTCACACTGACCGCTGCCACCCCTACCGTGTTGTTCACCTGACTGTCGCGGATGTTCACCACGCTACGGTCGGAAAATTCAGGATTGTTCAGAATTGCACCGGTACTGATGCTCCTCGGCCGACTATTGCGGATGTCGACTCGGGTATCCACCGCCACGACTCCCGCAGTCGTGGCCCCATCCAGTACGACGGTCGAGTTTTGCGAACTTATCTGACCCACCGTAGCGCCCTGCACGGTAAGGCTGGCGCTGTTGTCAAGGGTAAACGGCTGGCCCTCGAACGGACTGCCCGCACCGACGGTGACCGACTCACCGTTGATCAGGTCCACGGCCAAGGCGTTGAAGGTGGGCGTGGCGATCAGGGCGGCGGCGATACTTGCCAGCAAAGGGCGGAGGCGAGGCAAACGGGTGGACCGGCGCTGCAGCGCATGGGAACGCTTCATGTGTATTTCTCCTTGAAGACGAGCGTTGGCAATTGGCCAAGCGTTGGGAAAGCGGCTTGCGCTCCACCACAATCTGTCCTGCGCATGAAGTACTCCTTCAACGACGGATTGAGGCCAGTGCATCGAGGGAGCGAACTGTGCCGATGGCGTGAACTTGCTGCCATGCAACAAGTTGCAAAGGGCCGAAGACGACGCGCGCGCGTTCATCGCTGGTTGGAAATGTGAAACTGGTCGATTGCCGAATAACGCGCGATGTGCGTGTCAGGCAGGGGGCAGCCCGTCTGCCAACGGGGGGCGCCTTCGCCGTGGCCGGGATCGACCGGCGCGCCTGGCCCCTCGCAGAACGCGGGCGGCGAGGATACACAACAGGTTCTGCATGGGCTTCACCTTGCTTCGTAGTGGAGAGCGAGCGCGCTGCGACCCGGCGGGGGCGCAGTGCAGTCGGGGTCAACCAACGCCCTGCAAGTCATTCAACCGATGCGAAATCATTCAATGGTGTGTCGTGCTGCGAAAACGGTGACGGGGTACGTCACTCGGTGAAGAGTTAATGCAGACAAAATGAAGATCGCGTGAAAGATGGCAACCCCCACCGCCGTTCGGTGCGCCTGCTTGGTGCGTACGCACCGGTATGCACAATAAGTGCGCCAGAACGCCGCGAGGCCTGAGTCAGCCGCGCTGGGCGCGGCGTTTCACCCATTCTGTCCACGCACGCTCGCAACGCCGAGCAGATCTGACGCTGCTACAGGTGGTACGGCAAGCCGCCCGGGGAGAATCTGCTCCAGTTTTCCAGCACCGCCTTCAGGCGACCGTTGGCCAGATAGGGACGCAGCGAATCCTCGAATACGCAGGCAGGGCCAGGACCATCAACGACTGCCTGCAGGACAGCGTGCTGGACGGCCACGTGAGTGGCCTGGGTACGTCCAGGCCCGGCACCCGGACGTCGCGCGCCAATGCCACTTGTACCCGTGACCGCTGGCAAAGCAGAAGCGCACGCACTGGTGCCGCACAAGCGGGGTGTGGGTGCGTGGGAACACCGCGCTGCTGCAGGTAGCCACTGCGGGTGCGGGCCGCCAACGCCCAGCCGACCCTCGGTATCCCTGTGCCCGTAGATCGGCCGGAGGGGTGGGACGGAGGCCTGTTCGATGTCGGCAAGGTCGTGCATGTCGCTGCCGGTGATACGTAAACGAGGTGCGCTCAGCGCGCGTTGTAGCGGTAGACCACGCTGGAGGAAGAGGGGCGCGCATAGGAGTACCCGGCTACCGCCACCACCGGCAGTGCGTAGCTGCCATTGCGCAGGAGTCCGGCATTTTCGAACCGCGCGTGGAAGCCGGCCTGCTCGTGGGCGGCGTCGATGTCGTGGTAACGCACCGGCACGTTGGCCGCCTGCAGGTCGACCAGCAGGCGGCGGGTAATCGCGCAGCCGTCGCGGCCGTACACCTCCACCACCGCACCGTCGGGCGCGGCAGGGGCACTGGCAGGCGCAGTCTGCACCCAGGCCATGTCGGCCGGCGCGGGACGTTTGAACAATCGATTCTTGAGGTGCAGTACGCCCCCGGCCATGCCGAGGATCAACAGCAACACCACCACGCGGTTCATCGACGCTCCCTGTCGGCAGGGCCCCTGCCCGCAGCGACGCTACCATGCAGCGCGGGCACCACTCAATCCACACACGTGCCGCCGGCGTCAGGCCGTTGCCCGCACCATGTCCACGAACGCCCGCAACGCCGAAGACATCTGCCGCTGCCGCGGGTAGTACAGCACGAAGCCGGGGAACGGCTCGGCCCAGTCTTCCAGCACCGCCACCAACCGCCCGTCATCGAGATAGGGGCGCGCCGAATCCTCCAGCACATAGGCCAGGCCGAGGCCGTCGATCACCGCCTGCAGGATGGTGTGCTGGTCGCCCAGGGTCAGCCGCCCGGGCACGTCCACTTCCAGCTCCTGGCCGTCGCGCTCGAACTGCCACTTGTACAGATGACCGCTGGCAAAGCGGAAGCGCACGCATTCGTGCTGGGCCAGCTCGCGTGGGTGGCGCGGGGCCGGCCGCCGCGCCAGGTAGGCCGGCGCACCGACGATCAGGCCGCGCAACGGCGGCCCCAGCGGCACCGCCACCATGTCCTCGGGCACCGACTCGTGCAGGCGCACGCCGGCGTCGAATCCCTTGGCGACGATATCCACCAGGCCATCGTCCTGGGCCAGCTCGATGCGCACGTCCGGATGGGCCTGCAGGAAGCGCGCCAGGCGCGGGCCCAACTGGGTCTGCACGGCGGCGCGGGTGGCATTGATGCGCAGCAGCCCGGCCGGCGCGGCGCGGAAGTGGTTCATCTCTTCCAGCGCGTCGTGCACCTGTTCCAGCGCCGGCTGCAGGCGCTCGAGCAGGCGCTGGCCCGCCTCGGTGAGCGCCACGCTGCGGGTGGTGCGGTGGAACAGCCCCACCCCCAGGCGCTCTTCCAGCGCGCGGATGGCATAGCTCACCGCCGAGGTGGACAAGGCCAGCTCGGCCCCGGCGCGGCGGAAGTTGCGGTGGCGGGCCACCGCGGCGAAGGCGGCCAGGTGGGTGAGGTGGTCAGTGGCCACGATTGTGCAGTCTGCCTTGATGAATCATGCCGATATATTGACTGTATACCCACGTTGGGCGGGCGTATTGTAAAGCGCCTTTCTACAAAACCTGCCAAGGATCCCCCTATGTCCCTCGCCCATGGCTATGCCGTCCACGACCAGACCGCGCCGCTGGTGCCGTTCTCCTTTGAACGCCGCCCGGTGCAGGCCGGCGACGTCCGCATCCAGATCCTGTACAGCGGCATCTGCCACTCCGACCTGCACCAGGCCCGCGACGACTGGGGCAACTCGACGTTCCCTATGGTGCCGGGCCACGAGATCATCGGCCGGGTGACCGAAGTCGGCGCCGGTGTCACCGCCTTCAAGGTCGGCGACTTCGCTGGCGTCGGCTGCATGGTCGACTCGTGCCGCCATTGCGCGGCCTGTGACGAATCGCTGGAGCAGTACTGCGAAAAGGGCGCCAGCTACACCTACAACAGCACCGAACGCGATGGCCAGCCCACCTTCGGCGGTTACTCGGACCACATCGTGGTCGAGCAGCGCTTCGTGGTGAAGGTCGCCAACACGCTGGACCTCAAGGCCGCCGCGCCACTGCTGTGCGCCGGCATCACCACCTACTCGCCGCTGCGCCACTGGAAGGTGGGCCCCGGCCAGAAGGTCGGCATCATCGGCCTGGGTGGCCTGGGCCACATGGGCGTGAAGTTCGCCAAGGCGATGGGCGCCACCGTGGTGATGATCACCACCACCCCGGAAAAGGGAGCCGATGCCAAGCGCCTGGGCGCCGATGAAGTGCTGGTCTCGCGCGATCCGGCGCAGATGCAGGCCCACGCCGGCAGCTTCGACTTCCTGCTCAACACCATCCCGGTAAGCCACGACACCAACCCGTACATGGGCCTGCTCAAGCGCGACGCCACCATGTGCCTGGTCGGCGTGCTGACCGAGCTGGACCCGCCGCTGATGGGCGCTGCGATGATGTTCGGCCGCAAGCACATCACCGGTTCGGCGATCGGCGGCATGGCCGAAACCCAGGAAATGATGGACTTCTGTGCCGAACACAACATCGTCAGCGACGTGGAAGTGATCGACATCAAGACCGTCAACGAAGCCTGGGAGCGCATGGCGAAGAATGACGTGCGCTACCGCTTCGTCATCGACATGGCCACGCTGGAAAAGGCGGCCTGATCCTTCTGCAGGTTCAAATGAAACCTCCCGGAGACACCGCAATACTGTTCGCCTGAGAGGAGCAGTCTTGCCGTCGAACGGATGATGGGACTTGGAGATCTTCACCGTCCTCGGCGTAGTTGGCCGAGGACGGTGGCCCAGGAACGCCCCCCTCTCCGATCGGAGCTGTGACACTAGCTGCCGGTTGCCGAGATGCGATCTTGCCATTGTCATCTTCCACCGACGCGTCGCGACTGGCATCGCAACTGCTATCTGGCCCGGCTTGCCTGGCGCTTGGCCCTTCTCGCTTGATCCAACCCGCCATGTCACCTTTGGCCTCGCTGAAGCAGTTCAGCCACAGGCCTCTCATTGCTGTGCTATCAATGGCACGCCTTGCTTCAAGGCTCTTTCAGGGATTGGAAGGATGCACGGATTCGGTGAAAGTGCGAGCAGCACGTTTACTCGTTGCAGGGACGTGGAGAGTGTCTTTCGGAAGCTGAGTGTCGTGGGCGCATGGCTCTGCTGCGTGCTGCTGGTCGGCATGACCCTTGTGCCACCTGCACGTGCTCAGACCGTCACCTATATCCATACCGATGCACTCGGTTCGGTCGTTGCTGAATCTGATGCCAATGGCAACGTGATCAAGCGCTATGACTACGAGCCCTACGGTGCTGTGGTGGGCGGACAGGCACGGATGGACCGGGATATACGGGGCATGTGAGTGATGCGGCCACGGGGCTGAGCTACATGCAGCAGCGGTATATGGATCCGCCGTTGGGCGTCTTCCTGTCGGTGGACCCGGTGACGGCGTATGACCCGCCGGTGGGGTAGTTCAATCGATACCGATATGCGAACGGCAACCCATATCGCTTTACTGACCCAGATGGGCGTCAAGCCTTGGGAGCACCAAGGGATTTCTACAATCCTGTAGCAGCTGAGCAAGCCCAGCAGATTCTCCCAGTCGTTGCCGACTTCACGCCGGTCCTCGGGGACGTCAAAGGTATCGTTGAGGCAGTCCAAGCTCCAACACCTGCGAACATTGCTGGGGCGGCAATGGGCTTGATCGATTCCAAGGGAAACGCGATCCCGACACCTCCAGGCGGAAAAATTGAAGGATCTTGAGATGGCCGCTTCGTTCAGGCGAAAGGCCCCGACGGGCAGCCTACTGGCGTGCGTATTGATGGAGGACATAAGCCATCAACCCATCCCGATCCCCGAGCGCAGCAGCCGCATGGCCATGTGCCAGGTGTAACCAATGCCGACGGAACCCCTTGGCTTCCCATAAAACAATGACAGAGGAGTGCGTGGAACATGGATAACGAGGCAGGACTCATCCAGATGACGAGGCTTGTTAAAGAATTTGCACTCGGCGCTGTCAACGCCCAGAGCTTCATCGACACGTACTCTAGTTTTTATTACTACGAGGCGTTGGACGGCCACGAGGATTCAAGTGCGATACATGCAGGAGATAGAGTTCGGCTGGGTCCGGCTATCGAGTTGCATCGCCGAATCCAGGAGGAAGTTGTGAACAGAATTTCGTTTGATCCGGAGTTTTCAGCTGAAGCATTGAAGACGGCAGGGCGACTGACGACCGCTGAAGCGCGGGCGCTCGCGCTTGAGATCTGTGCAGACGTCGGAATTGAAGCCGTCTTGTCGGCGGTAAGGCCTGCGTGACTGGATGGCTGGGCCTGACGGCAGCATCATGATCTGGAACTGACACGCTACCTGCCGTGGTGCCACGCGCAGGGTGTGCCGTTCTCCCGTAACGCCTCGGGCGGACGCTGCCCTCCCCTGAGTTCGTAACGATCAGGTGGCGTCGAGAATCCCCGGCCCTGGTCGCAAGGTGTCACTTGAAAAAACGGCGCTCACCCGGACCGGGAGAACGCCTTTCTTCCAAGGTGTTTTTGCGATCAGTACGCAAATTCCTTGAACACCGGATCGATGTTACCGCCCCACTCGCCGTGGAACAGCGCCAGCTTGCGGTCGGCCGGGGTCAGCCCGGAATCGACGATCTCCTGCAGCACGTCCAGGAACTTGCTTTCGTCCTGGCCATCGGCGTTGCGTGCGGCGCGGCGCTTGAGGCCGGCCACGGCGATCTTCAGCGCCTCGCGCGACAGGTCCAGCACGGTGCCGTTGCGGAACGGCAGCTTCAACCCATGCTTCGGCACGCCGTCGCGCAGCACGTTGCGCTCGACCAGGCTGAAATCACGCACCAGGTCCCAGGCCGCATCCAGTGCGGCATCGTCGTACAGCAGGCCCACCCAGAATGCCGGCAATGCACACAGGCGGCTCCACGGGCCGGCATCGGCACCGCGCATTTCCAGGTACTTCTTCAAGCGCACTTCGGGGAAGGCGGTGGTCATGTGGTCCGACCAGTCGCGCAGCGTGGGCAGCTGGCCCGGCAGCACCGGCAGCTTGCCGACCATGAAGTCGCGGAAGCTCTGGCCGCTGGCATCGTTGTACTTGCCATCGCGGTAGGAGAAGTACATCGGCACGTCGAGCAGGTAGTCGACGTAACGCTCGTAGCCGAAGCCGTCCTCGAACACGAAGTCGAGCATGCCGGTGCGGTCGTTGTCGGTGTCGGTCCAGATGTGCGAGCGGTAGCTCTGGTAGCCGTTCGGCGCGCCTTCGGTGAAGGGCGAATCGGCGAACAGCGCGGTGGCGATCGGCTGCAGCGCCAGCGACACGCGGAACTTCTTCACCATGTCCGCTTCGGTGGCGTAGTCCAGGTTGACCTGCACCGTGCAGGTGCGGGTCATCATGTCCAGGCCCAGCGTGCCGACCTTGGGCATGTACTCGCGCATGATCTTGTAGCGGCCCTTGGGCATCCACGGCATCTCCTCGCGGGTCCACTTGGGCTGGAAGCCCATGCCCAGGAAGCCCAGCTGCAGTTCGCCGGCCACCTGCGCCACTTCATTGAGGTGGGTGCCGGTTTCCACGCAGGTCTGGTGGATGGTCTCCAGCGCCGCGCCGGACAGTTCCAGCTGGCCGGCCGGTTCCAGCGTCACCGAGGCGTTGTCGCGCAGCAGCGCGATGGTGCGACCGCCCTCGTCCACCGGCGCCCAGCCGAAACGGGTCAGGCCCTTGAGCAGGGCTTCGATGCCGCGGTCGCCGTCGAAGGTGGGCGGACGCAGGTCGTCCAGGCGGAAGCCGAACTTCTCGTGTTCGGTGCCGATGCGCCACTGCGCCTTGGGCTTTTCGCCGGAGGCCAACGTGGCGACCAGTTCATTTCGGTCGGTGATCGGCGTCTCGGCGACGTGGCTGGGGCTCGACAAGGGGAGGCTCGCAGGATTCTGGTCAGGGCGGGGATGTGGGGTTGCAGCCCCCGCATCGCAAGGGCGCACTATATCGTGGCGTCCCCCACCGTCGCGTCACCGTGACGGTTTTCAGCATCCTATGAAAATGGGCTTGACCGGGCCGCAGCGCCGTTGCGACGCATTTCGCCCCGCGCGGGGGGCGCGCCCTACACTGCCCCCATGAGCCGATCCAGACATCCGGAAGTACATCGCTCCGACCGCGTGGGCTGGCTGCGGGCCGCCGTGCTGGGTGCCAATGACGGCATCGTCTCGGTGGCCGGGCTGGTGGTCGGCATTGCCGCCAGCGGTGCCAGTGCGTCCACCGTACTGGCCACCGGGATCGCTGGCACCGTGGCCGGGGCGATGTCGATGGCCGCCGGCGAGTATGTGTCGGTGCAGTCGCAGGCCGATACCGAAACCGCCGACCTGGCGGTGGAGAAGCGCGAGCTGCATGAAGACCCGCACAGCGAGCTGGAGGAACTGGCGGCCATCTACCGGCATCGCGGCCTGACCCCCGACCTGGCCCAGCAGGTGGCGGTGCAGTTGACCGCCCACGATGCCCTGGCCGCGCATGCGCGCGACGAGCTGGGCATCACCGACGAACTGCGCGCACGCCCGCTGCAGGCCGCGATGGCTTCGGCCGCTGCCTTCATCTGCGGCGCGGCGCTGCCGGTGCTGACCGCACTGCTGGCCCCGCACGCGTACGTTGCACAGGTCACCACCGCCGCCACCCTGGTCGGCCTCGGCCTGACCGGCGCGATGGCCGCGCGTGCCGGCGGCGCACCGCCTCTGCGCGGCGCGGTGCGGGTAATGTTCTGGGGCGCGTTGGCGATGGCGGCCGCAGCATTGATCGGCCAGTTGTTCGATACTGCGCACTGATGAACGCCCTCCTCCACCCGGCCTCGCTGCTGGACGACATGGCCAGCCTCGCCACCTGCGTGCGCGCCGACGGCTACGCCTGCGTCACCGCGCGCCGCGAACACGGCGCCTCCTCGGTGGACATCCCGCAGCCGCAGTTCGCGATCCTGCTGCAGGGGCGCAAGCAGGTGACCTGTGGCACGCAGTCGCTCACGTTCATGCCCGGCGACCTGTTCCTGATCACCCGCCGCTGCCGCATCGACGTGGTCAACATTCCCGATCCGCACAGCGGCGTGTACCTCAGCGCGATCGTGCCGCTATGCAGCGAGGCGCTGGCCGCCGCGCGCGTACTCTGGAACGAACCACTGCCCGAGGCCGGCGACGCGCTGGCGCGGTTGTCGCTGGACGACCACGGCGACACCCTGCGGCAATGGCGCCAGGCGCTGGAGCACGCGCGCTACACCGAGGCCCGGCTCGCGCTGGCCGCGCTGGTGCTGGCCTTCTGCCGGCGCGGCCACGGCAGCCTGCTGGTCGCCCCCGAACCGAGCCTGGGCGAGCGCATCCGCGACCTGATCGCCGCCCAGCCCGAACGCGACTGGCAATCACGCGACTTCGAACAGCAGCTTGGCCTGAGCGGGGCCACCCTGCGCCGACGCCTGGCCAGCGAGCAGGCCAGCGTGCGCGAGCTGATCGCCGATGCGCGCCTGGCCCATGCAATGAACCTGCTCTACACCACCCGCCTGCCGTTGAAGACGGTGGCCGCGCGCGTGGGCTACCGCTCCCTGGGCAGCTTCAACAAGCGCTTTGCCGAACGCTACGGGCTGGAGCCGGCGGCGATCGGCAACAGCTGAGGGCGAGCGGATCGCGCGGCATTCTGAGCGGATCGCGCTGCGCCCCGGGCGCAGCATGGACCTACCGCGGCGCTGCCGCCCTGTCCGGAACCTGCCATGCCTTTCCCTAGCGTTCGCACGCTCGCCACCGCGCTGCTGGCCGCCGCCACCGGCCCTGCATGGGCCACCACGACGCACATCCCGCGCGAACAGGTCCCCGGCGTGTACCACGAGCAGATCGGCACGCTGCAGGTCACTGCGTTGTTCGATGGCACCGTCGCGCTGGGACGCCAGGAACTGGCCGGCATCGACGCCGGCGCGGTCACCCGCCTGCTGGACCACCGCTACGTGCCCGAGGACGGCAAGGGCCTGCAGACCGCGGTCAACGCCTACCTGGTGCAGCGTGGCGAGCACCTGACCCTGGTCGATACCGGCACCGCGCAGTGCTTCGGCCCGGGCCTGGGCCAGGTGCTGGGCAACCTGCGCAAGGCCGGCTATGACCCGGCCGAGGTGGATGAGGTGCTGCTTACCCATGCCCATCCGGACCACTTGTGCGGGCTGCTGGATGCGCAGGACAAGGTCGCCTACCCCAACGCCACGGTGTGGTTGTCCGCGGCCGACGCGGCTTACTGGCTGGACCCGGCCAGCGAAGCCGGCGCGCCACAGGGCGTGCGCTTTGCCTTCGCGCTGGCGCGCAAGGCGGTGGCGCCCTACGAGGCGGCTGGAAAGCTGAAGCGCTTTGGGCCCGGCGCGGCGTTGCCGACCGGCATCACCGCGCTGGACAGCCATGGCCATACGGTAGGCCACGTGTCCTACCGGATCGATGGCGGCGCCGGCCAGCAGCTGCTGGTGTGGGGCGACATCGTGCATTTTCATGCCGTGCAGTTCGCCCAGCCGCAGGCCTCCTACGAAGCCGACAGCGACCGCACCGCCGCGATTGCCAGCCGCCGCCGGATGATGGCGCAGGCCGCCGACGGAGGCTGGTGGGTGGCCGGCGCGCACCTGCCGTTCCCGGGGCTGGGCCATGTGCGCCGCGAAGGCGAAGCATTCGCCTGGGTGCCGGGTGAGTTCGCGCCATTGCCTGCCCCCGCGCACGCCACGGGCAGGTAGATCCACGCCATGCGTGGATGCCGCGCACGCGCGCGGCGCCCCGACCGGGACAGAGCCCGGTCGGCGGCGCCCATCCATTGTCGGCCTACCCAGGTAAACGCCGCAAAGGCCCCAACGCGTAGATCCACGCCATGCGTGGATGCCGCGCCACGCGCGGCGCCCCGACCGGGACAGAGCCCGGTCGGCGGCGCCCATCCATTGTCGGCCTACCCAGGTCAACGCCGCAAAGGCCCCAACGCGTAGATCCACGCCATGCGTGGATGCCGCGCCCCGCGCGGCCGCCCCGACCAGGGCAAAGCCCGGTCGGCGGCGCACATCCATTGCCGGCCTACCCAGGTAAACGCCGCAAAGGCCCCAACGCGTAGATCCACGCCATGCGTGGATGCCGCGCCACGCGCGGCCGCCCCGACCGGGACAGAGCCCGGTCAGCGGCGCCCATCCATTGTCGGCCTACCCAGGTAAACGCCGCGAAGGCCCCAACGCGTAGATCCACGCCATGCGTGGATGCCGCGCCACGCGCGGCCGCCCCGACCAGGGCAAAGCCCGGTCGGCGGCGCACATCCATTGTTGGCCCGTCCCGGGTCTGGGTCATCCACGCAGGGCGTGGATCCACCGGCCTTGGGTCAGGGCGCTGCTTCCGGGGCCGGCTTGTTCAATCCCAGCCAGCCGCCAATGATCCCGCGCGCTTCGTCCACGCCCTGGCGGGCCGGACCGGAGAAGGTCTGCACGCTGACCGTGTCACCGAAGGAAGACTGCAGTTCCTTGCGCACCTTCTGCAGGGCGATGCCCTGCTGGCCGCGGCCGAGCTTGTCGGCCTTGGTCAGCAGCGCGTGCGCGGGCAGGCCGCGCTGCACCGCATAGGCCAGCATCTGGCGGTCGTAGTCCTTGAGCGGGTGCCGGATGTCCATCACCACCACCAGGCCACGCAGCGCCTCGCGGGTGCGGAAGTACTGGTCGATGAAGGCCTGCCAGTGGGCCTGCAGGTCCAGCGGCACCTTGGCGTAGCCATAGCCGGGCAGGTCGACCAGCTTGGCCTCCGGGGTGACCTCGAAGAACACCAGCTGCTGGGTGCGGCCGGGGGTCTTGGAGACCCGGGCCAGGCTGTTCTGGCGGGTCAGGGCGTTGAGGGCGCTGGATTTGCCGGCGTTGGAGCGCCCGGCAAAGGCAACTTCGGCCCCGACATCCTCCGGCAATTGCCGGGTGTTGTGGGCCGAAAGCAGATAGTGGGCACGTTCGAGGAGCAATGACATGCCCATAGGATCGCATGTCCGGGCCGGATCCGCGCTGCCGCGGCCGGTTTTGCTGCACCCTGCGTTGACCGTGGCGTGAAAGCGCATGGATAATCGGGCGATCCCCGCGGGTGCACCCTGCACCCGCCAGGCCGGTCCACACGGAGCTTCCGCATGCGCCACGCTCGCGTTCTTGCCGTTTCCGCTGTTGCTGTATCGCTGCTGGCCGCTGTCGCGGTCGCCCAGACCTCGATCACGCCCCTGCCCGACAACGGGCCGATCAAGACCGCCTCGCTGGAGGTCGATTTCAGCAAGACCACCTGGGGCGATGCCAAGGCCGGCCAGACCAAGGCCGCCGCGTGCGCGGCCTGCCACTCGGCCGACGGCAATTCCACCGTGGAGATGTACCCCAGCATCGCCGGCCAGAGCGAGCGTTACGTGGCCCAGCAGATGGCCCTGATCGCCAACGGCCAGCGCACCTCCGGGGCCTCGGCGGCGATGGTGCCGTTCGTGCAGGACCTCACTCCGCAGGACATGCGCGACATCGGTGCGTATTTCGCAACGCAGAAGGCCAGCGCCGGGCTTGCCGACGATGGCCTGGTGGGCGAAGGTCCGTACGCCGGCAGGAAGTTCTACGAGATCGGGCAGCAGCTGTATCGCGGGGGCGATGCCGAACGCGGCATCCCGGCGTGCATGGCCTGCCACGGTCCCACCGGCGCCGGCAACCCGGGCCCGGCCTACCCGCATATCGGCGGCCAGCATGCGGCGTATGTCGCGCGCCGGCTGCAGGAATACCAGGCCGGGGTCACCCACGAAACCGACAAGGCGCACTTCCAGATCATGGCCACGATCGCCAAACAGCTCAGCGAACAGGAGATCCAGGCCCTGGGCAGTTACCTGCAGGGCCTGCACAACCGCGCCGACGACGTGGCCGCGGTGGGCAGCCAACCGGCCAAGGCCCCCTAGAGACCGCTCGGCGGCTGGCTGGCCGCCCCGCCCCCGTGGCGGGTTATGTTCACCGCCACGCCGGCACTGGGCCGGCGTTGTTTTTTCCGATGGAGATGGATGTAGATGAGTTTGATGCCCCGCTTGATGCTGTTGCTGCTGGCCCTGAGCCCCCTTTCCACGCTGGCGGCCCCCCCGGTCAAGCTGGTCGAAGGCACCGACTACGACGTGATCGAACAGCCCGGCCCGTATGCGCCACTGGCCGGCAAGATCGAAGTGGTGGAGATGTTCGGCTACACCTGCCCGCACTGCGCGCGCTTCGAGCCGCAACTGGAAGCCTGGGCGGCCAAGCTGCCCAAGGACGTGCGCTTCACCCCGGTGCCGGCCGCGTTTGGCGGGGTCTGGGATTCGTTCGCGCGTGCCTACCTGGCCGCCGACCAGCTCGGCGTGGCCAAGCGCAGCCACCGCGCCATGTTCCAGGCCCTGCATGAAACCCGCTCGCTGCCCATGCAGAACGTGTCGCCGGACGAACTGGCCGCCTTCTACAAGGGCTACGGCGTGGAGCCGGAGCGCTTCCAGGCCGCCCTCAAGGGCGATGCGGTGGAGCAGAAGTTCAAGGCCGCACGCGCGTTTGCCCAGCGCACCCAGGTGCCGGGCACCCCGGCGCTGGTGATCAATGGCCGCTACCTGGTCAAGGGCGATTCCTTCGAGGCACTGCTGCGCAACGCCGATGCCCTGATCGCACAGGCGCGCA
>DJBL01000005.1:25678-25984 GCA_002435595.1 Stenotrophomonas maltophilia
CCCTGATCGCACAGGCGCGCACCCAGCCCAAGCGCTGAGTGCAGGCTCGCTGAACCGTCACACACCGTGCACGCAGGACGCGCGTTGCCGCGTGCCATCATTCCCCCCTGGCGGGCGCTCCACGCGCCCGCCCCTACATGCTCATCCGCTGGAGATGCCTCGATGAAGACCCGTTTCGCCATTTCGCTCATGGCCATGCTGCCGATCCTGGTGGCCTGCAAGGCCCAGGACGGCACCGCCAACACCGCCGCACCGACCGAACCGGCCGCCCCGACCAGCGCCCCTGCCAGCGAGACCGCCCCGGCC